>DAOPZW010000210.1:0-4507 GCA_035353595.1 Elusimicrobiales bacterium | reverse complement strand
GCCCGCGCTATCTTCGAAGCCGCCGCCGAACTCCAGAAAGAGGGCGTAAAAGTGTTCCCCGATATCATGATCCCCGTGGTCTCGCTCGAGAACGAAGTGAAGCACCAGAGCGAGATCATCCACCGCGTGTACTCCGAAGTAATGAAGGCCAAGGGCGTGAAGGTTAAGTATATGGTCGGCACCATGATCGAGATCCCCCGCGCCTGCCTGATGGCCGGCCAGCTCGCCGAGACCATGGAGTTCTTCTCCTTCGGCACCAACGACCTGACGCAGATGACCTTCGGTTATTCCCGCGACGACTCCGGACCGTTCCTGAACGATTATGTGAAGAAAGGGATCATCCCCGTGGACCCCTTCCAGACCATCGACCAGGCCGGCGTGGGCGAACTGATAAAGATCACCGTCGAGCGCGGCCGCAAGACCCGCAAAGACCTGAAGATCGGCATCTGCGGCGAACAGGGCGGCGAGCCTGCCTCCGTGGAGTTCTGCCACAAGGCGGGCCTGACCTACGTGTCCTGCTCCCCCTTCCGCGTACCCATAGCCATATTGTCCGCGGCCCAGTCCCAGATCAGGGCGCCCAGGAAGAATAAATAGGCGGTGCGTCAGCGGAGCTACAAGTACTTCCCGATGGTCATTTCCGCCCCCTCCGGGGGCGGAAAGACCGTCGTGCGCTCCGGCCTTCTTAAGCTGGACAAAAGGTTCGCTTTCAGCGTGACCTGCACGACCCGGGAGCGGCGGCCCGGCGAGATAGACGGCCGGGACTATTATTTCGTGACCGTGGAGCAGTTCCGGAAACTCCGCAAAGAAGGCAAGCTGCTGGAGTGGGCGATGGTGCACGGCAACTATTACGGCACGCCGGTCAGGTCTGTGATGGAAGTGCTGGAAAAAGACCGCATCCCCGTGATGACCATCGACGTAAAAGGCGCGCATTCGGTAAAGAAGCTCTTCCCCGGCGCGGTGACGGTTTTCCTGTTGCCGCCGGACCTGAAGACGCTGGTGCAGCGCCTGCGCGGGCGCGGGGAAGCCCCCGAGAACGTGTCCGTACGTCTTGAAACCGCCCGCTCGGAGCTCAAGGCCGCGGCCAGGTTCGACTACCTGGTGATAAACGATAAGCTCAAGGAAGCGGTGCGCGAAGTGGCGGCGATAGCCGACCTGGAAAGCCGCAAGACCGGGCGCAACCTGGACAAGGTGCGGGCTTTCGGCGCGCAGTTGGGAAAAAGCCCCGGGCCGCGGCGCCGGAGCGGAATTTAAACAGGATCCAATGGAGGTTCATTATGTCTACGCACGCAAAAGTTGAGAACAGCGCGGAAATTCTCGACCGTCTTATTTCCGACTACGGTCCTTCCAAGTACCAGGACATAGTCCGGGCCATGCAGTGGGCCCGCCACCTGCGCCGCCAGGAAGAGTTCCGCCAGGTGCCTATGGCCGAACTGATAGAGCGCTCGCTGCTGGACGTGGTGAACAAGAAAGTCACGATGGCCGAAGTCGAAAAATCCGTCAAGGACGACCAGGCCATAGAAGACAAGCTCGCCACCAGGCGCTCCGACAGGCTCGGCGGCAAGGAACCGGCCGACAGCAAACCCGCCCGGCAAAAAGTCGCGAAAGAATGAAGCAGGCGTTAGGCGCGGCCGCAAAGGACTTGGCGGCGTATGTCCGCGCGCTCGATGAGAACCTGCTGGAGCCCCCGCTCGGCGCTAAAGGCGCGGCGGGGGCTGTTGTCATGCCGCAGGCCGCGCCCGCTGCCGTAAAGCCGGCAGCGGTCCCGGCGCCGCAAGCCGCTCCGGCCCCCGCCGCCGGCATGGATTCCCTGGCGGAAACAGTGAAGAATTGCCGCCGCTGCGGGCTGGGGCTCGCGCGGCTCAACGCCGTTTTCGGCGTGGGCACTTACAAGGCCCGGGTGGTCTTTGTCGGCGAAGGCCCCGGTTTCCAGGAAGATCACCGCGGTGAACCGTTTGTCGGCCTGTCCGGCCAGCTGCTCGATAAAATAATAGAAACCGTACTCGGCTTGAAGCGTTCGGACGTCTACATCGCCAATATCGTGAAATGCCACCCGATGAAGGACCCGGAAGCCCCGGAGGCCCATGGCAACGACCGCCCCCCCACGCCGGAAGAGATCTCGGCCTGCCGCCCCTACCTCGACGAGCAGCTGCGGTTCATTAAGCCCTCGTGCATCGTTACGCTCGGTTCCGTGGCCACCAAAGTGCTGCTGGGTATAGACAAGGGCATTTCCGCGGCGCGCGGCCGGTGGTACGATTACCCCGTGGAACTCTTCGGGTCCGGCCATCCCATAAAAGTCCTCCCCACCTACCATCCCGCGGCCCTGCTGCGCAATCCCAACCTGAAGCGCGACACCTGGGAAGATATGAAAATGCTGAAAGCTTTTTTAGATAAAGAAGTAAAATAAGGGAGGGCACAGGGCGTCCCGTTCTGGCGCGGTCCGCCGAAGAAGCCGCTCTTGCCCTTGATCCGCTTATGCTGGCCGAAATCGCTTTTCCCATCCCGCTCCGGCGGACTTTTTATTACCTGCTGCCGGAAGCTTTGGAGCTGACCGCGGCCCCGGGGCTGCGCGTGCTGGCTTCCCTGGGCAAGCGCGGCGAAGCCGCGGGCGTTATCACCCGCGTGCTGCCCGAGAAAGACGCCGACCTTACCCGCTTCAAAGAACTGAAAAGCGTGAGCCGCCTGCTGGAGGAAACGCCTATATTCCCCGAAGGCGTCCTGGAGCTGGCCGCCTGGATGGCGGCGCGCTGGGGTTCCCCCCTCGGGCTTTGCCTGGGCGCGTTTTTTGAACACGCTCCCCTTGAAGCTCCGCTTCCCCCCCCCGTACTTCCCGCCCTGCCGCCTGCCGCGGCTGCCGCGGCGCCGGAACTGAACGGCCTGCTGGAGGCGGTAGCGCAGGGCGGCTGCCCCGGCTATCTCCTGCGCCTGGCCGCGCTGGAGCGGCGCGAAACCATTTATCCCGCTGTTTTCAAGGCGGCCCTTAACTCCCCCGGCGCCCAGGGCCTGCTGCTGGTTCCGGACTTCAGCTATATCGCGCCGCTGGCCGCCGCGCTGGAGGCGGTTTTTCCCGGGCGCATCGGCGTCTGGCACGCCAGGCTCACTCCTAAAAAACGCGCCGCGGCCTGGGCCGGCGCGGCCGGCGGGACCTACAAGGTCGTCATCGCCACCCGCACCGGCCTCTTCCTGCCGTTCAAAAGCCTGCGCTTCGCGGTAATGGACGGCGAAGACGAAGAGGTGTATAACCAGGGCGAGGCGGAACCTTACTACCACGGGCGCGACGTGCTCCTGAAGCGCATGAAAGCCCTTAACGCGCCGGTGCTGCTGGCCAGCCCCTGCCCGTCCATCGAAGCCTGGGGCGCGGCGGCTTCGGGCGCGCTGCGGCGTTTCGATATGCCCGCGCCGGCCTCCGGCCCCGGTCCCGAAGTGCGGGTGCTGGATATGGAGAAGTATCCCGGCGACATCCTGGCCCGGCCGCTGGCTGACGCTTTGCGCGCGGCGGTGGCCGCGGGCGGCCAGGCGCTGATCATCGCCGGGCGCAAAGGCTACGCGGCGCGCCTTTTCTGCGCCAACTGCGGCTGGATGCCCCGCTGCCCGGCCTGCGGTCCCGGCATGACCATCCAAAAAAGCCCGGACGGCGCCCCTGGGCTGCTTTGCCGGCGCTGCGGCAAAAAAGAGGCCAGGCCGCAAACCTGCGCAAAATGCGGCGGCAAGGTTTTCCGCGAGTACGGGGCGGGCACGCAGAAAACGCAGGAGGCTATCGCCAGGCTGCTGCCGGCGGCAAGAACGGCCCGCTTCGACGGCGACGTGCTGCGGGGCTCCGTGAAAACCATGCGCGAAGAGCTGGAGAGCTTTTCCCGCGGCGCCGCCGACGTGCTGGTGGGCACGCGCGTCGCCCTGCGCGAACTGGGCGCCCCCCGGCTGAACCTGGTGGCGTTCCTGGACGCGGACTCCGACCTTTCCGGCGCCGATTTCCGGGCGTCGGAAAAAACCTTCCGGTCTTTTTACGGGGCCTGGCGCCTGCTGGGCAGCAACGGAACGCTTTTTATCCAGACCAGGGAGAGCGGCCACTACGTCTTCTCCCGCCTCGACGAGATGGACTATCCTTCTTTCGCCGACGGGGAGCTGGCGGGCCGCAAGGACTTCCTTTATCCGCCGTTCTCTTATATCGTGAAAGCCCGGTTCGCGTCCTATGACCGCAAAGCCATGGAGGCCGCCGCGGCGGATTTCCTCCGCGCGCTGGCCTTCCTCGGCGAGGCCGGCGACGGCAGCGAGATCTTCGGACCGGTGACTCCCGCCGGCCAGGAAAAGCTTAAATTCCAGAGCGAGTATTACCTGGTCAAGGCCGCTTCGGAAAAAACCGCGATGAGCTGCCTGGAGCGCGCCCAGGCCCTGCCGGAGCGGCCCGGGGTCAAGTACTTCATCGAGGCCGACCCGTACGGGTTCCATTAGTCCCGGCGGCCCACGAGTTCAAAACGCTAGTGCAACAAAATAAATAGACCTGCTGTAGAAT
>DAOPZW010000209.1:0-4524 GCA_035353595.1 Elusimicrobiales bacterium | reverse complement strand
ATGTACTTCAGGGGCGCCTCGGGGAAGATCTCCCGGGCCATCTGGGCCTGGGCCAGCTCCAGCAGGAAGCCGTTCTTGATGGTGGGATCCATCTCGAAGGCGTGGCCCAGCCCCATCAGGTGGGCGGGCAGGCCCGCCGCAAAGGCGAAGCGCTCGTTGAGGAACTGGCTGGCCAGCACCGTGTAGGCCTTCTCGACGGCGTCCGACGTGGTGAGGTAGTTGTCCTCGCCGGTATTGATGATGATGTCGGCCGCGGTATTGATCATGCGGCTGAAATACTGGTCCGTGAACGTGCGGTACATGTTGATGTCGCGGAACAGGATGCCGTACATGGAATCGTTGAGCATCATGTCCAGCCGCTCCATCGCGCCCATCGCGGCTATCTCGGGCATGCAGAGCCCGGAGCAGTAATTGACCAGGCGTATGTAGCGGCCTTCCTTGTCGACGACCTCGTCGAGCGCGGCGCGCATGATGCGGAAGTTCTCCTGCGTGGCGTAGGTGCCGCCGAAGCCTTCGGTGGTGGCGCCGTACGGCACATAGTCCAGCAGGCTCTGGGCGGTGGTGCGGATAACGGCTATGATGTCCGCGCCTTCCAGCGCCGCGGACTGGGCTTGCTTGACGTCCTCATAAATATTGCCGGTGGCCACGATCACATAGATCAGCGGGGACTTGACCTTGTCCTTGTACTGCTTCAGCTTGGCGTTCCTGTGGGCCACGTTCCCGGCTATGCGGGCGTCCAGGCCTTTAACCAGTTCGTCGGCTTTGGCCTGTATGCGCCTGGGATCGGTGAATTCCAGCTTGGAGATATCCAGCCCCTTCGCTATTTCGGCGTTGAGCTGCGCGGGCGTCTTATCGAGCTTTACCAGCGCGTTGAGATAGAAGGAGGCCGCGCCGCCGGCCAGTTTCCCCCCGCACTGCGAGGCTATAAGATTGGGCACCGGAACGCCGTCGGAGTTGGCGCCGTCCGCGCCCAGCAGGCGCAGGGTGGCCCGCTCTATGGTAACGGTGGTGTGCCTGTCTATGAATTCCTGGACCGGGGCCACTATTCCTTCCGCCAGCTTCCTGGCGCCCGCTATCTTGGTGTTCGAAAGTCCGAGTTTGCTTTTTAACGGTTTCATTTATTCTCCTCCAGCAATTCCTGCGCCCTTTTGATCACGGGCCGGGCCACGCCCAGTATGCCCGCTATCTTTATGGCGTCGCGGGCTTCCTCGCCCGCTGCGCCTTCCAGCACTTCATAGCGCATAAATCGGTTTATCATCTTAAGCTTTTCGTCCAGCCCGGCCGCCGGCTTGGCGCAGAAATAGTCGTTGAAAGCCGCGGTGTCAAAGCCGCGCATTTTGAAGCTGGCCGAGTCCTTGCCCGCGCGCAGGCCCGAGAAATGCGTCGCCAGGAAGGAGAAAGCCCGCTTTTTTTCGCCGAGATCCTCGAGTATGGCGCTTAAAAGCGCCGTAGCCTCCTCCGAATTGGTGGTCCGGGCGAATTCATCCATCAGGATCAGCACATTGTTGCTTTTCAGGCGGCCGTGGGTGCCGGCAAAATCGTTCATTTCCAGGCCGAAACCGCTCAGGCCGCCGGCGGTTTCCATCTCGGCCCCTCCGATGAAGGCCGCTGAGTCGAACAGGCAGGTCTCAAAGGCGGCGGCCGGCGTGAAAAAGCCGCTCTGCGCCGCCAGCTGCAGGAAGGCCAGGGTTTTCAGCACCACGGTCTTGCCGCCCATGTTGGAACCGTAGATCACGTTGACCCGCCGTTTGAAAACCGCGGTGAGCGGGGTGTATTTTAGCCCGGCAGCCTGCAATTTTAACTCCAGCGGCAGGAAGCGCGCCTTGAGCAGGCGGACGGGGGCCGGATATTTATGTATGAGCGGCCGGGTGAGCCTGAGCTCCGCGGCCAGCCGGGCGCGTTCCGCGGCGATGTCTATTTTTGTAATAGCGGCTATGTATCCCTCTATGAGGTCCTTTTCAGCGGCTACGGCGGCGGCCAGTTTCTTGATGATCCCGGCTTCCAGTTCCTGTTCCCTGGCGCGCAGCCTTTCCCGTTCAGCCGCGGCTTCCATATACTCGGGACCGTAGACCGGCTTTACCGTAACATGGGCGCCGTCGAAAGGCTCGGCGAACAGGTCGGGGGAGGCTGAGAATTTGGCGGCGGCTTTCTCCTCTACCACAAGGAAATCCCTGTCGGAAAAATCAAGGCCCCAGAGTTCCCGCAGGCTTTTAAGCCTGCGCTCGCGCAGGCGTTTGAGGCCGGCGTCGCAGGCCGCTATGCCGGACCTTTCGGCCGCAAGTTCGGGAGCGTAAGCATCGGCTATGTGGAACGCTTCGCCGGAGCCGCCCTTGTTGAGCAGGGCCAGCAGGTCGCCCGACTGCCAGCGCGCAGCGAATCTGGCGCGCAGCGCCGCGGGCAAAAGTGTGAAGATGTCCCTGGCGTTGGCGAGGAATTTGCGCGCCAGGAACAGCCCCGGGCCGCTGCACAGCGCCTGCTGCGACAGGTCCAGCGCGGGAATATTTCGCAGGTGAAAGCGCAGCCGGTCCCCCCGCTCCCTGCGGGCGGCGATAAAGACGCCTGCCGCCGCAGCCAGGTCGTATTCGGTTTTAAGGGCGGCCGGGTCGGAGAAGAAGGGGCGGGCTTCCCTGTAAATGCGCCCATAAGGCGTGAGCGGCCTGAACAGGGAGTAAAAGGTTTCGAATTCGGCGAAAGCCCGCGTTTTATCCATTTAAATAGCTGCAGCTCTTATGGCGCCCGGTTCGTGTCCTTAGCTTGCGCCGCCGCGAGCTGGTACGGGTTATATGTTATCCTGCCCGCCAGGTCCGGACTGCCGAGCTTTCTCTCAAAATCGGTCCTATTTATATTATACAAATTGACTATAAACGCGGCTAAATCCGGTTTGCGCCGGAATAAAACCCTGAACCTGTTATTGAGAGCCTGCCACTCGCGCCAGGAGAGGAAGATCTTGGTCGGGTCCTCCGCTACCAGGGTCCCGCCGTCTTCGGCCTTTTGAGGCAGTTTTTCACGGGTAAGCGCCCCTTCCACGAAAAACACCGGCTCCTGGGCGCGGGTGTCCGGCTTCCAGAGCGGGATCCCGGCCGCCGACCAGAGCAGCTTCATTGCCGCCGCGGCGGAATCAATATTGTCGGGTTCTATTCTGGCCACATAGACGAAAGAGGCCTTTTCGCCTTCGGCGGCCTGGGTTATCCGGTCCACCGCCCCGTCCACGAAAATAGTCCCCGCGCCGTGGCGGCGCATGTCGGCCAGGATCTCGGCCAGCTGGGAATTATTCTCGGGGCCGGAGATCTCCGCGCGGCCGGCGCGCAGCGCGCGCAGCAGCACGGGCCGGCCTATCGCCGTGCGGAACGGATAGACGTTAAGGATCTCGTAATGCAGGTCGGTGTTCGCCAGGGCTGTTTCGGCGCACAGCAGCAGGTCCCCCCTGTCGGCGTGCACCTGAGGCTTGGCGGTCAAAAAGATAGAGTCTTCTTTTTCCCCGTCCACGCCCACGCTCAGGGCGCCCAGCGCCCGCCCGCCGCGCAGGCGGCTCATGGCGTAATTAAGGAAGGTCGTCTTCCCGGCGTTCTTGCAGGAGCCTACGATGAAAACCGTCCGGTCCTTCAATCCGTGGATGAAATCCATAATGATATGGACCGGGAACCGCTGTTACATTCCCGGTTCCCGGTCCTCGATCCCCGGCCTGGTTACTTCGTGTGCCGCCGCGTGCGCATAAGGTGCGCGGGTTCCAGCGTGAGCTTTTCTCCGCTGAGCAGCTTCGCCACGCCGTCGATGGGCTTGTACTTGTCGTCGGCGCAGAAGTCGCAGTTGTCGCAGGACGAGACATAGCCGGTCGGTTCCGTGTAGGTGGTTATCACGCCCTCGTAATTGCGCAGCACTACGCGCTTATCCGACATGGAGATCAGGTAGTTCGGCATCACGGGGGTCTTGCCTCCGCCGCCGGGCGCGTCCACCACGAAGGTCGGGACGGCCATGCCGGTGGTGTGCCCGCGCAGGTTCTCCACTATCTCTATGCCTTTGGAGACCGTGGTGCGGAAATGGCTGATGCCGCGGGAGAGGTCGCACTGGTAGATGTAGTAGGGCTTCACGCGGGCCATCAGCAGTTCATGCATCAGCCGCTTCATCGTCTGGGGGCAGTCGTTGATGCCTTTCAGCAGCACGCTCTGGTTGCCTACGGGTATGCCGGCGTCGGCGAGTTTGCGGCAGGCCTCGAAAGCTTCCGCTGTCATTTCCTTGGGATGGTTGAAATGCGTGTTCACGTAGATCGGGTGGTATTTCTTAAGCATGCCCACCAGGTTGTCCGTGATGCGCATCGGCATCACCACCGGTGTGCGCGAACCGATGCGGATTATCTCAACATGGTCTATTGCGCGCAGGCGCTTTATTATGTTCTCGAGCGTATCGTCGTTGAGGACCAGCGGGTCGCCGCCGGAGATCAGCACGTCGCGGACTTCGCGCGTCTTGCGGATGTATTCTATGGCCTTGTCCAGCGTTGCGCTGGACATGTCGGCGTCCTTGCCCCCC
>DAOPZW010000208.1:0-4601 GCA_035353595.1 Elusimicrobiales bacterium | reverse complement strand
CGGCCGCAAGCTCAAGGCCGTGCAGATGGGCGGCCCTTCGGGCGGCTGCATCCCGGAAAAATTGCTGGACACGCCCATCGATTACGATTCTCTCAACGCCACCGGCGCCATCATGGGCTCCGGCGGCATGGTGGTCATGGACGACAGCACCTGCATGGTGGACGTGGCGCGCTTCTTCCTCAAGTTCACGCAGAACGAATCCTGCGGTAAATGCACCTTCTGCCGCGTCGGCACCAAGCGCATGCTCGAGATCCTGGAGCGCATCTGCGCCGGCAAGGGCAAGCCCGATGACCTTGAAACCTTGCGGGAGCTGGGCGCCGGCATAAAAAGTTCCTCCCTGTGCGGCCTGGGCCAGACCGCCCCCAACCCCGTGCTGACCACCATGCGCTACTTCGAGGAAGAATACAAGGCGCATATCCTGCACAAGAGCTGTCCCGCCGGGGTCTGCAAGTCCCTTATCTCCTATAACATAAATTCCGCCTGCACCGGCTGTACGCTGTGCGCGCGGCGCTGCCCGGTGGCCGCTATCAGCGGCAGCGCTAAAAAACAGCATGTCATCGACGCTGATAAATGCACCCGCTGCGGCATCTGCAGGGATGTCTGCCGTTTCAAGGCGGTGGATGTAACGCCGGGCCGCCCCGCGGCCGCCGGGAGGCCGTCATGAAAAATATCTCGATAAACCTCGACGGCAATATGGTCAGCGCCGCGCCCGGCGCCACGCTGCTGGAAATAGCCCGCGCCCAGGGCATAGAGATCCCCACCCTGTGCGCCGACCCGCGCCTGCCCCCTTACGCGTCCTGCTTCGTCTGCATCGTGGAAGTGCAGGGCCGCAGGGGCATGGTGCCCGCCTGCGCCACGCGCGCCGAGGAAGGCATGGTGGTGCGCACCAATACGGAGAATATCCGCAAGCTGCGCAAGCTCGGCCTGGAACTGCTGCTGTCCAACCATCACGGCGACTGCGTAGCCCCCTGCAATATGGTCTGCCCGGCCGGCATCGATATCCGTTCCTATCTTTCCGAGGCCGCGCGCGGCAACTTCGCCGACGCGCTGCGCATAATCAAGGAGCGCAATCCTTTCCCGTCCGTCTGCGGCCGCATCTGCCCGCACCCCTGCGAGGACCATTGCCGCCGCAAACTGGTGGACGAGGCCGTCTCCATCAACCAGGTGAAGCGCTTTATCTCCGACCGCGACCGGTGTGCCGCGGACGCCTGGAAGCCGGAGCTGGCGCCGAAGAACGGTAAAAAGATCGCCGTGATAGGCGGCGGGCCGGGCGGCATGAGTGCCGCCCATTTCCTGGCCGTGCTGGGCTATTCCGTCACGGTATTCGAAGCCATGGAAAAAACGGGCGGCATGCTGCGCTACGGCGTGCCCGACTACCGGCTGCCCCCGCTGGTGCTGGACGCGGAAGCCGAGCAGATCCTGGCCCTGGGCGTGGAGCTGCGCACCGGTGCCGTCTGGGGAAAAGATTTTCACCTGGACGGTCTGCGCAAGCAGGGTTTCTCGGCGATAGTGGTGGCCATCGGCGCCTGGTCGGGCCAGGCCATGGGCGTCGAAGGCGAGGACCGGGCCGGAGTCTGGTCCGGCATAGCCCTGCTGGAAAAAGTCAATAAGGGCGGGACGCCCGACCTCGGCGAGCGCGTCGCCGTGGTAGGCGGCGGCAATACCGCCATCGACTGCGCCCGCACCGCGCTGCGCCTGGGCGCCAAAGAAGTTTCAATGGTTTACCGCCGCAGCCGCGCCGAAATGCCGGCCAATCCGGAAGAGATCCTGGAGGCCGAGGAAGAAGGCGTCAAGATGCGCTTTCTCACCGCTCCGCTGAGCTTCTCCGGCTCCGGCAAGGCGCTGAGCATGCGCTGCGTGCAGATGCGCCTGGGCGAGCCCGACGCCAGCGGCCGCCGCCGTCCCGAGCCGGTGCCCGGCTCCGAAACGGATATCGTTTTTGATTCCGTCATCGCGGCTATAGGCCAGAAAGTTCGCTGGAATGGTTTCGACGCGGACGGCCTGAAACTTACTAAACGGGGAACCCCTGACGCCGATCCCGGGACCCTGCGCTCGGCCAGCCATCCCGACGTCTTCGTCTGCGGCGACTGCTTCACCGGCCCGGCTACCGCCATAGAAGCCATTGCCGGCGGCCGCAGGGCGGCGCTGTCCGTCCACGCGCAGATCAGCGGTTCGCCCCAGGAGCTTTCCCCCCATCCTTTCAATATCCGCAAGGGGGCGCTCAAGGACCTTTCCCCCGCGGACTACGCGCAGTATCCCAAAATGCCGCGCGCAAAAATACCGCAGCTCGACGCTTTCAGCCGCGCGCGCTCCTGCAGCGAGGTTTCCCAGACCCTGGCGGAGCGCGAAGCGCTGGAGGAAGCGCGCCGCTGCCTGTTGTGCGGCTGCCAGGAAGTCGATACCTGCCAACTGCGCCGTTACGCCGGGGAATATGGCGCGAAGGGCGAATTGTATTCCGGTACAAAAACCGCCGGCACTAAAATGCCGCGGCATCCGTTCATTGAACGGGACCACCAGAAATGTATCCTGTGCGGGCGCTGCGTGCGTGTCTGCGCCGAGCTGCAGGGCTCCGGGGCCATCGGCCTGGCCGGGCGCGGCTTTGTCACGGAAGTAACTTCGGCCTGGAGTTCGCGGCTGGCCGAATATGCCTGCAAATCCTGCGGCCAATGCGTAGCCGCCTGCCCCGCGGGTGCGCTGTCGGCTAAATTCAAGGACGTCAATGTGCCCGCCTGGCGCGCCGGCAAGGCCAGCGCCGTCTGCCCCTATTGCGGCAACGGCTGCGTGCTGGAGTTCTCCACGGCCGAAGGCAGGATACAGCGCCTGGACAATAAGCTCAGCGGCAACCCCGCGAACGCGGGGATCTGCTCCCGCGCTTTCAGCGGCTTCGACCTGCTTGAGATCGACGACCGGCTTAAAGCGCCGATGATAAAAACGAACGGCGCCTGGCGCGCCGCCAAATGGGACGAGGCTATGAAAGCCGCGGCCGAAGGCCTGAAGAAAGTTTCAGGCAGGGAAGCCGCGGTGCTGGGATCCCCCCGTCTTTCCAACGAAGCGCTGTACCTGCTGCAGAAGATCGGCCGCGCCGCCCTGGGTACCAACAACCTCGGCGGTCCCGGCGTAGGCGGCGAGCTGGATACAGCCGCGCGCGCTTTCGGCTTTAACGCCTCCACGGCGGCGCTGGAAGATATCGGCAGGGCCGATCTGATAATAACGGCGCTGCCCGGCCTGGAGGCCGCTTACCCGTCCGTCGCCGCGGCGATACGGGCGGCGGCGATAAAGGGCGCTAAAGTCGAAACGCTCCCGGAAACCGGCGGAGTTTACCGCCTCTGGCTGAGAGCTGTAGCCGAGAGGACCGGCGCAACCGGGGTGAAAGGGTTCACGCAACTCGCGGCTGCGCTTAAACTGCAGGACGGTGCTGTCCGCCCGGCGGACGCAGAAGCCGCGGGCCGCATGGCGGCGCAGCTTGTGGCGGCGGAGCGCCCCCTGATCGTTGCGGACGCCGCTCTGCTTTCCGGCGCCGGGCTGGCGGCGCTGGCCGACCTGCTGATACTTGCCGGCAAGCCCGGAGGCCTGCTGCTGCTGCGCGCGTATTCTAATTCGCAGGGCGCCATAGACCAGGGCCTGGACGGCCGCTGGCTGCCCGGGCAGCGGCCCGTTGCCGATAAAGACGCGCGCGCCGCGCTGGAAAAAGTCTGGGGTTGCGCGCTGCCGGCCTGGGAAGGTTTGAGCGGGCCCGGTATCATAGAACTGGCGCGCGCCGGCGGGTTGAAGTCCCTGCTGTCCTGGGGCGATACCGGCCTGGACGGGCTGGACCTGAAAGGCGCTTTCGCCGTGGCCGGCGAATGGGCGGTCCCGTCCGCCCTGCATCCCGCCTCGGTGGTTTTCCCCGCCGCGCTATTCGCGGAGGAGGCGGGCTCGTTCACCGCTTTCGACAGGAAAGTGAAACAGGCGGCCGGCTGGCGGCCGGCGTCGGCGCCGCAGCCCAACTGGACCGTGCTGGCCGACCTGGGAAAACATCTGGGACTTAAAGGCTATGAGGAGCTCGCGCAGCTGCGCCGGGAAATAAGCCTGGCCAACAGCCTGTACTCCGGGCTGGGCTGGGAAACCTGGAAAGGCGGCGCTCATTGTGCGGCCTGGAACAAGGAGCCTTCCGCCGCGCTGCTGGATCCGCGGGAGGAGGCGCCCCGGCTTCAGGCGCCGCCCCCGCAGTATCTTGCCGGCGGCGACCTTCCGGAAAAATTCATCAGGGCGCGGCTGGCTGAAGTAGCTTTCATAGCTAAAATTGACACGGATAAACCTTAATTGCCAGAATTACAGCGCGGTTGATAATATGATCAGAGGATTAAAATCACAGGAGGATAAATGAAATCAATAAAGACAATAGCTGCACTGTTACTTGTAGCGGGTTTCAGCGCGTCCGCTATAGCGGCCGATTACGGCAGCGCAGGCTGCGGGCTCGGCAGCCTGGCGTTCAAGAAGAACGATATGACGCAGGTGCTTGCCGCCACGACCAACGGGTCTTTCGGCACGCAGACCTTCGGTCTGACCTTCGGCACTTCAGGCTGCAATAACCAGGGACTGGTGAAACTGGGTATGGCCCG
>DAOPZW010000207.1:0-4634 GCA_035353595.1 Elusimicrobiales bacterium | reverse complement strand
ATAGCCGAATATGCGATCAGTCTGGCAGTCATTTTTCCCCCTGGGGCATGCCTATCTGTAGCATTTTATCATAACTTCGTGAGCGCGGCCGATCCGGCTTTTCCGGTATGGAAAATATCCGGTAATTTTGGTATCTTATCTTATTGGGTTAGCGGCGGGGCAGCCTGGTTCTCCGCCGCTATTACGTACAACAGGAATATCAACGGGGGCGGTATGAGCGGAACTGATACAAAAAAAGATGTAAAAGCCGCAGACTTGCGCGGCGATTTCCTTGCCGGCTTGCTGGACAGCACGAACCTCGTGGTGTACCTTAAAGACACCGAGGGGCGGTATATTTACGTGAACCGCCGCTACGAGCGCCTTTCAACTTTCCCCCGCGCGGCGCTGCTCGGCAAACGCGATCCGGATTTCTTCAAGCCCGAGGTGGCGAAACTCTTCAGATCGCAGGACGGGCAGGTCATGGCGCACCGCGGCCCCCTGGAATTCGAAGAGACCATCCCGCTGCCCGGCGGCGAACTCTCCTTCATTACCGAGAAGTTCCCCCTCCTGGACGAAAAGGGCGAGGTCTGCGCGGTAGGCGGTTTCTGCACGGAGATCACCTCCCAGAAGAACCGGGCCGACGAATCCCTGGCCGAAGAGCGCGAGCGCCTGGCCGTAACCATGCGCAGCATCAGCGAAGGCGTTGTGGCGACCGACACCAAAGGCGCGGTGACCATGCTCAACAGCGCAGGCGAAGAGCTCACCGGGCTCACCCAGAAGGAAGCCGCGGGCCGCGACATCGACGCGGTATTGCCCGCGGCCGATAAAAGGCAGCAGGGCGCTTTCGGCCGGCTGGTCCGCCAGACCCTGGCGGCCAAGCCCGGCCGCGGCGCCGCCAAAGCAGTTACTATTACGGCCGCCGGCGGCGCGGCGCACACGCTGCTGCCCGCGGCCGGCGCCGTGCGCGACCGCCGGGGCAACGTTATCGGCGCGGTCATTTCCCTGCGCAACGTAACGCAGAGCCGGCGCCTGGAGGCGGAAGCCCGGCAGGTGGCCTGCCGCATAACCAGGGCCAGGGAGGCGGAGAAAAAGCTGTTCGCCACCTCCCTGCAGGACACCATAGCCGCCCTGCAGACGGGGATGTCCTCCCTGCTGCTGCTGGCGGAAGAGGATATCCGCGCCGGCGAAAAACGGGGCGCGCTGTCGAAGATAGACGAGGCAAGGAAAATGCTCAAGCGGGCGATCTGCGCCGTTAACGGCGTGTGCGCGGAGAACTGGCCGCACTCGCTGGCCATTGCCGGCCTTGAGCCCGCTCTGCGCGAACTGCTGGCCCGGTTCTGCACTCGTTCGAATATCCGGGTAGTGTCGGACTTCAGGCTGCCGGCCGGCACTCCCGCGCCCGAAAGCGCCCTGGCCGGGAACCTTTACCGCATAGCGCAGGAAGCGCTCAGCAACGCCGAAAAGCACTCCGGAGCGAAGAAGCTGGAATTTTCGCTGGACCTGAAGGACGACAGGATAACGCTGACCACGCGCGACGACGGGCGCGGTTTTGACGTTAAAAAGGCCGGGAATAAAAAGCCGGGCCTCGGCCTGAAAATAATGGCCGAGGAAGCCGCGGCGGCCGGCGGCCGGCTGTCGGTCACTTCCCGGCCGGGCCGCGGAACGCTGGTCAGCGCCACGCTGCCGCTGCGCGGCAAGTCCCGCCAGCACTGAGCCCGGCGCTATTGTTTTAAAGTGATGCCGTCCGCGGAATACACCGCATAGCCCCGGGGAGGGGCCCATACCTGCACATTGCCGCCGCCGTCGCAGAACTGGTTCGCCGGCTGGTAGTTCTGGCCGCTCTTCGCGGAGGACCAGGCGTAGGCTTTCAGGACCTTGTTCTTTAAATAGGCGTTACCGGTATTTACCGTCCCGCCCTTCCAGGCCGAAGGACTGTCATTGATGACGACGATATAACCGGGGCTCTCCGCCGAATAACCGTAGGACCCGTAGGAGATCCAGTCCCCGTCGTCGCTCTTGAGTATCTGTATGTTAGGCCCGCCGGCCGCCAGCTTCTCGCGCGCCCAGACCAGCCGCTTTATCCCGTTGCCCTCGCCCTGCCCGGCGCCGCCGCCCGCGGCCAGGCCGTAATCGAAGTAATCCTTCCAGTAAAGGCACGGGTAGCCTTTATACGTCAGTATGAAGGCGTAAGCCATCATCTTGTCGGCGAAGATCTCGTCGGTATCGTGGTTGCCCACGAAAGTCACGGAACGCGCGTCCCACTTCGACGCGAAACCCTTGGCCGGGTCGAACAGGTCGGGCAGCCAGCCGCCGCCGGAAGTGTCGTTGAGGACGTCGCGCAGGGTGTAATACAGCGGGAAATCCAGCACCGAACTGCCCGCCTCGGAGGCCCACCGGTCCAGCAGCGGCATGCTCCTGTCCCAATATTCGCCCACGCCCATCAGGCCGCCGGTGGCGGCGTTCATATCCTTGTTGACCCAGGCGGGATAACCCTTCACGTAATCATAGCGCCAGCCGCCGGTAAAACCGGCGTTCGCGGGGTCCTTCAGCCAGTTCAGCCATTCCTTGAAATCGTTGTAAGCCCGGCCCGAGCGGTGGCAGACGTCCAGGTAGCCGCCGTACGCGGATTCGTCCCCGCCGCAATAGGAATTGGGGTGGAAGGAATCCCAGTGCCAGTTCATCTTCCCGCTCGCTACGGAGCTGAAATCGGTCCAGGTCTCGCCGCCGGTCCTGGGGTTCACCTCTTTCTTCTCGGCGTTGGAGCGGTGGTTGAGCACTATATCGGCCATGCTCAGCACGCCTAGCTTTTTGAATTCCGCGATAGCGGCCCTGAGTTCGGCCTGGGAGCCGAAGCGCGTCTTGACGGTCCCTTTCTGGTCGTACTGGCCCAGGTCATAGTAATCGTAGGGGTCGTAGCCCATCGAATACCCGCCCGACGCGCCTTTCGACACCGGCGGGAACCAGATGCGGTCTATGCCCGCGCCGCCCAGCATATAGCGCAGGCCGTACGCTTTCTCCTTCATGGTATTGTACCAGGTCCCGTTGCCCGGCACGTCCCAGTAGAACCCCTGCATCATAACGCCGCCGGACGCCGTGACGAAGCCGCTGGCCAGCAGGACGCAGGCGGCGAGGAAAGTTTTTTTAGGTAACCCGGGCTTCATAAGTCTATGATATAAAACTTCGGGCGCGGATGAACTGCGGCAAAGGCCGTTACAGCTCCGCGGCGCCGCGTCACTTCAGGAAGCCCTCGGCCTGCAGGAAACCGCGGACCGGGATCTCCCCGGCGGACTTGCCGCCGGAACCGGCGTAGTAAGCCACGCTGTAGACGCCGCCGAAGAACACGAGCGACTTCATCTGCGAGTAGCTGATCCTGAAAAAACCTTCCTCACCCCACTTGGTGCCCCAGCTGTTCTTGACGATGAAGTACTGCTTGTCGTCGTTGTAGCCCACCAGCAGCACGGCGTGCCCGCCCAGGTATTTGCCCGAAACGTGCGAATAGACGCCGCTCTTGTAGTGCTTGAAATCCTCGAAGACCAGCATGCTGGTGGTCAGCGGGCCGTAGGCCGCCAGCGCCCTCTTCAGGCGGTCGCCCGAACCGCCCCAGATGATGCCCCAGTCGGCTATCTTGTAGGCGCCGGCCTGCCAGCCCGCCGCGGCCGCCGAGCACGCGCCGTTCTGGGCGGCGTAAGGATAAGCGGTCTCCGCCGGGAGCCCCTTGTCCTTTATGAATTCCGGGTAAAGTTTCCCGCCTTTGCAGGTGCCGGCGCCGCTGCAGGAAAGCAGCACCTGCTCCGAAAGGTCCAGGTCCGTGCCGGGAATGTTCTTTGTCCGGAGCACGTAAGCCTCCAGGGCGCCCGTCATGGCGAAGGCCCAGCAGGAGCCGCATTTGGCCTGGCTCTTGGGCGCGGTGACGAAATTCTTGCCGCCGAAATCGCGCCAGTCCAGCGTCCGCGGCAGCGTGCGCGTTGCGGGGTCGGGCGCCTCCGGCCCCACCGGGGGCTGCGGGTCGAAACCGGTCAGCATCGCGTCGTCGGCTTCGGAAACTTCCGTTTCGCCGGCTACCCAGTCCGCCCCGGCCTCTTTAACGGCGGCCTGTATGCCCTGTATCCGGGACCGGGTCTCCGCCCTGACCGCGGCGGCCGCGGGCGCGCCCAGGGAGGCGAGCAGCGCCAGGGCGAGGAATTCGTTGACCAAGGCTTTGTTTTTCATATGAGCTCCGTTGCGATAGTATACAGGGGAAAAGCTGCGCGCCGCAGGGCCTTTCGGGCACCCGGCGGGAGTATTTGGGCCTACGCTTTAAAACCGTTCCCGCGCTGAACGGCGCGCTAAACCGTTACCATCCAGCGGGCCCAGTAGAGGATAAGGAACCGCAGCGGCAGCAGCGCCAGCGCGTTGATGGCCAGCGTAAACCCCTTGCGGCGCCAGAATTCCTTGGCCGCCAGGGCGGCCAGGCCGGCGGCCAGCCAGAACAGCGGCCAGGCGGACGGCGCGGACTGCCCGGTTTTAAATACGCTGAACGCTATGCCCCCGGCCCCCAGATCGGCGGCCAGCAACAGCAGGCTGATGATAGAAAGCGCTGACGGGCGTACGGCCATGATCTCTATAATGGTCGGGGAAAACTGGACCACAATTTAGGCTGACCTAAGGTGAAAAAG
>DAOPZW010000206.1:0-4687 GCA_035353595.1 Elusimicrobiales bacterium | reverse complement strand
GTTGTTGGAATGCAGGTCGATTGCGGCGTATAATCTCATAAGTGTTCCCTCCTCAGGTTTGTGAGTTTGCTCCTAGACAAAGCAATCTTACACAACCTGAAGGAGGGGACCTCTAGATGATTATCAGCATAAGACGGGCCAGGCCGGTTGCGGCGGCGCCGAACGCGCGCAAGACGCTACCGGCCTGGCCGTCCCTTCCTTTTGTCCCCGCAGTTTCCCCCCGGTGGCTGCTTATCAATAACAGAAAAGACCAGCGCGGCGGCCGCAGCAGCGGACGCCGGGCTGGTGTTTTATAAATACTGCGTCCACCGGATAATTCTTGAGATAGAAATCAGGAACAGGCCCGCGCCGCCAGTGGCTTCAGCAGAAGCCACGGGCGAGCGCGGGCAGAGTCCGTATAGATATTGGTTCAACTCTTTGCAGTGGGCGCGGGAAATAATTTTCTGCGTTGTACGGCCGCCGAAGGCGGACGGGAGCGGCCGGGTAAGGCCTGTTTGGGGCCGGCCGGCCGCGCAAAGGGGGTGTTAATAAGATGCAGCCTACCGGTGGAGCAGGAGCGAAGGCGCGTAGTGCCGAGCCCTGCGCACCCGCTTCTCGCGGCAAGCATGGGCGGCCGCGCCGCGTGGCCGACCGTGCGGCATCTCGCGGATAAGATCCGCCTGCCGCAGCTCTTGGGGAAAAGCGGGACTTATAAAGTTACCTCGGGATGTTGCGCAAAGTAGTCTCGAACGATGTCTTTATAACAGCGCTTAAATCTAGGTTATAACTTTTACCAGGCAAAACCGCCAGTTTCCCCGGCGGTTTTGCTATCCCCCGGGCGTCCTGAAAACCGGAAGGGGCCAGATCACAGCTGTGGTTCATGGCTTAAAGCCGGTTATTCGCATAACTCCTGAAATCTGACAAGAACCGGTCATAGTCTATCCCGAACACTTCCCGGAATACTTCGTCGTGAGCGCGCCCGGACAGCAGGGTCTTCATGTAAAGGACAAACTTGTCTTCGCCATACACCGCCGTCAAACGGTCCACCACGCAACCGAATTCGGAGTACATAAAGGCTATGCGGTATTCCACGTCAAGTTTTATCTTATCCTCTTTACGTGTTTTATAGAATGCCGGCGGAAAATAATTTCCCGCTCCTATCATCTTATAGGTGTTTTCCCGGCTGGGATACCATGAAGTCCCCATCTGTCCGGCGCTATACATGGCTATCCCCTCCATTAACCACGCAGGATACCGCCAAGCGGCCAGAACGCCCATGTTCTGATACAGCAGCGAATGGGAGAGTTCATGGCGCACATAAATATCCAGGGATATCGTCCCCGCCTTATCCTCCTCGATAGCCCACGGCGATATTACCAGCGCGCCATTAGGGTAGGCATAAAATCTGGCTTTAGTTATAGTGCGTCGCAAATAGCTGGAACTATCTGAGAAAACATATATCTTCGGCTTACGAACAAAGCGAAGATGATGAAAATCCTCTACAGGCTTTACCAACGAATCAAGCCGGCTCAAGTCAGTGAACGAACTCCCTTGCTGGAAAAAAACGACAACGGACCCCGTCTCGTGTTTCGAAAATCCGAAGGCAACCGGAAGATATACGAACAACTTCCCGAACGAGAAAAGATACGCCAAGCCGCCTATCGCCAGCAACACGGCAAAGACCGTTGTTTTCTTTTTAAGTATCATATCCCCGCATCTTCATACGGAACGCCAAAGAAGTTCGACCGGGAACGGCTGATTCTTTAGCAACCACACAGAGCAAGTTGTGTGTACCGCCGGCTAGGCTGCGCGGCCAGCCCGGAGCTCTTGCTGCCTGGCGGCGGCGCGCCGCCCGGCCCGCAGCACATGGCTTACAAAGTACAGGCCCGCTACGGCCGACAGTATGTCGGCGATCAGCCGCCCGGCGAACAGGCCGTTAAGACCGTACAGCCGCGAGCCTACGACGGCCAGCGGGATAAGCAGCGCTACTATGCGCAGCGTGTTCAGCGCGGCCGAGTTCAGCGGTTTCTGTATGCCGTTCATGAACATGGTCGAATAGCGGTGCACTTCCATGAAACCGTACCCGAAACAGGTTATATGGATATACTTCACCAGCACGCTCCGCAGGGCGGGATCGTCCGAGAACAGGCCGGAAAGAAAATCCGCGGCAAGAAAGAAGCAGGCCGTCATTATCAGCCCGTAGCCGAGCGCGAAAACCGTGGTGAGGCGCCTGGCCTCGTGTATGCGGTCCAGGCGGCCGGCGCCGAAGTTCTGCGCCACAAAAGGCGTGAGCGACATGCCCACGGACATCGGCACCATGAAGGAGAACATCTCTATGCGCCCGGCCACGCCCAGCGCGGCTACGGCCGGTTCGCCGTAGCCGGCCACTATCCTGGTGATAATTGCCGACGATAGCGGGGTAAGTATGGAGCTGTAGATGGCCGGCACGCCCATGTTGAGGACCCGCCGCCAGGAAATTGCTATGCGCCGGTAGGAGCGCACCGCCGTGGAGAGCAGCCGGTGCCTGCGGTGAAGCACGCGCAGCGTGAACCCCAGTATGCAGGCCTGCGAAAGCAGGGTAGCCAGGGCGGCGCCGCGTATGCCGAGCCGCGGGAACCCGAAGAAGCCGAAGATCATTACGGGGGCCAGCGCCAGGTTTATCAGGGTGCCCGCTACCATCAGCGCGCTGGAGGCCTTGGTGTTGCCGGTGCTGGTCAGCACGCTGCCCAGCATCTGCTGCAGCGCCATCACCGGCATGCCGATATACCAGATGGTCATGAACTGGCGGGTGAGTTCCAGGCTTTCTCCGGCGGCGCCGAGCTGGCCGAACAGCCAGTTCATGGAGGAAAACCCGCAGGCCGCCAGCACCAGCGAGAAAAGGACCACCAGCAATATGGAATGGGTGGTTATCCTTGCCGCCTTGGCGTGCTTGCCGCCGCCGAGCGCGTGCGCCACCACCGTCATGGTGCCGCTGCCGAGGGCCATCATCACGAAGCTCAGCAGCATGGTAACCGGCATGGCGAAGGACATGGCCGCCAGCGGATTGGTACCAAGCCGGGAAACGAACCAGGTGTCGGTAAGATTATAAGTGTTTATGGCGAATGTCCCGGCCAGCATGGGCAGGGCGAGCTTACTAATGGTCCTGGGGACGCTTTGGGAGGTCAGCGAGATCATGGCCGGACCGCCGGCCTTACGTCGCCGGCCGCGAAGCGCCGCGTGCCGGTGGAAGTAGAGAGCAGCAGCAGGCCCTGGCCGTCCACGTCGGCCGTTCCTTCCGCGGTTATGCCTCCGGACGAGACGCTTACCCGCCCGCCGATAAACCCGGCGTAGCCGCGGTACTCGGCGCTGATGGCGGCGAAGCAGCGCTCCTCCAGGGAGGGCCGGCGGCTGAAGAATTCACCCAGCAGGGTCTGCAGGAAAGACCCGCGGTCCTCCGGCGCCGCCCCCAGCATGGCCATCGAGACCGCGGGGTAGGGAAAACCGGAGAGATCTTCCGCCCGCTGGTAAAGGTTCACCCCGGCGCCCACGACGGCGCCCGAGAGGCGGCCGCCCTCCGTAACGCCTTCGGCGAGAACGCCGCAGACCTTGGCCCCGCCGCAGAGCACGTCGTTAGGCCATTTCAGGGCGGGCCGCAGGCCGCGGGCGGCCAGCGCCGCGCAGACGGAGACGGCCAGCAGGTGAGTATAACAGGCAAGCACTTCGGGGCGCGGGACGGCGGGCTTCAGGACCAGCGTGAAATACAGGCCCTTGCCCTCGGAGCGCCAGGAGCGGTCCAGGCGGCCCCGGCCGGCGGTCTGCCGCAGGGCGGCCAGGACGGCGCCGTCGGGCAGGTCCGCGAATTCGCGCAGAGCCTGGGCGTTGGTGGAGTCCAGAACGTCGAATTCTTTTACCGTGTAGCGTGCAGGCATGCCGCAAGTCCGGTCCTTCAGGCCGGGATCAGCCGCAGACGGCCAGCAGCACGCCGGCCGCCACCGCGCTGCCGATCACGCCCGCCACGTTGGGGCCCATGGCGTGCATCAGCAGGAAATTGTGCGGGTTGTACTCCTGGCCCACCTTGTTGACGACGCGCGCCGCCATGGGCACGGCCGAAACGCCGGCCGCGCCTATCAGCGGGTTTATCTTCATGCCCATCTTGTTCATCAGCTTGCCCAGCAGCACGCCGCCGGCCGTGCCGACGGAGAAGGCGAACAGCCCCAGCGCCAGTATGCCGAGGGTCTCCGGGCGGAGGAACTTGTCGGAGGAGAGCTTGGAGCCCACCGCCAGGCCGAGCAGGATGGTGACGATATTGATGAACTCGTTCTGCGCCGTCTTGGAAAGGCGCTCCGTCACGCCGCTTTCGCGCAGCAGGTTGCCGAACATCAGCGCCCCCACCAGCGGCGTAGCGTCGGGGATGAGCAGGATGCAGATGCCCAGCACCAGCAGCGGGAAGATGATCTTCTCGCGCTTGGAGACGGGGCGCAGCTGCTCCATCTTTATCATGCGCTCTTCTTTGGTGGTCAGGAACCGCATGATGGGCGGCTGTATGATCGGCACCAGGGCCATGTACGAATAGGCCGCCACCGCGATGGCGCCCAGCAGGTGGGGCGACAGGCGTGAGGCCAGGAAGATGGCTGTGGGCCCGTCGGCCCCGCCGATGATGCCGATGGAGGCCGCGTCCTTGAGGGTAAAGCCGAAGCCGAAGGCCTGCGAGAGCAGGATGGCTCCTGTC
>DAOPZW010000205.1:0-4732 GCA_035353595.1 Elusimicrobiales bacterium | reverse complement strand
GCCTTTATCTGGCCCGTCACCGGCAGGATCTTCACCTCGGGGTCCACCAGCCCCGTGGGACGGATGATCTGCTCTACCACATCCGCTTTGGCGCAAACCTGCAATTCATAAGGGCCCGGCGTGGCCGACACGAAGATAGTGGCCGGCCTTATCGCCTCGAACTCGTCGAACTTGAGCGGCCTGTTGTCCAGCGCCGAAGGCAGCCGGAAACCGAAATCCACCAGCGTCTGCTTGCGCGACCGGTCCCCGGCGTACATGCCGCGTATCTGCGGCACCGTCACGTGGGACTCGTCCACGAACAGCAGGAAATTCTTTTTAAAATAATCGAACAGGCAGTCAGGCCGGGTGCCGACGGCGCGGCCGGCCAGGTGGCGCGAATAATTCTCCACGCCGTTGCAGTAGCCGGTCTGGCGTATCATCTCCAGGTCATAGCGCACGCGCTGGCCCAGGCGCTCCGCCTCCAGCAGCTTGCCCCCGGCCTTAAGCTCGGCCAGCCGCCCGGCCAGTTCCGCCTCGATAGCGCCGGCGGCGGTCTCCACCTCGCCGGCGGCGGCCACGAAATGCGTGGCCGGGAACACCCAGATCTCCGGCAATTCCTTTATCGTGTCGCCGGTCAGCGGGTTAATTTCTTTTATCGATTCGACCACATCCCCCATCTGCACGCGCCAGGCCGTTTCGGCATCGGCCGGAAAAATATCCAGGTTGGCGCCGCGCAGGCGGAAGGTGCCGCGCGCGAACTCCACCTCGTTGCGCTCGTAATTAATATGCACCAGCGCGCGCGTAAGTTCCTTCCTGTCGGCCGGCTGCCCGCGCTTGAGGCACAGCGACATTTCGGCGAAGTTTTCCGGCGAGCCGATATTATAGATGCAGGAAACCGAAGCCACTACAATGGTGTCGGGCCGGCTCAGGATGGAGGTGGTGGCCTTGAGCCGCAGCTTGTCGATATGGTCGTTGATGGAAGCGTCTTTCTCAATGTAAGTGTCGCTGGCGGGGATATACGCCTCGGGCTGGTAATAGTCGTAATAGGAAACGAAATATTCCACCGCGTTTTCCGGGAAGAAAGTCTTGAATTCGGAATACAGCTGCGCCGCCAGCACCTTATTGGGCGAAATTATCAGCGCCGGCCGGTTGAGCCGCTCTATCATGGCGGCCACCGTGAAGGTTTTGCCCGAGCCGGTCACACCCAACAGGGTCTGGTTGGCCTTGCCGGCCTGCACGCCGGCGCACAGCGCGTCCAGGGCGGCGGGCTGGTCCCCCGAGGGCTTGAAAGGCGCAACCAGTTTGAATCGGCTTTCCATCCTAAAGATTCTAGCAATTTAGAAAATGATAGAATTTAATTGTGACGCCCGATAAAATACGGATAACGGTGGCGAAAAGCGCCGGGTTCTGCCCCGGCGTGAAGAACGCCATCGACAAAGTGATGGAACTGGCCCGCCAGCGCAGGAAGACCATCTACACGCTGGGGCCGCTGATACACAATAAGCAGGTGATAGAAACGCTCAAAGCGCAGAATATTCACGCGGTGAAGTCGGCGGCTGAAATAAAAGAAAAGGGCGCCATCCTGGTGATACGGGCCCACGGCATAGCGCCGGAAGAAGAGGCCGCCCTGCGCGCCCTGGACCTGGAAGTGATAGACGCCACCTGCCCCCTGGTAAAACGCGTGCAGGAGAACATCCGCGCCCACGCGCGCAAAGGCTGCGCCACCATAATAGTGGGCGACCTGGAGCACGCCGAGGTGCTGGGCCTGATGGGCTACACCGGGAACCGCGGCTACGTAGTGGCCGGGGCGGAGGAGGTAAAGGACCTGCCCCGTCTTGAAAAAGCGAACATCGTGGCGCAGACCACGCAGGAGCACGACATTTTCCTGGCCGCCGCAAAAGAAGCCGGCAAACATTGCGCCGAATTGATCGTTTCCAATACCATCTGCACCCCCACCCGGCAGCGGCAGAAGGAAACAATAGAATTCGCGAAGAACTCCGACCTGGTAATAGTGGTGGGCGGCAAGAATTCGGCTAACACCACGCGCCTTTTCCAGATCTGCCGGCGGCTGGCTAAGAAAGCCGTGCATATCGAGAAAGAAGACGAGCTGAAGAAAAGTTTTTTTACCGGCGCTCTGAAGATCTTCATAACGGCCGGCGCCTCCACCCCCATCTGGATGATAGAAAAAGTCCGGGAAAGAGCCCGGGAACTGGCCGGCGGGAAACAATAAAACGCCGGCTGCCGGCAAAAAAAGCCCCCCCGGTTTCCCGGAGGGGCTTTTTCATTTTTTACTCCCGGTAATTTGCCCGGGCGCGGAACTACTTGGATTTCTCTGTTTTCGCCGCGTCGATCTTCTTTATAACCCCGTCGAAGTAATCCACCGGGTAGGCGCCTTTCACCGGCACGCCGTTGATCAGGTAGCCGGGCGTGCCGCTGAAACCGAATTTCTCGGCTTCCGCCATATCGGCGGCTATGCGGTCCTTTACGCCCTGGCTGGCGGCGTCCGCTTCGCACTTCACCACATCCAGGCCCAGGCCTTTCGCCGTCTCCTTGAAGAACTCAAGGCCGAGTTTATCCTGGTTGGAGAACAGCGTATCGTGGAACTGCCAGGACTTCTCGGGCGACTGCAGCGCCACGGCCTCCAGCCACTGGGCGGCAGGCATCGCCTTGTCGTGGAAGGGCAGGGGCAGGTTCTTAAAGATGAAGCGCAGGTCCTTACCGTACTTTTTGCGCAGTTCCTCCACGTTCTGAAAGCCGCGCGCGCAGTAGGGGCACTGGAAATCCGAGTATTCCACCAGCGTATACTTGGCGTCCTTCTCGCCGCGGATGCGGGTATTGGCGTCTATCGCCGGGACGAGGGGGTTCTTGAAAGATTCCTCCAGCGCCCGGGCTTCCGCCTCGGCGGCTTCTTTTTGCGCAAGGGCGCGCTCTTCCTGGGCGGCCTGGTTGAGGATCTCTAAAATAGCCCTCTTGTTGGCGGTGATGGCCTCCAGCAGCACCTGGGGGTTATTCTGCAGCGCTTTCTTGAGTTCGGGCCCGGTGATAGGCGCCGCCTGCGCGGCGGCGCAGGTTAAAGCGGCAATGGCTAAAGCGGTCAGGACCTGGTAAGTCTTCATATCTTCTCCTCTAAACTCTGGATCTTAGCGTAGCTTATTTTACCATTTCATTGGAGCGGTACAACGCGCATAATCAGGCTCAGCAATTAAATCGGGAGACTTCCCCCGCCGCCGGACTCGCAGGCCTTTGCCGGAACTCCGGGCCGGCGCATTTGGATTCCTTCCCCCGCTATTGGTAGAATACTACGGGGATACCGCGCGGTTAGCTCAGCGGTAGAGCGCCTCTCTTACACAGAGGATGCCACAGGTTCAAATCCTGTACCGCGCACCAATTTTCCAAAACACAAAATCCACCTTCCCTCAGGAATAATTAAATGACCGACGAAAAACGCGACGACCTTCCGCTGGAGGCAGTGCGGGCGGAGGAGTCGGCTGAAGTTGTTGAAAACGCCCCCGCAAACCCGCAGGTAGGCAGGCTCACGCCGGAAGAAATAGAGCTCAAGTGGTACAAAGAAGTTTACCAGGGCGACAATATGCCGCAGCTCACGGTGCGTGCCATAATAATGGGCGGTTTCCTGGGCGGCTTTATGTCGCTGTCCAATCTTTATATCGGGTTGAAAACCGGCTGGGCCCTGGGCGTGGCCATCACCGCCTGCATCCTTTCCTACACCATCTGGAAAACCCTGCATACGCTGCTGCCGTTCATCTTCAAGACGGACATGAGCATCCTGGAGAACAACTGCATGCAGAGCACCGCCTCGGCGGCCGGCTACTCCACCGGCGGCACCATGGTGTCAGCCATCTCCGCCTACCTTATAATAACCGGCGTGCATATGCCCTGGACCGTGCTCACCCTGTGGACCGTCTTCCTGGCGGCGCTGGGCGTGTTCATAGCCATACCCATGAAGCGGCAGATGATAAATATCGAGCAGCTTAAATTCCCCAGCGGCATAGCCGCGGCCGAAACGCTGAGGAGCCTGCATTCTAAAGGCGCCGAGGCTTCCGACAAGGCGCGCGCGCTGGGCTTCGCCGGCCTGTTCGGCGCGGTGGTGTCTTTACTGCGCGACAAGGGCGTATCATTCTCGTTCAAAGACCTGTTCGGCATGAAGCTTTCCCTGCCCGGAATGCTGCCTTTCTCCGGGCACATCAAGGGCTACCCGCTGGAGAAATGGACCTTCTCTTTTGAAGTGGGGGCGCTGATGATAGCCGCCGGCGGCATCATAGGCTGGAAAATTTCCTGGTCGCTGCTGCTGGGCGCCATTATCAACTACGGCGTACTGGCTCCCTGGGTTTCCGGCATGGGCGCCATTGACCTGGAGAATCTGGGCTACCGGGCCATAGTGCAGTGGAGCACCTGGGGCGGAGCCTCGCTGATGGTAACCTCCGGCCTGTTCATGTTCGCGCTGCAGTGGAAAACCGTCATGCGCGCTTTCAGCGGCATCACCGAAATTTTCCAGGGCCGCGCAGCCAACGCGGAAACCCTAAAAAGTTTTCAGGGTGAACAACCGGACATGGATATCCCTTTTGATTTAGGAGAAATTTCCAGCGATTCAATCCAAATGTATTTGCGCGAGATCGGCAAGATCCCGTTGCTTTCCGGAGAAGAAGAAGTGTCTTTGGCAAAGCGTAAAGAACGCGGCGACAAGGCGGCTGAACGCAAATTGATTGAAGCCAACTTGCGTCTGGTAGTTTCGATT
>DAOPZW010000204.1:1544-4742 GCA_035353595.1 Elusimicrobiales bacterium | reverse complement strand
CCAAGCTGCTGTACGCCTACTGCGAGGCCACCGTGCCCAAGGTAACGCTGGTGCTGCGCAAGGCTTACGGCGGCGCCTACATAGCCATGAGCTCCAAGCTGATGCACGGGGACCTGAATTTCTCGCTGCCCAGCGCGGAGATCGCGGTGATGGGCCCCCGCGGCGCCATCGAGATACTTTATTCGAAACAGATAAAGGAAGCCAAGGAAGAGGAGCGCGAGGCGCTCCGGGTGAAGCTGGCCAAGGAGTATTCCGACAAATTCGCCTCGCCCTACCAGACCGCCGGCATGGGCTCTATCGACGAGATCATCGAGCCCATCCAGGCCCGGCCGCGCCTCATAGAAGCTTTCCGCGTGCTGGCGGGTAAACGGATCCCGGGCGCGAACGAGAGGACGGGGAATATTCCTTTATAAGGATCGCGAACAGAAAGGCCGCGGAGCATAAGGACAGGGAGTTCAATTATCCCGCGCCCCGGCCGTCAACGTTAAATAAGTATCGCTAATACCTGAATAAGTTAATTTACAAAGCAGGCGTTTTTCATTTTTGTATAATACGGTTAAGGAAAACTATGGATCACTCCGCCAAACTTCTTATAATCGCAGTAGCGTTGCCTATCTTCGGAGCTTTTACGCTCCCTCTCGCAAACAAGATCTCGACCTCAGCCCGGAACTCGCTCGCCGTGTTCCTCGGCCTTTTCACTTTCCTGGCGGCCGCGCTGCTCTTCCGCCCGGTCTGCCTGGGCCAGGTCGTGGCGATAGCCGTCCCCTTCCCGCTCGGCTTCGACCTCATCCTGCAGGCCGATATGCTCTCCGTTTTCATGGCCTCCATCTCCGCTTTCGTCAGCGCGATAATCCTGATCTACTCGCTGGATTATATTTCCCACTACGAGAACCAGACGGAATACTACACGATGGTGGTGCTGTTCCTGGGCTCCATGATGGGCCTGGTGTTCTCGGCCAACCTGCTGTGGCTTTACATCTTCTGGGAAATGACGGCCTTCGCCAGCTGGAGGCTCGTAGGCTTTTTCCGCTCGGACAGGGACGTCGCTAAAGCCAATAAGACCATCCTGGTGACCTTTTTCGGCGCGGTGTGCATGTTGCTGGGCATCGTGATCGTCTACTTCGAATACGGCACCCTGGACCTGAACGCGCTGCACGGCGAAGCTATTTCCGCCGTGGCGGCCGCGCTGATCCTGGCCGGCATCTTCTCAAAGTCAGCCACGCTGCCCTTCTCCACCTGGCTGCCCGACGCCGGCGTCGCGCCCTCGACCGTAACCGCGCTGCTGCACGCCGCGGTGCTGGTCAAGATCGGCGTTTACGCCTACGCCCGCATCTTCGGCGTGACTTTCGCCGCTCCCGACGGTTTCATGACCGCGGTGCTTTACCTGGCCGGGGCCAGCGCGTTGGTTTCGGCCGGCGCGGCCATGGTGGAAACGGACATAAAGCGGATAATCGCGTATTCCACCGTAAGCCAGATAGCCTTCATCTTCCTGGGCCTCGCCTCCGGCAACAAGACAGCTTTCGCCGGCGCCCTGCTCTATATCCTCATGCACAGCGTCGCCAAGGGCGGGCTGTTCCTCTGCGCGGGCATCATAGAGCAGAACACCCACACCAAGGATATCACGAAGATGGGGGGGCTGTTCTCCTCCATGCCGGTGACCGGCACCGCTTTCGCGCTGTGCTCGCTGTCGGTCATGGGCATACCTCCCTTCGGCGGGTTCTTCAGCAAGTTCCTGGTGTTCTCCGGAGCCGCGCAGAACGGCAATCTGCCCGTGCTGCTGATGTTCCTGGCCGGGGCCGTAATGACCCTGCTCTACCTTGTGCGGCTGTTCTATAAGATCTTCCTGGGCGACAACGCCGGGCACAACAATCCTAAAGAGGGTTCCTGCACCATGGTCGCCAGCGTCATGGCCCTCGCGCTGATCGGCCTGGCCCTGGGCGCGCTGATCTATTATCCTTCCGCCTACACGCAACTCCTCACTGCCAACTTAGGGGTAAACCTTCAATGAACCTTATATTAATACCTATCATACTGCCGCTGGCTTCCGCGCTGGTGCTGCTGATCCCCGCCGGACGGACGCGCTACCTCAAAGAGACGCTGGCCGTCTGCGCCGCCGCGGTCTCCCTGCTGGCCGCGACCAGCATCTTCATCTCCAGGCCCGAACCGCTGTCAATGGCCTGGCTCAACGAGGCGATAACCTTCACGCTGCGCGCCGACAGCCTCAGCGCCTTCCTGCTGCTGGCCGTTTCGCTGTTCTCGCTGGCGATCTCGCTCTATTCGTTCAGCTTTCCCTGGGCCACCGGCTCGGAGGGGAACAACAGCGGCGCGAAATGGTTCTTCTTTAACCTGCTGATGACCCAGGCCTTCGCGGCCGGAGCCGTGCTGGCCGACAACCTGGTGGCCATGCTTTTCTTCTGGGAAGGCCTGCTGGTGTTCCTCTACACTTTTATCGCCCTCTCGCAGAACAACCACGCGGCCCGCCGCACCGCGATGAAAGCTTTCCTTATTAACGCCGCCACCGACCTCTGCCTGCTGGCCGGCGTCACCATAACCGGCTATATCGCCGGCACCATGAGCATGACGGAAATTTCCGCCAACAAACTCACGCTCGATTACGGCTGGTCGCTGTTCGCTTACGTCCTGCTGCTCATCGGCGCGGTCTCCAAGGCCGGAGCCTTCCCCTTCCACACCTGGATCCCCGACGCCGCCACCGACTCCAGCGCCCCGTTCATGGCCTACGTGCCGGCGGCCATCGACAAGTTGCTGGGCATCTATTTCCTGGCGCGCGCCAGCATTTACCTTTTCGCCCTCGACGGGAACATGCAGCTGGTCCTGATGACGCTGGGCGCGGTGACGATCCTGGTGGCGGTCATGATGGCCCTGGTGCAGAAGGACTACAAGCGCCTGCTCTCCTATCACGCCGTAAGCCAGACCGGGTACATGATCCTCGGCATCGGCACGCTCAACCCCATCGGCATAGCCGGCGGCCTGTTCCACATGATCAACCACGCCACCTACAAATCCTGCCTGTTCATGACGGCGGGCTCGGTGGAGCGCCAGACCGGCACCAGCGACATTTCCAAGCTGGGCGGCCTCTTCACCCTGATGCCGGTCACGGGCCTCTGCTTCATCATAGCGGCCGCGGCCATCTCCGGCATAGCCCCGCTCAACGGCTTCTTCTCCAAGGAACTGATCTTC
>DAOPZW010000204.1:0-1534 GCA_035353595.1 Elusimicrobiales bacterium | reverse complement strand
GGTTTACAAAGGCACGCTGGATACCGGCTACACCGTGTTCTTCCTGGCGGCCGAGCTCGGCTCTTTCCTGACGCTGGCCTCTTTCCTTAAGCTGGGCCACTCGGTCTTCTTCGGCCCGCGCCCGGAGAAGCTCAATGAGACGCGCGAAGCCCCCATCTCGATGATCCTGCCCATGCTGGGGCTGGCCGCCGTCTGCCTCGCCTTCGGCTTCGGCGCCAGGCTGCCCATAGAAACCTTCATCAGCCCCGCGCTGACCGGCCTGGGACTGCAGCACGAAACGCTCTGGGGCTTCCACCCGGACAAGCTCTACTTCATCTCCGTGATAGTGATACTCGCGGCGCTGATCAACCATATCGTCGGCGTGGCCGCGGGGGAAGGCAAGGCGTCCAAGGCCTCCGACCTCATCCACTACGCGCCGGGGCTTAAAGAAACCTACGCCATGGCCGAGAACAAAACCTTCGACCTGTACGAGCAGCTCATGGACAGGGCGGTGCCCCCGGTCGCGAAGTTCCTTTCCAAAACCGACGGCTTTTTCGACTGGGTCCTGGATACCATGCCCAGCGCCGCGGCCGGCGGCTTCGGCCGCACGATAAGCCGCTTCCACAACGGCTCCTACCCGCTTTACATGGCGCTGACCATAATCGGCGCGGCCGTATACATTTTGCTGGCCGGAGGGCTTAAATAATGGACAAGGGACTGCTCGCTTATCTTTACATCCCGCTCTTAACCGCGGTAATAATTCCGTTCCTGCCGAAGTCGAAGCCGAAGCTGGCGGACCTGTTCGCCAACGTCACGCTGCTGGCGGGCCTGGCCAACCTGGCCTGGCTGTGCCTGCGGCCCTCCGTGGTCGCGAGCGGGTTCATCTCCGTCCCCGGCGACGGGCTTTCGATCCTGCTGGTGGGGCTGATCTACCTGGTAGCCATCTGCGTCACCTTCTTCTCCGCGAATTATCTGCCAGAGGACATGCCCAACCGCAGCGCGTATTATTCGCTGCTGCTGGTCTCCGCGGCGGCCATGTGCGGCATAGTCACCACCGCCGACTTCTTCACGCTGTACGTGTATATCGAGGTGCTGGCCGTCACCACGTTCGCCCTGATAACCGCCGACGAGTCCCTGAAGGGCATCGAAGGCGCGCTCAAGTATTTCCTGCTGACCTTCCCGGCCTCCGCGCTGATAATAGCCGGCATTTCGGTGCTGCTGCTGACGCTGGGCAGCCTGTCCTTCGAAAGCCTCCGCGCGGCCATGTCCGCCGGCGCTCCCGCCGGCCCCGTGATGTTCGGGGTCGCCCTGATGACGCTGGGCTTCCTTATAAAGGCCGGCGTGGCGCCTTTCCACACCTGGACGCCCGACGCCTACCAGGGCGCCTACGCCCCGGTTTCGGCGCATTTGGGCGGCATAGTGACCAAGATCTCCGGCGTGTACGCGGTGCTGAAGACCGCGACGCTGATGAACTTCTTCGACGGCAGGGCGCTGGGCCTTTCCGGCGGGATAATGTTCCTGGGCATGCTGTCCATAGCCGTGGGCGCGCTGGCCG
>DAOPZW010000203.1:0-4820 GCA_035353595.1 Elusimicrobiales bacterium | reverse complement strand
GACACCTTCATGGCGCTGCTGCCGATGTTCCACACTTTTTCCTGGACCGGCAACGTGATCACCCCGATACTGCTGGGCTCCAAGACGCTGATAGTGAAAAGCATCACCCCGCCCAAGCTCTGGCTGCAGGCCATGGGCCGGGAAGGCGTCTCCATAATGATAGCTGTGCCGCAGATCTACGGCGTGCTGGCAAAGGAGGCCCGCGGCCTGAAAAAGTTCTTCCTGAAATTCTGGAGCCTGCGCAAAGTGCGCCTGTGCCTCTCCGGCGCCGCCCCGCTCAACCGCACCATAGCGGACCACTTCCACAAGACCTTCGGAGTGCACATCCTCGAAGGCTACGGCCTGACGGAGACCAGCCCGGTGCTGACCATAGTGTCGCCCAAGGCCCGCAAACACGGCTCGGTAGGCAAGGCCATCCCCGGAGTAACCCTGCGCATAATGGACGAGCAGGGCCGCCAGCTCGCCCACGGCGAGGAGGGGGAGATCTGCGCCAAAGGCCCGAACATCACCCGCGGCTACCACTCCGACGACGCCGCCACCGGCGAGCTGTTCACCCAGGACGGCTGGATGAAGACCGGCGACATCGGCGTGCTGGACACGGAAGGCTTCCTGTTCATCCGGGACAGAAAAAAAGACATGGTGATAGTGAAGGGGCTTAAAGTTTTCCCGGCCCAGATAGAGCACGTGATAAACGCGCACCCCAAGGTGCTGGAGAGCGCCGTGATCGGCATCCCCGACGGCTCCGGCAACGAAACGATGAAATGCTTCTGCGTGCCCCGGCCGGGCGAGCTGCTGGAAAAGTCGGAGATAGCGCATTACATAAAAAACCACCTCGACGTCTATAAGCGGCCCCGCGAAGTTGAGATCGTCAGCGCGCTGCCCAAGAACACCATGCAGAAAGTGCTCAAGCGGGAACTGCTCAGGAAAGAGCTTGAGAAGAAAATAAAAGCAAAAATGGCATGAATCCACTTACACCGGCCCGCATACTGGACAACTTTGCAGAGGCGTATCTTGTGGGCGGGGCGCTGCGCGACGCCGTTTTAAAAAAGCCTTTCCGCGACATTGACCTGGCGGTGCCGCCCTCGCCCGATTTCGCGGCGAGAACACAGCGCCTGGCGCGCGCCCTCGGCGCCTCGGCCTTCCCGCTGGACGAGGAGAACCAGGTCTACCGCCTGGTGAACCGCAAGCCGCCTTTTTTCCAGCTCGACATCGCCCCTTTCCAGGGCGGCACGCTCGAAGCCGACCTGCGGCGCAGGGACTTCACCATAAACGCCATGGCGCTGAAGCTGGAACCGGGCACGCGCCTGGTCCGGAACGCCGCGACCGGGGCCTTCACGCTGCGCCCGGAACGCGCTAAGATAATCGACCTGTGCGGCGGGCTAAAAGACGCGGCCGCCCGGATAATACGCCCCTCGGCGCCGGACGTATTCCGCGAAGACCCGCTGCGGCTGCTGCGCGCCCTGCGCATAGCGGCGGGGCTGAAGTTCGCCATAAAGCCCGCGGACCTGAAGGCCATAAAGGCGCAAGCCGGCCTGATAAATAATTCCGCCCCCGAGCGCGTGCGCGAAGAGATAATGCGCCTGCTTGAAAGCCCGGAATCCCACAAATGGCTGGCCCTGCTGCACACCGCGGGCCTGCTGTGCGCGGTCTTCCCCGAGCTGGCGGCGCAGGAAACCTGCGCCGTAGTCTATTACGGCAAGGGCGGGGTGCTGAAACACACCCTGCGCGTAGTAGAGCGCATGGACCATTTCTGCGCGAACCTGCCGGCCTACCTCCCGGACCACAAAAAATTAAAAGAGCTGCTGCCTGAACCCCGGACGCTCAAGCTGGCGGCCCTGCTGCACGACGTGGCCAAACCGCCCAAAGCCGCCATGGTAAAAGGCCGCCTGCGCTTTTTCGGGCACGAGGAATGCGGCGCGGCCATGACGGAAGCCATCATGGAGCGGCTGCGCTTTTCGCGCGAGGACATCCGCCTGGTCTCTAAAATAATAGGCACGCATTTGCGCCCCGGGAACCTGGCGTCCAATGATTTCATTTCGGACCGCGCCATGTTCCGTTTCTTCCGGACCATGGGCGAACATACTATCCCGCTGCTGGCCCTCTCCTGGGCCGACCATTCCAGCTACGTTTCAATGGCGCAGCTGAAAAAGATGCGCGCGAAGCTGGGCGACGCCCCCGCGCCCGTTCCGCCGGGCGGGCTGCCCTATAATTCCCCCAAAAAAACGCTGCGCTTCATGCAGACGCTGCATCTGCTGTTCCGGGTCTATGTCAAAAAGAACCCGAACCTGCAGGCCGCCAGGCTCATCGACGGCAAAGATGTGATAAAAACGCTCAAGATCCCGGAAAGCCCCAGGGTGGGGGAGATCCTCGAGCGAATGCGCCTGCTGCAGTTCGAAGGAAAAGTAAAGAACCGCGCCCAAGCCCTCAAAGCGCTCAAAGGCCTGGCCTGACCGCACCCTTGCCCGAAAGGCCCAGTTCACCCTGGGCCTTTTTAATATAAATATCAGGTCCCGGGCACCGTGCCCCGGCTCTCCGCCGCTGTTACAATATAGATGACAAGCCAAGGAGACAGACTATGAACGCCGGATCCATACTTTTCACCGCCCTTATCCTGGTCGCCGGGACCGGCCCCGTGTTCGCGGCTAAAACCGCCGCGGCCGCCGCTCCCGCCGCCGCAGCAGCCGTGCAGGCGGACAAAGAGACCGGCTTCAGGGAAATGCTGGTGAAGCTTATGCGCCAGGACGAGGAACTGGACGCGGCGCTGCAGAAACTCGATTCGGCCAAGCCGCTGTCGGTGCGCGAGCTCGATACCGTGGGGCTCACGCTGAAGCTGATAGCCGGCAGCCTCGGCCAGGTTTCCGTCCAGAACAGGCTGCAGTTCTCCGCCGTAGGCCCCGATGCCGGGGTGGGCAGCTACACCAACGCGATCTTAAGCTACAGCCGCAAGTTCGACCGCAAGACCGCGCGCATCAGCGCGCTGACGGCCGCGCTGTCGGGGAAAACTAAAAAGGCCGCGGTGCGGGACGCCGTCTCCTCTAAAAAGTCAAAAAAAGCTGCCGGTAAAAAGATAGAGCAGCTGCTTGCGGAACAGACCGCCGTACAAACGCTGGCCGCGGACGCGAATAAATTGCGCAGAGCCTCCCGCGACCTGGCCGCCACCAGCAAGTGGCTGTACATCGCTTCCAAATAATTCCCGGCAAGTCCACCGTCCCGGCCGCCTGTCTCCCTGCCGCTGAACGGCCGTGCCCGCGCCAGGGACGGCCTGCCCCAGCGATGGCGGGGGCTTGCCCTCGCAGCAGCGGGGGGATTTTTTTGTCGTCCTAAAAGTTGTAAAATCGCTGTATGAAAGATCCTCTTGAAGCCGCCGCCCTGCAGATAATCAAAGCCCTGGGGGAAGACCCCCAAAGGGAGGGGCTCAGGAAAACGCCCGCGCGCGCCGCGCGGGCCCTGCGCGAAATAACCTCCGGCTACAACGCCGACATAGATAAAGTCTTTAACGGCGCTTTCTTTAAAGTCAAATGCCGGGAAATGGTAATTGTCAAAGACATCGCGTTCTACTCTTTGTGCGAACACCACATGCTCCCGTTCTTCGGCAAGGCACACGTGGCTTATATTCCCTCCGGCCGGATAGTGGGGCTCTCCAAGATACCGCGCCTGGTGGAAACTTTCGCCCGCCGCCTGCAGGTGCAGGAGCGGCTGACGCAGGAAGTTGCCGCCGCGCTTTTTGAAAAATTAAAACCGCTCGGGGTGGGAGTCGTCCTTGAAGCCCAGCATCTGTGCATGTGCATGCGCGGCGTCAGGAACGAAACCTCCTCGGCCGTGACCAGCTCCATGCTGGGGACCTTCCACAGCGACAACCGGGTAAGGGAAGAATTTCTGAACCTTATAAAGCAATAACTTTATTATTGAAATATATAACCCTTTTAGGTAGAATTACAGGCAGAGCCGCGAAAGGCGGAGCGAAATATAAGCGGGTGTAGTTCAATGGTAGAATGAGAGCTTCCCAAGCTTTAGACGTGGGTTCGATTCCCATCACCCGCTCCATTCTCGGCGACAGACTGCAAGTCACAACTGGGGAAAATGGCAAAATCTAAAATTTTCTGGGCTGTCGCGGCGCTGATCAGCCTCGGGGTGGCGGTTTTTTCCGGCTACTCCGTTTACGGGCGCCTGAGCCTGCACTTTTCGGGCGACACCATCGAGATGAAGCCCTCGCCCGTGCCGCCGCTGGCCGACCCCGACAAAGAAGAAGCCGCGGAAGCGGGGGAAAAAGCCCCGCCGGCCGCAGCCCAGGCCTCCGAAAAACAAGCCGAACCGGAAAAGCCAAAAGCGCTGAAAACACCTTTTGAGTACAAGGATCCCAAAGCGAAGGCGGTTTTCATCGCCGGCAGCTTCACCTCCTGGAAAGACGTCAGGATGAAGAAAGAAGACGGCGTCTGGCGGGCAAATATTTATATCCTGCCCGGCAATTACCCGTATCACTTCGTAGTGGACGGCGCAAAAAAAACGGCGCCCGGCAAGCCGTCCACTAATATGGGGGAATCCCTTATCACGGTTACCGCTCCCTGACGCGGGCGCGGCGCAAAGCACAAGTTAAAAAATCGTTAACAATCTTGTAACAGGCCGATGCTAGACTATCACGGGCGCTTATATATGAATTTCAGAAAGGTAATTCCTTTATCCCTGCTGTGCCTGGCTTTCTTTACGCCGGGGGCGCGCTCGCTCGGTACCGGAGTACACGGCCATACCACCACCCTGCTGCCCAACGGCAATATCCTGGTGACGGGAGGGGTGACCGGCACGGGAACCTCGGCCGGGGGGAC
>DAOPZW010000202.1:0-4870 GCA_035353595.1 Elusimicrobiales bacterium | reverse complement strand
TCCAGGACAGGTTCGTGAGGATAAGCACTACGTTGGAGAAGACCAGCGTCACGAGGGGCATACCGATCGCCTCGTCCTCGCCCTTGCCCAGGCTCAGCGCGAACAGGAAGATGCCGAATACCACGGCCAGCACGCTCAAGCCCTGCAGCAGGCTCAGGAAGACCATCCGGCGCGAGAACAGCGGCTCGCCCAGGCGGCGCGGCGGGCGGTTCATGATATTGCTCTCCTCGTGGTCCGCCTCGAACACCACCGAGCAGGCTGGGTCTATTATCAGCTCAAGGAACGCGATATGCCCCGGCAGCAGCACTATGGGCAGGCCGGACAGCACCGGCAGCAGCGACATGCCCGCGATGGGGACGTGCACGGACAGGATATAGGCGATGGCCTTGCGGAGGTTGTCGAAGATCCTGCGCCCCAGCCGGATGGCGTGCACGATGCTCGAAAAGTCGTCGTTCATCAGCACTATGGCCGAGGCTTCGCGGGCCACGTCGGTGCCGCGCTCGCCCATGGCGATGCCGATATGCGCGGATTTCAGCGCCGGCGCGTCGTTGACGCCGTCGCCGGTCATGGCCACGATTTCACCGTTGGCCTTGAGCGCGTTGACGATGGCCAGTTTCTGCTCCGGCACCACGCGCGCGAAAACGCAAGTTTCTTTTATTTTCTCTTTCAGTTCCGCCGGGGACATCGCGGCCAGCTCCGGCCCGGTTATGGTCTTGTCCGGGTTGAGCAGGCCTATCTGCCTGGCTATGAACGAGGCGGTGCCGGGGTAATCCCCGGTTATCATCACCACCCTGATGCCGGCGTTATGCGCCTCCTTCACCGAATGCGCCACCTGCGGGCGAACAGGGTCCATGAAGCCCACCAGCCCGGCGAACTCGAATTTGAAGTCGTGCTGTTTTTCGGGCAGGGCTTCCTCTTCGAAAACGGCTTTGGCTACGCCCAGCACGCGCAGGCCGCGGTCGGAAAGCTCCAGCACGGCTTTCATTATTTCGGCCTCCCTGCCGACGGGCAGGTGGCAGAGGTCGATGATAGCTTCGGGCGCGCCTTTGGCTGCGGTTATATAGTGCACATGGTCCGGTGATTTCCAGACATGCGACAGCGAGAGCAGCTCCCTGGAAAGGGGGTACTCGCGCGCCACCTTCCAGTTGCCGTGCAGGTGCTCCGTGCCCGCCAGGCAGCAGGTTCCCACGCGCTTGAGCTCCTTTTCTATGGGGTCGAACGGGTCCTCCTGGCTGGCCAGGATGGAATACTCGGTAAGGTCGTGGAACTCCTCGGGGATGGCGGGTTCTTTTTCCTCAAGCTTATGGAACTTCCCGGCGGCCCAGAGTTCGCACAGGCGCATGGTGTTGAGCGTGAGCGTCCCGGTCTTGTCGGTGCACAGCACGGTGGTGGCGCCCATGGTCTCGATGGCCTGCATCTTGCGGGTAAGCACGTCCTTTTTCGAGATGCGCCAGGCCCCGATGGTGAGGAAGATCACCAGCACCACCGGGAATTCTTCCGGCAGCATGGCCATACTCAGCGTAAGGCCCGCCAGGAAGCCGTTGATCCAGCTGCCGCGCGTGAGGCCGATCATTATAATGACCGCCACGCACATCACCGCGCCGGCTATGGCGAAATATTTTACCAGGCGCCCCGTTTCCTTATTAAGGGGGGTTTCTTCCTGTGTAATGGTTTCGAGGGCTTTGCCTATCCGGCCCATTTCTGAACGGATCCCCGTAGCCGTGGCTTTTACCAGCGCCCGGCCCTGCACCACCAGGGTGCCGGAGTAGACGAAGGGCAGGTCGTCGCCTCCGGGCCGGGCGGTTTCGGCCTTGCCGTCCCAGGGAGTTTTGCGCACCGCGATGGATTCGCCGGTCAGCAGGGATTCGTCGGCGGAGAAATTCACGCTGGCCAGCACCACGCCGTCGGCCGGCACGCGGTCGCCCTCCTGCAGGTAGATCACGTCCCCGCGCGCCACTTCGCGGCCCGGTATCCTCGCTTGTTTTCCGCCGCGGATCACCAGCGCCCTGGGGCTGGCCAGGCTGCGCAGGGCGTCCAGGGCGTTCTCGGTCTTGCGCTCCTGGTAAAAAGTTATGCCGATGACCACCACCACGAAGGACATCAGCATCAGGGCGTCCTTGGTTTCGCCCAGCACCAGGTAGAGGCTGCCGCAGGCGAGCAGCAACAGCAGCATCGGCTCTTTGAGCACGCCGAGGGCGATGTCGAGGATGGTCTGTTTCTTCTGGGAGGGCAGTTCGTTGTAGCCTTCCGCGTGGAGGAGGGCTGCGGCTTCCTGGCTGGAAAGCCCCTGTATGCTGGCGAGCAGGTCGTTCAGGTCGGGCATGCGGTTCTCCATGTAGTCCCGCAAATAAAACCGCGGGAGAAGATAGTCCCGCGGTTAAATAACCGCTGCCCTTGGCCCGGCCGCGTCCGCGCCGCGCGGACCGCCTGTTCTTAAGGGGTAATTTTCACAAAATTCACCGTTGGTGTCAATCCCCGGAACCGATCCCCTGAACCGGCCCCGGTGAGGCTTGCGCGCCGGGCCGGAAGGCGGCAAATATCGCTACCTGAAGAAATACCCGTGCCGGCGCGCCAGTTTTTCCGCCTCCACGGCCAGGAAGACCACCGAAGACAGCCCGAAAGCGGCCGCCAGTTCGCGCGGCGCCAGCGGGGTGGTGCTGAAGATCTCGTTGAACAAAGGCAGATAAATTACGGCCAGCTGCAGGGCGACCGTCAGCGCCACCGAATACAGCAGCGGCATGTTTGACCGCAGGCCCATTTCAAAAAGGGACCGCCGCTCCGAGCGTATGGCCAGCGCGTGGCCGAGCTGGCTGAGGCAGAGCACCGTGAACACGATGGTCTGCCAGTGCGCGCCGCCGCGCATGGCCAGGGCCTGGGTGCCGAGGCACAGCAGCCCCAGCAGCAGCCCCACCCAGATAACATGTACGCCCAGCCCGCCCGCAAAAAGGCTTTCGCCGGGGCTGCGCGGAGGTCTCTTCATTATGTCCGGCTCGGCGGCCTCCGCCACCAGCGCCAGGCCCGGCAGCCCGTCCGTCACCAGGTTGATCCACAGTATCTGGATGGGCAGCAGCGGGATGGGCAGCCCCAGGAAAGGCGCGAGGAAAATGGTCCAGATCTCGCCGGAGTTGCAGGTAAGCACGTAGCGCACGAACCGGCGTATATTGTCGAAGATGCGGCGGCCCTCGCGCACCGCTTTCACTATGGTGGCGAAATTATCGTCGAGCAGTATCATGTGGGCCGCTTCTTTCGAGACGTCCGTGCCGGTTATCCCCATCGCTATGCCGATGTCCGCCCGCTTCAGCGCCGGGGCGTCGTTGACCCCGTCGCCCGTCATGGCGGCGAACTGGCCGCGCGCCTGCAGCGCCTTGACGATGCGGAGTTTCTGTTCCGGGGCCACCCGGGCGTAAACCCTTATGTCTTCAACCCTGGCCGTGAACTCTTCCGCGGAGAGCCTGGCCAGTTGCGCGCCTGTCATCATGGCGGCCGCGGCGGCGGGCTTTATTATCCCGAGCCGTTCCGCTATGTTGCGGGCCGTAACCGGGTGGTCGCCTGTTATCATTACCGTCTCTACGCCCGCCCCGCGGCATTCCGCCACCGCGGCCGCGGCCTCGGCCCTGGGCGGGTCGGCTATGCCGGCCAGCCCGATAAAAACGAGGTCTCGTTCCGCGGCGCCCCGGCCGGGCGCGCCGGGCAGGGCTTCCCACTGCCGGGCGGCCAGGCCCAGGACGCGCAGGCCCCGGGCGGCCATCTCCTCGGCCGCGGCGCGCGCCTTGTCTTTCCAGCCCCCGGCCGGGCTTTCCGAAGTCATTATGGCCGCGGAATTTTCCAGCAGGCTTTCCACCGCGCCTTTGGTGAGCGAGAAATACGCCCCGCCGCTCCAGCCGGCCAGCTGCCCGGCGTGAAAGGTGGTCATGCACTTGCGCTCCGGGTCGAAAGGGAGCTCCGCCGCGCGCGGATACTCCGCGTCCAGCCGGCGCTTGTCGAAGCCGCCGGCCGCGGCCAGGGCGCAAAGGGCGGTCTCGGTCGGGTCGCCCGCCCAGCTGTCCTCGTTCGGGCGGGAATCGTTATTGAGCGCGAAGCCCGTAAGCAGCCGCGCGTAGAGGCCGGACCGCGAATTTGCCCCGCCGGCCTTCAGGCGCGCTCCATCGAGGTAGAGCTCCTCCACCGTCATTTTGTTCTGGGTAAGCGTGCCGGTCTTGTCGGTGCAGATATAAGTCACCGAGCCCAGTGTTTCCACGGCCAGCAGTTTGCGTATCAGGGCGTTCTGCTTCGCCAATTTCTTCGCGCCCAGCGCCAGGGCTATGCTCATTACTGCGGGCAGCGCCTCCGGGATAGCCGCCACCGCCAGCGCCACCGCCGTTAAGAACATGAGCAGGGGTGGTTCTCCGCGCAGCAGGCCGAAGCCGAACACGGCCGCGCAGACGGCCAGCACCGCCCAGGCCAGCTTCTTGCCGAAAACCGTAAGCCGCCGCTGCAGCGGGGTCTGCACTTCCTCCTCGTCCTGCAGCATGCCGGCGATCTTTCCCAGTTCGGTCTCCATCCCGGTGGCCGTCACCGCGCCCAGTACCCTGCCGTAAGAGACGGCCGTGCCGCTGTAGACCATGTTCAGCCTGTCGCCCGGAGGCAGGTCCTCCGCGGCGATAGCGGCGACGCTCTTTTCTACGGATTGGGATTCGCCGGTGAGCGCGGCCTCCTCGGTCCTGAGCGAGGCGGCCTCCAGCAGCCGCAGGTCCGCGGGTACTATGCTGCCGGCCTCCAGCACGACAATATCGCCGGGCACAAGCGTGCTGGCGGGGACGGAAGCCGCCGCCCCGCTCACGAGTTCAAAACGCTAGTGCAACAAAATAAATAGACCTGCTGTAGAATATAG
>DAOPZW010000201.1:0-4919 GCA_035353595.1 Elusimicrobiales bacterium | reverse complement strand
GTGCGCGTAAGCCTCCTGCAGGTGCAGCGCGATCGGGTAGTAGATCTGGTTCGCTATGCCCTGCTCGGTCAGGTACTTCTGCGCGTTGTCGCGCTTGGCCTTGCTGTCGAAGCGCAGCGTGTAATAGTTGAAGGAGTGGCGGGCGTTGGCCGGCACCACGGGAGTGACGCAGAGGCCTTTCAGGGCTTGCGCGTACTTGGCCGCCACGGCGTTGCGCATCTCGGTCCACTTCTCCACGTGCCGGAGGCGCACGGAAAGGATGGCGGCCTGTACGGTGTCGAGGCGGCTGTTGAAGCCTTCCATCTCGTGGTGGTAGCGCACCTTGCTGCCGTGGTTCCTGAGCTGTTTGAGCGTCTCGTAGATCTTGTCGTCGTTGGTGGTAATGGCCCCGCCGTCGCCGAAGGCGCCGAGGTTCTTGGCCGGGAAGAAGCTGAAGGTGCCGCAGTGGCCGATGGAGCCGAGGTACTTCCAGTCCCCGCCGGCGGGCTTGTACTTGCCGGTGAAGGCCTGCGCGGTATCTTCTATGACGAGAAGGCTGTGCTTTTTGGCGATGGCCATGATGGCGTCCATGTCGCAGGGCATGCCGTAGAGGTGCACCGGGACGATGGCCCGGGTCTTCGGGGTGATCTTCTTTTCTACCGACTTCGGGTCGAGGTTGAAAGTGACCGGGTCGATGTCCGCGAACACGGGGATGGCGCCTACCTGGCTGATGGTCTCGGAGGTGGCGATGAAGGTGAACGGGGTAGTGATGACTTCGTCGCCTTTCTTTATGCCGCTGGCGATGAAGGCCATGCGCAGCGCGTCGGTGCCGTTGGCTACGCCGATGGCGTATTTCGTGCCGTTGTGGGCGGCGAATTCCTTCTCGAATTTCGCCACTTCTTCGCCCAGTATGAAATTAGCTTTGTTGAAAACGGTCTTAACCGCGGTTTCTATCTCGTCCTTTATGGGGGGATAGCCGGCCAGCATGTCTACCATTGGTACTTTCATTGTTGGTCCTCCGTATGATTAACTGTAAATATTATATAAAAGACGGCCGCGTAAAGCCACGGCCGGGGAAAGGGCGCTTTACCAGGGCTTTTCAAAACTTTCTTTTGAAAAATCCGCAGGCGGGACGTCTTCGAAGAGCGTTTCCCTGGTGTCGGCTTTGAAATGGGCGGAAGAGGCGCCGTTGAACAGGCGGTAAAAGAAAGCCAGCGGGGTGAGTAGCAGGTAGAAGACCAGGCCGAGGATGAGCCTGGAACTGAAGCCGCCGAGGATATCGCCGAATTTCAGCCAGGCCCCGGCCGTGAGCCTGGCCAGCGGGTTATCGGTCAGCGCTATGGCCAGGAAGAACGCGCAGAGGTACAGCAGCGCCGGTTTTTGAAAGAACGGGTAAAGGACCAGGGCGGCCAGGGCCAGCACGTTCAGGGTTTTCAGCGTTTCCGTTCTTTGCATGGCCGTTCCCGCTCTCAGAATATGGCGTAGATGAAGGGCGTGACGGCGGAGCCGCCCGACAGCGCGATGAGCGCGCCGATGGTGAGGAGCACCAGGACGATGGGCAGCAGCCACCATTTTTTGCGTTCTTTTAAAAAACACATCAGATCTTTCAGAAATTCCATAAAAGTTCCTTGTCCGCGGTATTTCCCGCCGGAAGTTGTCAATCGGGACCGTATTCCTCTTTCCAGTTCTTTGTTTCCCGCCAGGGCGGCTGGGCCCGCTTGTCTAGGAGCCGGTCGCCCAGGACCAGGAAATCCATGTCCGTGCGCATGAAGCAGGCGTAGGCGTCGGAGGGGGTGCAGACTATGGGCTCGCCGCGCACGTTAAAACTGGTGTTCACCAGCAGGCCGCAGCCGGTCCGCTGCCTGAATTTTTCCAGCAGCAGCCAGTACCGGGGATTGGTATCCCTGTGCACCGTCTGCAGGCGCGCGGAGTAGTCGAGATGGGTGACCGCGGGGATATCGGACCTGCTGAAATATAGTTTTTCTTTTACGCTCCCGGCGTGGTAGCCGGGCGGCAGCGCATTGCGCCTTTTCTCAAGCACGTCCGCCGTCAGCAGCATGTACGGCGAGGGGGCCGATATGTCGAAATATTCTTTGGCGTATTCCCACAGCACGGAGGGGGCGAAAGGCCTGAACCCTTCCCTGAGTTTGATCTTGAGGTTCAGGCGCCGCTGCATCCCCTCGTCGCGGGCGTCGCCCAGGATGCTCCTGTTGCCCAGCGCGCGCGGGCCCCATTCCATGCGTCCCTGGAACCAGCCCAGCACCTTGCCGTCGGCCAGCAGGGCGGCCGCGGCGGCGCAGAGTTCGTCCGGGTCCGCGAAATGCGCGGAGACGGCTTTGTGCTTTTTTACGGCGAGTTGTATGTCCAGGTCCGAGAATTCGGGGCCCAGGTAAGAGCCCTGCATGCCGTCGGAGCCGGCCGCGGGTTTGCGGGGGCCGCCGAAATAAAGGTGGTACGCGGCCAGCGCAGCGCCCGGGGCCCCGCCCGCGTCCCCGGCGGCGGGCTGCGTCCAGAGTTCTTTGAAGAGCCCGGAACGCTGCAGTTTCCCGGCGGCCACGCAGTTCAGGGCCACGCCGCCGGCCAGGCAGAGGTTCCCGGAGCCGGTCAGCTTTTTGGCCTCGGCGGCCATGTTCAGGACGATCTCTTCGGTCACCTGCTGTACGGCCAGGGCCAGGTCGCAATGCTCCCGGCTGAGTTCGCTCTCCGGGAGCCGGCGCGGCAGGCCGAGCAGGCGCTCCCATTCCCCGTCGTTGGTCATGGTCAGGCCGGTGGCGTAGTTGAAATATTTTTCGTTGAGCCAGACGGAGCCGTCGGCCTTGACGTGCGCCATCTCCCGGCGGATGAGGCCGCCGTATTTTTTCACCCTGTCAGAGCCGGGCTCGCCGTAAGGGGAGAGCCCCATCAGCTTATATTCTCCGGAGTTGACCTTGAAGCCGAGGTAATAAGTGAAGGCTGAGTAGAGCAGCCCCGCCGAATGCGGGAATTTCATCTCCTTGAGCATCTTCAGGGAGCTCCCGCTGCCGCGGGAAATGGAGGCCGTGGCCCACTCGCCGACGCCGTCGATGGTGAGCACGGCCGCCTCTTCGAACGGGGACGGGAAGAAAGCGCTGGCCGCGTGCGCCAGGTGGTGGCTGGTAAACAGCAGCTTCAGCCCGGCGGCGCCGTCGCCGGCCTTGGCGAGTTCTTCCCGCAGGAGCCTCTTCAGGAAGAGTTTTTCCTTGATCCAGACCGGCACCGCGGCGACGAACGACCTGATCCCCCGGGGGGCGAAGGCGTAGTAGGTTTCCAGGAGCCGCTCGAATTTAAGCAACGGCTTGTCGTAGAAAACTACGGCGTCCAGCTCCGCCAGCGAAAAACCGCTCTGGTCCAGGCAGAATTTTACGGCGTTGGAAGGAAAGCCCGGATCGTGCTTTTTCCGGGTGAAGCGCTCTTCCTGGGCGGCGGCGATTATCGCCCCGTCCTCGATGACCGCGGCGGCGGAGTCGTGATAAAAAGCCGAGATGCCGAGTATTTTCACGCTCATGCTTGTCCTTATCCCGGCGGACCGCCACTGCCGTCCGCCTTTTCCGGCCGCCCGCGCGCAACGCTCCGCCTGACAGGCTCTCTTATGAAATCGCTTTGTAAATATAGACCGCCCGCGAAGATATTGTATAAAAATAGCCGCGCCCGACAAACCGCGCGCGGGCATTTGATATAATTTGCGCATGGGACTGCTGCGCAGGTTTCTTGAGTATCTTGACGGGTTCTCGGCACGCGAACTCCTGCTGGGGGTGCTATATGCCGGGGCCGCCGCCGCCGCCATCGTCGTAATAGCCGGCTCGCTTATAATGCGCAGTATCCTGTCGGATATCCCTTCTATAGACAAGCTCGACGAATACACGCCTTCGCTTACCACCTATGTCTACGACATCAATAACCAGGTGATCGCCGAATTCTCGGTGGAGAAGCGGGCCATCCTGCCGCTGTCCAAGATCCCGGTGGATATGCAGAACGCCGTGATCGCGATGGAAGACCAGAATTTCTTCAGGCACTGGGGGATCTCGCCCAGGGGCATAATGCGGTCGCTGCTGGCCAATATCGTCACCGGGCGGCGCGCCGCGGGCGGCTCCACCATCACGCAGCAGCTTTCGCGCGGCATTTTCCTGAAGCCCGAGAAGGCTTATACCCGCAAGATAAAAGAGATCGTGCTGGCCCTGCAGATAGAGCGCAATTTCTCCAAGCAGGAGATCCTGACGCTGTATCTCAACCAGATCTATTTCGGCAGCGGCGTTTACGGCGTGCAGAGCGCCTCCAAGCTTTATTTCGGCAAGGACGTTTCCGAGATGACGCTGGGGGAATGCGCCCTGCTGACCGGGCTTATCCCTTCGCCGGAGCGCTATTCGCCTTTCAGCAACGCGGAGCGGGCGCTGCAGCGGCGCCGGCTGGTGCTGCAGCGCATGCTCGCGGAAAATTACATAACGCCGCAGGAAGCCAAGGCCGGCGAGACGGAGCCCATCCCGACGGAAAAATCCACGCTCTTCGCCAGCCACGCCGCCTATTTTGTGGAATATGTGCGCCAGCAGCTGGAGCCCAAGTACGGGGTTACCCAGCTCTGGAAAGGCGGCATGAAGATCTATACCACGCTGGACCTCGCCATGCAGGTGCCCGCCGAGGATATAATGGAGAAATACCTGGCCAAGTACGACCAGGACGCCGCAAAAATGCCAAGGCCGGAAGAGGACAAGGCCGGCGAGAAAAAGGGCGACGCGGTGGCGTATTCCACGCCCTCGCTGCAGGGCGCTTTCGTCATCCTGGATACCAGGACCGGCGCCATAAAAGCGATGATAGGCGGCCGCAATTACCGGGAGAGCAAGTTCAACCGTGTCACGCAGGCCGCGCGCCAGGCGGGCTCCACGTTCAAGCCCTTCGTCTGGATGTCGGCGCTGATGAACGGCTACACG
>DAOPZW010000200.1:0-4961 GCA_035353595.1 Elusimicrobiales bacterium | reverse complement strand
GATATTCCACGGCGGTGGCGATGATACTCTTCTTTATCATACTGATCGGCGTAGCCAATACCCTGCGCATGACCATACGCGAGCGCACCCGCGAGATAGGCACCGTGCGCGCCATCGGCATGCAGCGCGACGCGGTGCGCAACATGTTCATCCTGGAGACTTTTTTTCTCACGCTCTTTTCTTCAGCCGCGGGGCTGGCGCTGGGATTCGCCGTGATGTGGACGCTGGAACTGATACCCATCAGCATGCAGGACAACCCGTTGGGCATGCTGCTGGTCAACGGGCGCCTTTATTTCCTCCCCACTTTCGCCGGAATAGCGGAAAATGTGCTGCTGATAATAGCCATTGCGGTGGTGACCGCCTGGTTCCCGGCGCGGCGCGCGGCGAACCTGTCGCCGGCCAAGGCGCTGGGGCATTTCGGGTAGAGGAGAAGCGGGAACGGCGGAGACAACTATGATCAAAGCAGCGCTTGCCTCGTTTTTAATGTTTTTCGCCCTGGCGCCTGGCTTCTGCGCCGGCGGGCGGGTCATGCCCGTACTCAAAGCCATCGACGAGAATTACAAGATGAAGAAAGACGTGCGGGCCGATGTGACGCTTACCCAGCAGCGCGTCGGGCAGGGCACCAAGATCATCGACATGGGCTACTTCCGCCGGGATTCGGACGACGCCTTCCTGATCTCCATGAATTCGCCGGAGAACGAGAAAGGCAACGGCTACCTCCGGGTTGGCGATAATTTCTGGATGTACCGCAAGAATACCCGCACCTTCCAGCATGTGAACCGCGACGAGAGCATAGGCGGCACCGACGCGCACAGCGACGACTTCGAGTCCCGCAAGCTGTCCGAGCTTTACGCGCCGGTAGCGGATTCGTCCGGCACGGAGAAATTCTCGGAAGAGATGCTGGGCAAAGTGCCGGTGTTCCGCTTCGAGATCAAGGCTACGGTGAACGACGTCGACTACCCGCGGCAGATCTTCTGGACGCGGCGCGACAACAACCTGCTGCTGAAGCAGGAAAGCTATTCCCTTTCAGGCACGCTGATGCAGACCGCGTATTTTCTCAAGTTCACCGAAATAGAGGGGCGCTTCGTGCCGGTAAAGCAGTTCTTTATAGACGAGTTCGAGAAAGGCAACAAGACCATAGTGGAAATAGCCAATATGGTGCCGGGCAAGCTGGACGATAAGATATTTACGAAAGCGTATCTTGAAAATCTGAGCAAGTGAGGCCCGAAAAAACCGCAAGGCGGCAGCCGGCAACATTCACCTGCGGTGAATAAAACATGAAGACCGGAATATTCTGCGCATTTCTTGTTTTAGGGGTCTGCCGCGCCGCGGCGGGCGCGGAGGAGCTCATCTCCGAAGACGAGCTTTTCTCCGTGCCCGAAGTGGTTACGCAGGCGCCGTCGGCCGCGCCGCTGGCCGACGAGAAAAAAACGCTGGGCTTTTCCGGGGAAGCGGTGAGCGTGATGGAGGATGTCGTTTACAGCTCTTCGCCCGCCGGTTCTTTCAACTCCTATATCGTCGGCAACCTCATGCTGGACGCGCGCCTCAAGCGCGGCGCCAAAGCTTTCGCCAACCTGGAGACCGCGTACCAGCCCCGGACCCGTACCACCACCTATGTGCTGCGCGAAGCCTTCCTGGACTTCAACCTGGACCGGCGCGTGTATTTCCGCACCGGCAAGCAGGTGCTGCAGTGGGGGCGCTGCTATTTATGGAACCCCACCGACCTGGTGAACGTCGAGAAAAAGCCTTTCGTGCGCAAGATCGGCTACAGGGACGGGGCTTACGGCGTGAAATTCCACGTCCCCTTCGGCACCGACTACAACATTTACGGCTTCCTGGATACCGGCAGCGCGGCCTATGACCGCGACCTGGGCGGCGCCTTGAAGTTCGAACTGCTCACCGGCAAGACGGAAATGGCGGTCTCCGGCTGGGCCAAGCGCAACCGCCGGCCGGTCTTCGGCTACGATCTTTCAAGCCGCCTCGGGCGGGTGGACATAGCCGGAGAAGTGAGCGTGGCGCGCCGCGACAATACCCGGTTCATCAGGGACAACGCGGGCGTGCTTGAGACCTTCCGGAAAAAGGACGAATGGGTTACCAAGGCCGCCGTGAACTTCGGCAGGGGCTTCCGGCTGGGAAATTTCAACGACCGCCTGACCGTGACTTCTGAATTCTTTTATAACCAGACAGGCTACGCGCGCAGTCCGTTCAGGGACAGGACCGCTTACGCTTTCTCGGGGCCGCTGGCCTTGCTCAGGCCCGCCGGCACAAAGATGGACTTCCTGCTGGGCAGCGGCCTTTATGACCCCAACTACCTGTCCAGGTATTACGGCGCCGTATTCACCAGCATCAGCCGCTTCATTATCACCGACATGACGCTGAGCGCGAACTATGTGCGCAACCTCAACGATGAGTCAGGCTTGCTGTCCGCGGGCGTCACCTATAAGAATATCAACGATCTTTCCGTTGGCTTCCTGGTGAACGCGCCGCTGGGCCCCGCGCGCGGCGAGTATACTTTCTCCGGCGCCAGCCTTAACGCGCAGCTCACTTTCGGCGTCTCCTTCTGAACTTTACCGGCCCGGCGGCCTATTTTGTCCGGTTTGGCGGAATATGCGGATTTTTTTGTATGATACTAACAGGACTTTGAAATTTGGAGGAAAAATGAAAAAAGTATTACTTGCTGTGTTCGTGTGTTCTGTTGCGACCTCTGCCATGGCGCAGGCCCCCGCGGCGGCGACCGGGAAGACTGAAGACCAGAAGACTCTCTATTTCTTAGGCCAGGCCGTCAGCTCTAAGATCAAGCAGTTCGATTTCAGCGCGGACGAAACGAAATTTATCATCCAGGGTTTTTCCGAAGCTCTGGCCGGCCAGGGCGAGAAGCTCGACGAGAAGGTCTACGGCGAAAAGCTGAACGCTTACCTCAAAGCCAAGCAGGACGGCCTGGTAGCCAAGGAAAAGGAAAAAGCCAAGCCTTTCCTCGAGAAAATGTCCAAAGAAAAGGGCGCGGTTAAACTGCCCACCGGCGTCGTTTACATACCGGTAAAAGAAGGCACCGGCGCCAACCCCAAAGCGGCGGACATGGTTAAGGTCCATTACCACGGCACCTTCCCGGACGGCAAAGTGTTCGACTCTTCCAGGGACCGCGGCACCCCCGCTGAATTCCCTCTGGCCGGCGTGATCCCCTGCTGGACCGAAGGCGTGCAGAAAATGAAGGTCGGCGGCCAGGCCAAGCTGGTCTGCCCTTCCGAGACCGCCTACGGCGACCAGGGAGCCGGCGGCGCGATCCCCGGCGGAGCCACCCTTGTGTTCGAAGTTGAACTGCTGGATATCGTGAAAGAGGCCCCTGCCGCAGCCGCCCCCAAGGCAGCCGCCCCCGCCGCGAAGAAAGAGGCCGCGAAGCCGGCCGCCGCCAAGCCCGCGACAAAGAAATAAACCGTCTGAACGTTTGAATAAAAAAGCCCCCGGCAGCGGGGGCTTTTTATTTGCCGCGGCTGCTTAGGCTTTATGCGGCTCCCGCTGCTCTTCGTGCTGCTGCGGGTGCTTTATGATCACGGACAGCAGGATCGAAACCGCAAGTATTCCCAGCACCACACCCAGGGAAAGCATGGCCGGGATCTTGTAATAGCCGGAGATGAGCATCTTCACGCCTACATAGAACAGGATTATGGAGATGCCGGCTTTAAGGAACCGGAACAGGTCCATGATGGAGGCCAGCAGGAAGTACAGCGAGCGCAGGCCCACTACGGCGAAGACATTGGAGGTGTATACTATGAACTTATCCGTGGAAACGGCAAGCACGGCGGGGATGGAGTCCACCGCGAAAATAAGGTCCGAGGTTTCCACGACCACCAGGGTGGCGAAAAGAGGCGTGGCGTGCCAGATGCGGCGGTGCACGAAGAAATCGCCGTCGCTGGGTTCCTTGTCTATGGGAATGATCTTCGCCAGGAGTTTCAGCACCGGGTTTTTGCCCGGGTCGATGTCGCCCTCTTTCTGTACCATCATCTTTATGGCCGTTAAAATAAGGATGCCGCCGAACACGTAGATGAGCCACTCGAAAGTGTGTATGAGCTTTACTCCGGTAAAGATGAGCACCAGCCGCATGAACACGGCGCCAAGTATGCCCCAGGTCAGGATCTTGGGCTGGTACTTCTTGGGGATGCCGAAGTAAGCGAAGATCATGATGAACACGAACATGTTGTCCATCGACAGCGAATACTCGATGACATAGGCCGTGAAGAATTCCAGCATCCGCTCGAAGCCCAGCATATGCCCGGTGAGGAAGCCGAACAGGGCGGCCACCAGCACCCAGAAGGCGCACAGCATCATGGCCTCTTTGCGGCTTATCTCGTGGGCGCGGCCGGCGGAAAGCTTAATGTCCGCCACGAACAGGACGGAGGCGGTAAGCGCGAAAGCTATCCACATTATTTCAATAGGAGTCATGCCTAAATTATATAAAATCGGCGGATAGTCCTGAGAGGAAGCCGCTGAAAGTTGTGGTTTACTTTTTAATGGATATTGTCTAGAATTTAGACATCACATTCTGGCTAGGAGGAAACAATGAACGAAACATTCGATATCGTACTGCTGCTGGCCCTGCCGGCTTCCGGCAAATCGGAGGTCAGACGCTTTATGGCCAACATCGAGCCCGAGAGGCTCAAGAAGGAGTTTCATATAGGCGCCAACCTGCAGTTGGACGATTTTCCCTACGTGCACATGATGCGCCGCGCCGATGACGAACTGGCCAAACTCGGCAAACCCCGCCTGTTCTTCAAGGCCGGCGACAAGCCCTTCCAGAACACGTACGACTGGGGCACCCTGATCCACCTGCTCAACGAGGATTACTACGACCTGATGAAGAAGAACGTGGTCAAGGCCGCTTCCGCCGCCGACCTGCTGCTGCGCCGCATCGACAAGGCCGGCGAGAAGGCGAAGATAGCGCCGCGCCTGGCCAAACTCGACAAAGC
>DAOPZW010000199.1:0-4980 GCA_035353595.1 Elusimicrobiales bacterium | reverse complement strand
CTATATTCTACAGCAGGTCTATTTATTTTGTTGCACTAGCGTTTTGAACTCGTGGTAAAGATAGCGGCTGTTTATACCGGCGACGATAAAGTGGAACTGGCGCACGGGCCCAGCGGCAATAAACTGGTTACCGACCTGCCGGCCGACAACGGGGGCAGGGGCCGCACCTTTTCGCCCACGGACCTGGCGGCCGCGTCCGTGGCTTCCTGCATCCTTTCCATAATGGCGAAAATGGCGGCCAGAGAGGGAATAAAATTCGAGGGGGCCGGCATAGAGATAGAAAAACACATGCAGGAAAATCCCCGGCGCATTTCAAAGCTGACCGGTACCATTACCCTGCCCGCCGGGCTCAGCGCGCTGCAGCGGGAGAAACTTCTGGCCTGCGTAAAAGCCTGTCCCGTAAGCCGCAGCCTGCACCCGGATATAGAACTTGACTTTCAGGCCAGATAATGGAAAAATCATCCCGTACTTCAATATTTAAAATAAGGGGAAATATCATGTTCAAAAGATCATTGTTCGCGATAGCGGCGCTGGCCGTGTTGGCCGGCTCCGCGCCGGCCGCGGAGCAGAAAGAGGCCGCTAAAACGCCCGCGGCCGCCGCCGTGAAGAAAGAAGCCGTTAAGGCGCCCGAGGCTACAACGCTGGAGAATCTGCAGACGGCCTTTAACGGCGAATCCAACGCCAAGGCCCGGTACGAGGCGTTCGCCGCGAAAGCGCAAACCGAAGGCTACCTGGGCGCCGCCGGCCTGTTTAAAGCCGCGGCCCTGGCGGAAAGCATCCACGCCGCCAAGCACGGCAAGGCCATAGAAGCCCTGGGCGGGGTGCCCGCTGCCGACGTGAAAACGCCCGTGGTAAAAACCACGCTGGCGAACCTGAAAGAGGCCCTTAAAGGTGAAAATCACGAGAACAAGAAGATGTACCCGGCTTTCGTGAAAAAAGCCGAGGCCGATAAGAACATGCAGGCCGTGTACAGCTTCAAAGGCGCGATGGCCGCCGAGGCCATGCACGCGCAGATGTTCTCGCAGGCTATCGCCAACCTCAAGGACTGGAAGGCCAAGAAGAAATTCCTGGTCTGCCAGACCTGCGGCTATACCACCATGGACCTGGCGCTAAAGACCTGCCCGGTGTGTTCCCAGCCCCGCTCGCAGTTCACTGAAATAGAATAAGACCGGTTATGGCCGGCGCCGCGTGAACGGGGCGCCGGCTTTTATTTATATGAAAAAAATTTTCCTGGCGGCTTTCCCGGCCGGCGCCGCGGCCGCGCTGTACTTCTGGTATTTCAACAACAGCAACGCTCCTTTCGGCAGTTTCTTCGCCGACAGGATGGGGCTGGCTATGGCCTTGGGCCGGCTGGCGGGGATCGTGGCCGCATTGGGCGTGATGGGCCAGCTGCTGCTGATCTCGAGGGCGAAGTGGTTGGAGCCGCTGTGGGGGCTGGACCGCCTGACGCGCTGGCACCACGCGGCCGGGCTGGTGATCCCGCTGGCGCTGCTCGTCCACCCGCCGCTGGTGGTCTGGCATCACGTCATGCAGACCGGCAATGGCTTTCTCGCCCAGTATTTCGCCGTGCTGCGCTGGGAGGACGTGCTGGCCGCCGCCTGCGGGGAGTTCCTTATACTTGCCGCCGTCCTGCTCTCGCTGCCTTTCGCGCGCCGCAGGCTCAGCTACGAGGCCTGGCACAGCGCTCACCTGGGCGCCTACCTGGGGCTGGCGTTGAGCATCGGCCACCAGCTGGAGCTGGGTTTCGACCTTTCCGCGCAGCCGCCGCATTTCGCCTGGACCTGGTACGCCCTGCTCTGCTTTACCGCCGCGAACGTCCTGTGGTACAGGCAGCACCTGCCTTTCCTGCTGTATAAAAAGCACAGGTTCGCGGTCGACCGCGTCGTTATGGAGACGGACGACGTGATGTCCGTGCATGTAAAAGGAGAACGACTGGAAGCGTTCGCGGTCGAGCCGGGGCAGTTCGCCCTGCTGCGTTTCTGGGCTCCGGGCTTCAAACTGCAGGCCCACCCGTTCTCGTTCTCCAGGCAGGCGGACGGTTCCGGGCTGCGTTTCAGCGTAAAGAAACTGGGCGATTTCACCGCCGCTCTTCACGCCGGGCTCAAACCCGGCGTGCCGGTGATCATAGACGGGCCGCACGGGGTTTTTACCGCCCGCAGGATGAAGACGAACAAGGCACTGCTGGTGGCCGGCGGCATAGGCATAACCCCGCTGCGCGCCATAGCCGCCGGGCTGGCCGCGGACAAAAAGGATTGCGTGCTGGTCTTCGCGAACAGGGCGCGCAAAGATATAGTTTTTGAGGCCGAGCTGGCGGAGCTTGAAAGGTCTGGGCCTTTCAGGGTGTTCCATGTCCTCAGCGACGAGCCTTCCTGGCCCGGGGAAAAAGGCCGCGTGGACGCGGCCCTGCTCAAAAGGCTGGTGCCGGACCTGGCGCAGCGGGACGCTTTCCTTTGCGGACCCCCGCCTATGATGGCCGCGCTGCGCGCCGGACTGAAGGGGCTGGGCGTGCCGGCCGGCCAGGTCCATTACGAGCAGTTCTCGCTATGAAGAAAATCCTGGCGCTGTGCCTGATATCGGTTCTATGCCAGGGCGCGCAGGCCGGCGCGCCGGCAAAAGGAAAAAAGAAAATGGACAATTCACCCAAACTTGAAACCGCGGTGCTGGCCGGGGGCTGCTTCTGGGGCATGGAAGAAATAATACGCCAGGTCCCGGGCGTTGTCTCCACCGTGGTGGGCTATACCGGCGGTAAAACGGAAAACCCCGGCTACGAGGAGGTGAAGACCGGGGCCACCGGCCACGCCGAAAGCATAGAGATAAAATTCGACCCGGCTAAGATCTCTTACGGCGCGCTGCTCGACCTGTTCTTTACGATGCACGATCCCACCACGCCAAACCGACAGGGCAACGACGTGGGCACGCAGTACCGTTCCGCCATTTTCTATGCCGGCCCGCAGCAGCGGAAAGAAGCCCTGGCCGCGGTTAAGCGGGCGCAGGTTTCCGGGCTTTGGAAAAAGCCCGTCGCCACTGAAGTGACCGCTTTAGATAAATTCTGGCCCGCCGAGGATTACCACCAGGATTACCTGCAGAAACATAAGGGCGGCTACTCCTGCCATTACATCAGGAAATAGCGGGCGCCGGGCGCTTATTTGTGCTTTAATTCGAAGTCGCGGTCGGCCGCCAGCTTTTTCATTTCCGTCGCGAAGGTAGGGTTTTCTTCCAGCACCTGGTCGAAGTTCTCGATCATGAGCACGAAGATCTTCGAGTCTTCCTCGCAGGTGACGGTGGCGTTGCGCGGTTCGCGGGTGAGCAGGGCCATTTCGCCGAAGCAGTCGCCGGGGCCCAGGTGGGCCAGCGTCCTGGAAAAAAGAAAAGCCTCGCGCACGCTTACTTCAAGCTTGCCCTCGTTGACCACGTAAAAAGCGTCGCCGGGGCCGCCCTGTTTGCAGACTTTTTCTCCCTTGTCGCACTGGTAATAGGCGATGCGGTTCAGGATCTTTTCCATCAGCCCCATGTTCATGGAGGCGAAAAGTTTTATTTTTTTTACTACTTTCGTGAACTGTACGGAGTCCGCGTCGGTGATGACAAGCTTTTTCATGGTCCCCTTTCCTGCTGCGGTAAATTCTACCAAAAAAGCGTCGGCCTTCCCCGGCGGCCCTGCTCAGGCCCGCAGGCTGACGTCGAAGGGCAGGCCGTGGCTGAGCTCCCGCGGGTCCTTTGCCCGGCGGTAAACGCAGATATGCAGCCCCATCCACATATTGGGCAGGCCGATACGCTTTAATTTTTCGCACAGCAGGCCGGTGGCCGGCCGGTCATAGGCGAAGCCGTGGTCCTTGAGCCTGCGCACCCAGTAGCGGCGGGGCTGCTCGTTCACGTGGTGGTGCCCGCCCTGGTTGGGGGGCGCGGCCGAAAGGAGCAGCGTGTCGCTGAAGGCTGTAATGTTTTTCAGGAAAGCCGGCAGCAGGTCTTCCGGGATATGTTCGGCCACTTCAAGGCACAGCGCCAGGTCGAAAGCTCCCCAGGAATTCTCGAAAGGTTCGGTAAGGTCCCGCACCTCTATCTCCACCGGGAAGCTGTGCTCCGCCGGCGGCAGCACGCCGTCCAGGGCCAGCACTGCCGCGCCTTTGGCCGCGAACAGGCTGCTGTATACCCCGGTGCCGCAGCCCAGGTCCGCCAGCCTGCGGGGCCGGAACTGCGCGAAGATCGCGTCGGTTATGGTTTTGGCGGAGTCCACATAGGCGTGGTTCGACGGCCCCCATTCCCTGAAGAACGACGGCGCATAGATGGCGGCAAGGTCTTTCATTTGTCGGGGGCGCGTTGAGCGGGGCCGGATCCTCTGAAGGTTCCGGCTCCCGCTTAACCCGCGGTTTAACCGCGGCGCTTCAGGCCGCTTTCTTCAACTGCTTGCTGATATGCGTCCAGGCGCTTTTTACTTCGCCCTTAAGGTGTTTCATCTCGGAGGCGCCCACGCGTTCCGCTCTTTCATAGCGCAGCGCGATCTCGTCCACCAGGGCCTCAAAATTCTGCTTGTTCATCTCTTTGAGGTCTTTCATCTTTTCCAGCACTTCGCCTTTCATTTTAAGCGTCCAGGCGGCTATCTGCTCGCGGTTCTTCGCGCCGCGCTTGCCCGTTAAAAAGTAGGTTCCCGCGGCCGCGATGGCCGCCAGCGCTATGCCCGCACCCAGTATCTTCTTTGATCTTTCCATAGTCCCTCCCCCTGTAAATTGCCGGTTACCCCCGGAGCGAGAATAATACCAAATAATTCAGCGTTTGTGACGGCGGCTTTTCTTTTCAATGTCCGGGTCCCTGCGGGCCTTCAGGCACCTTAAGGCGTCCCTTGCGGCCGCCGCGATCCTGCCAGGCTGGGCGGGGTGCGGCAGCCGGCAGCCACCGGTTAAGGAGTGCCAGAATGCCAAAGAGCAGCACCCCTGCACAGAGGAACATGGCCAGTCCTGCGAAATCATGGAAAAAATTTTCAGCGAG
>DAOPZW010000198.1:0-5012 GCA_035353595.1 Elusimicrobiales bacterium | reverse complement strand
AAACCGACGCAAGGGTTTCCTCTGCCCGGGTTCACGGAGCACTCCCCCGGCCGCCCTAGGCGAAAACACACCTCTGACAGACTAAGCCCGGCTCATTTGCTAGAATTTACTTATGTCCGCCATTAAAACGGAAAATTTAGTTAAGCGCTACGCGGAAGTTACCGCCGTCGACGGCGTGTCGCTGGAAATAACGGAGGGGGAAGTGTTCGGCCTGCTGGGGCCCAACGGGGCCGGCAAGACCACCATGATCAGCATGCTGGCCACGCTGGTCAGCCCCACCTCGGGCACGGCGCAGGTGGCCGGCCACGACATCATAAGCCGGCCGCTGGACGTGCGCAGGAACATCGGCATCGTGTTCCAGGAGCCCAGCGTAGACGACCTGCTGACCGCCCGCGAAAACCTCTACCTGCATTCCATGCTCTACGGCATGCCCCGCCGGGAAATAGATCCCAAGATTGACAAGATGCTGGCCTTGGTGAACTTGTCGGACCGGGCCGACAGTTTCGTAAAAACCTTCTCCGGCGGCATGCGCCGCCGCCTTGAAATAGCGCGCGGCCTCATCCACGGCCCGAAGATCCTTTTTCTCGACGAGCCCACGCTGGGCCTGGACCCGGCCAGCCGCAAGGCCGTCTGGAGCCATATCCGGCAGCTGAAAGAAGCGCACAACACCACCATCATCCTGACCACCCATTACATGGAAGAGGCCGACAGCCTGGCCGACCGCATAGGCATAATCAACAAAGGCAAAATAATAGAGCTGGATACGCCCGCCGCGCTGAAGAAGAAAGTGGGACAGGACCTGGTATTCCTGACCGGCGCGATAAACGAAGCCGCGCTCAAAGCCCTGCCCTTCGTGAACTCCGTAAAGCGCGAGAACGGCCGCTGGACGATAGGCATCGCAAATTCCGGGGCCAACCTGCAGGCGCTGCTCAACGCCGGCGGGCGGATAGACGAGGTGGAAGTGCGCCGCGTAACGCTCGACGACGTATTCCTGAAATTCGCCGGCCAGCAGATCAGCGAGGATGCCGAAGAGCACGCCGAAAGCATTTTCGAGCGCATCGCAACGGTCAAGGCCAGGAAGTAGCGATTTAAGTTCTTTGGAGGTGCGGGCGGGCTAGTCCCCAGCGCAACCGTTGCGGATGGTGAGGACCGGCTTTAGAGCGAGGCATAATTATGCCTCGCGTCCGGTCCGCAAGGGCGGAGGCGGTTTTTTGCGTAAGCAAAACCGCCGAGCCGGGGCCGCGCAAAACCGCTATGCGGTTTATGCGTGGCGCCCCGCCATAATTTCCCCAGGCGGGGGGAAACCACGCAAGGGTTTCCTCTGCCCGGTTGCGCGGGGGACTAGCCCGCCCGCACCGGACCCGTAAGCTGCAGTATACCTTATGCCAAATATTAACGCCGTTTACGCCCTGCTGCTGCGCGAAGCCAAGATCTTCTTCCGCGAGAAAGAGCGCATCATCTCCATCCTGATCTCGCCGCTGCTCTTCCTGTTCGTGATGGGCAAAGGCATGGCGTCGGGCACCAGCCCCGTGCCCGGCTACACCTACCAGCAGTTCATCTTCCCCGGCATCATGGCCATGGTGATGCTGTTCACCTCCATCACCTACGGGCTGTACATCATCTGGGACAAGCGGCTGGACTTTCTCAAGGAAGTGCTGGCGGCGCCCATCTCACGGGCCACGCTGTTCGTGGGCAAGTCGCTGGGGGGAATGCTGGGCGCGATAGTGGAGACGCTGCTGCTGGCGCTGATAGGCGCGCTGTTCATTATCCCGCTGAGCCCGCTGAAAGTGCTGCTGTGCCTGGCGGCGGCCTTCCCCGTTTCCTACATGATAACCAATGTCGGGCTGACCATCGGCGCCAGGATGAAGTCCATGGAAGGCTTCGGGCTGGTGATGAGCTTCCTCACCTGGCCGCTGTTCTTCTTCAGCGGCGCGCTGTTCGACCTGGGCACCGCCGCGCCCTACATCAAAGCTATCAGCCTGTTCGACCCGGTCACCTACGCCGTGGACCTGCTGCGCATCATCATGCTGGGGCAGGGCGCTTTCTCCGTATGGGCCGACCTGGCCGCCATAACCTTCTGCTGCCTCGCCAGCACCGCCGTCGGCGTAGCCGCCTTCGGCAAACTCCAGCAGGAGAAGTAAAGGCGCGAAGTTCAACCGCGGCTCCGGAGCAGTGTGCTATAATTGCCCATATGTTCTGCGGGGCGGGATTCGCCGCAAAGAACGACACCGGCTCATGATATTCGGAATTTTCAACCTGGCGCGGCGCGCCGATCCTTCGCTGATACGGCGGATCATTAACAATACAAAAGAGTCCTGCCCCGGCGGGACTTTTTATGCCGGACGGGATATCGGGCTGCGGTCCAGCGGCGAGCGCTCGTCTTTTTTTGAGGACAGGCCGCTTAAAACTGCCATTGCCTACAACGGCGAACTGTATAATTACACGGAGCTAAGGCGGGAACTGGAGGCCGCCGGCTGCCGGTTCAGCTCCACGCTTGAAAGCGAACTTGTCCTGCGCGCCTACGCCCTCTGGGGCGCGGACTGCCAGAACAAATTCAACGGTATCTGGGCGTTCGCTGTATGGGACGGGAGGAAAAACGAGCTTTTTTGTTCAAGGGACAGGTTCGGCCGGCTGCCTTTTTATTATTTCTGCGACGCCAGGCATTTCGCCTTCGGTTCAAGGATAAAGCTGCTGTTCTCCTGCCCGTTCATCTCGACGGCGCCGAACGGCGGCATGGTCTTTGACTACCTGGTCCTGGACCAGGCCGAACATTCTGAAGAGACTTTTTATCGCGACGCAGTTAAACTCGAGGCAGGCTGCTGCCTGCTGGTATCGCCCGGCAAAAAACCGGTGAAAAGAAGATATTATGATCCCCGCTGCAATCTTGAGATCGGGGACTTCGACAAAAAAGCTTTTAAAAAACATGCGGCGGAGTTTCGCGCCCTGCTGGAAAGCTCGGTAAAAGCAAGGCTCAGGCCGCCCTTCCCCATCGGCTGCATGCTTTCAGGGGGGCTGGATTCCGGGGCCATAGGCTGGCTGGCAGATAAGCTCGTAAAAAAGCCCGCCGCCGGGGGGGACGATTCCCCTGTAAAAGTAAAAACCTTCTGCGTCACTTTCGTAAATGAAGCGAAATTCATTAAGGCGGCCTCCGGGATACTGACCCTCCCCCATTATTATATTTCGCCCGGCGAGATAAAAACGGTCTCGTGGAAAGAAATCAAGGCGGCGGTCTTGTCGTCGGAAAAGCCCACAATAGATACCGCTTTCTACCGCGAGATATCTATTTTCGGGAAAGCGTATGAAAAGGGCATGCGCGTGCTTTTAAGCGGCATGGGAGCCGACGAACTCCTTGCCGGCCAAGAGACTTATTTCAAGGTTTACCTCAGCCAGATCATCCGTTCCGGCGACCTGCGCCGGTTCGCCAGGGAATTAAAATTGATCTATGCCGGCCGCCTGGGAGACCTGGGGATAACCGGGGATATCGGGCCCGACTACTATAAATCGTTCTTAAGAGCGCAGTTCAACGCGCCCCAGTTGTCGGATTTCCGCCCGGAGGAAACGATAAACCGCGGCTTTTTGGCAAAACATGAATCCCGCAGGCTCCGCTACGCCCCCCGGCCCGAACTGAATCTGCAAAAGCTGCTGCATAAGACCCTGCTTGAGCTCAGCACGGATTTCCAGTCGGATTCCGCCTGGAGCCGCGAGCCCTTCCTAGACCACCGCCTTGTGGATTATGTTCTAGCGCTGCCAGTTTGCTACAAGATCCACAACGGCTGGACAAAATACCTGTTAAGAGAAGCCATGACGGACGTTCTGCCGGAAATTGTATGCTGGAGAAAGCGGAAGTATAAAGTCGGTCTTGAAACATGGCGGGACTTTATGGGACGGAACAGCGCCAATATCAAAGCGGCGCTGAGCGGCCGAAAATTCCATTCCGCCCCTTTTGTCAACCAGAAAGCCGTCCTCAGGAATTTCGACATGCTCCTGGCGAACGCGGTTGATCCCGAAGCGGTGGATATTTCCGCGCTATGGCGCTTTGTGAACCTTGAGCTCTGGCTCGCGGGCAATATGCTGCTGGAACGCCGCCGGAAGGCGCTTGCGCGCTGATCCTTATTTTATCGTCGCGATGAACCGGGCGAAGTCGTCCCAGGCGCCGTCGCGGGACCAGGCCAGGCCGTTATAGAGCGGGTCGTAGACTTCGGGCACGTAGATGGACAGGCCGTGGCTGACCTTGTCCTGCGCCCAGTTGGTGATAATGACATCCGACTTCAGGTACCGCATGACTTCCGCGCCCAGAGTTTTGAGGCGCGCGTCCGAAGTGGCGGCGCCCACCAGTTCCACGAAATTATAGAGGTCCTTATACTCCGGTTCCTCGCCGAAGATCTTGGCGTTCTTTTTGGCGTAGCGCAGAGCTTTGGGCTCGGCCCGCATGGCGGCCGCGGCCCAGGCGTCGAGCTTGGCGCGCAGCGGCGCCATCCGGGAAAGCCGCACGGCGGACTGCGTCACCGGCACGCCCTCGGGATCGCCGGCGCTGTTCACGAAATAGTCGCGGTAAGTGGTCACGGTGTTGGCGGCGAACTCGTCCGCGCCCATCGAAGGCCTGGCGTTGAGCATGCCCAGGAACTGGGCGTAGCGCACCACCACTCCGGGCTCGGTCTCCTCCGAGGCGGTCAGGGCTTCGGCCTGATCCCTGACTTCGTAGGCCACCGAAGCCATCTGCATATTGCAGCCGTCCAGCATCAGGAAATTCACGCCGCCGGCCGCCTTCAGCGCCAGGGCTATCTGAGGCGTCGAAACCTCGTTGCCGCTCTCCTCGTCCAGCGAAAAGCCCTTGTCGTAGAAATGCGGGTCGTTGACCGGGTCCACCGATTTCCAGCCGTTGCCGTGGTCCCAGAGCACCAAGGCGTACCGGCGGGCGGGATAGCGGCCCTTGGCCCACTGCATAAAATTCACCAGCTCCTGCCAGGAGCCCATATCCGCATGGCCGCGGTTCTCGAGGACGGGGGAAAGCA
>DAOPZW010000197.1:0-5014 GCA_035353595.1 Elusimicrobiales bacterium | reverse complement strand
ATTCTCCTAGCAACTTTAATTACCTGTCTCAACTCTCTCTGCACTATCTTCTACCGCTGTTGCTGGTTAGAATAGGCTTCGAAAACTTGAGTTCGGGTTCAACTTCCTTAATATTATGACATTATTCCGCTCTAAAGGTCAAGCGGTCACACCCCGATGTCCTCATTCCAGAGTTCCGGCTTCGCCTTTATAAAATCAGCCATCAGCGTCTTGCATTCCGGCAGGTCCAGGTTTACCAGCTTTATGAACTTTTTAGAATAGCTTTCCGGGCCCTTGAAAGTCTTATTCTCCCCTATCACCACTGTGGGTATCTTATAGAGCAAAATGGCCCCGGTGCACATGCTGCAGGGTGAAAGCGTGGAATAAATGACGCATTTACGGTAATCGGCGGCCTTAAGCCGGCCGGCGTTCTCCAGGCAATCCATCTCGGCGTGCAGGATGGCGGACTTCTTCTGCACGCGGCGGTTGTGCCCCCGCCCTATCACTTTGCCGTCTTTCACCAGTACGGCGCCTATGGGGATGCCCCCCTCCCGCAGGCCTTTGCGGGCCTCCTTGACGGCTTCCTTCATAAATAAAGCATGGACCTTGTTTTTCACGGTATCCTCCTGGCCTGTTAAGGCGGAACTATAACCATCGGCGGCATTGACGGGGCTTTTTTCCCGCCGCCCTGCCTGCCGCCCGCGGTTTTAGCGGCGGGCGGCGGGGAAACCCTGTACAACACCGCGCTGACATCGGTAACCACGCTGCGGAACTCGAATTCCGCCTTGATGAAATCGTTCAGGAACTTTATGGACCCTTCGCCCAATACGGAGGAAATAGACAGCTTGGTGCCGCTGAGGGGCTGGGCGAAGACTTCGAAATTTATAGGGATCTTCGCGCCGGTAACTTTCACCTCGGCGTTGCGCCCGCCCCGCTCCGGGTAAGCTTCGAACGAAGAAGTATAAGTGTCGCCGCTCTCTGTTTTGGCCCTGCAAATGCCGAAAATGGAAGTCTTAACCTTCTTAAGCGTCACAGAAACGGTGAAAGCCTCGCGGCCGTTCTGTCCCTTTCCCTGCCAGACGCCCGCGGCGAAGGGCAGCGGATCGTCCGCGGCCAGGGCGGGCAGGGCCGCGCATAAATACAGAAGCGCGCTGAGGGCGAGGCCCGCCCGGCTCAAAACACGCGGGCCCAGATGCATTTAAGGTATTCCCCTTCCGGATAATCGGCGGCCACGGGATGGTCCGGGCCGGCGCCGCTCTTCTTGAAGACCTGCACCCGGCGCCCGGAATTTGCCGCCGCGCCGCGCACGATATAAGAGAACTCGTCCATCGAGACCATGCCGCTGCAGGAGCAGGTGACGAAAACGCCGCCCTCCTCCACCAGCCCCAGGGCCAGGCGGTTGAAATCCTTGTACTTGAAGATGCCCTTCTCGCGCTCGTCGCGGTTGGCCACCAGTTTATAGGGGTCCAGCACCACCAGGCCGTAGCGCCGCTTCAGCTCCATCATCTGGCGCATATAGGTGAAAGCGTCGGCGCAGGCCACGTCTATCCGGCACTTGTTTATATTGGCGTTGCGCTTGGCCATTTCGCAGACGTCCGGGTCCAGTTCCACGCTGGTAACCGAGGCCGCGCCGGCCTTGGCGCCGTAGATGCCGAAACCGCCGGTATAGCAGCAGATGTCCAGCATATTCTTGCCGGCCGCGAAGCCGGAGGTATACTGGCGGTTCTCGCGCTGGTCGCAGAAAAAGCCGGTCTTATACCCGGCCTGCAGGTCAACTTCGAACATCACGCCGTTCTCGGTGATGCGCGTCTTGCGCGCCGGGGCCGGCACGGGCGGCATGGAAAAACCTTCCATCTCCCTGGTATACGGGCTGGCCCGGTGGTGAAAGCCGGCGGCGGGAAAGTGTTTGCGGAAAGCCGCTTCGAGGTTCGGCGCCAGCTTAAACATCCCCAGCGAATAGAATTCCAGCGTGATCTGGTCCTTGTAGATATCGGCGGTCAGGCCGGGCAGGCCGTCGCCGTAATCGTGCACCAGGCGGTAGGCGTCGGTGGTGGCGGGAAGTTTGAGCATTTCACGCCGGAAGGCCACGGCCCGGGAGACGCGCTCGTCGAGGTGCCGGTCTATGCTGAAAGTGTCGGGGTTGGCGCGCGAGATGATGCGCAGCGTGATCTGGCTCTTCGGGTTGAACAGCGCCACGCCGTAGGGGTTGTTGTTCTTGTCGTAGACCGCCACCAGGTCGCCCGGCTCTGCGCGCTCGACGGTGTCTATCATGCGCCGGAAAGCGTTGGGGCCGGCCGGGGCGTGCGAAAGCTTCACCCTGGGCAGCGCCTTGTGAACGGAGAAGATTTTTTCAGCCATAGGTTAATTATACCTTTACCCCTTCAGAATATCTATCTGGCGCCAGAGGCCGCAGCGGAAGCGCAGCGTGAAGAACACCGCCAGCAGGAAAACGTAGAAGCCGCCCCAGGCCCAGGCGTGGATCAGCTCGCCGCCGGCCCGGTGCGTTATGTACCACACGCCCGGCACGAACAGCAGCCAGGCCGCCGCGCTGGTGCCCAGCATCTGGAAGCGCGTATCGCCCGCGCCGCGCAGCACGTCGGCGAAGATCATGCCTATCGCGTCGAAGAGAACGAAGACCGCCAGCACCCGCATCACCGGCCTGGCGCGCGCCAGGATGGCGGCGTATTCCGGGGAATTCCCGGAGCCGAAAATATTTATGAACGGCCCGGGCGCGAATACGAACAGCAGGCCCAGCGCCAGGGCGTAGGCGGCCGCCGCTTTCGCCGCCGTATAGGCCACGCGCTCGGCGACTTCCGGCTTTTTCATGCCGATATACTTGCCCACCAGCGTCAGCGCCGCCAGCCCCAGGCCTATCACCGGCATGAAAGCTATCATATTTATCGAAGCTATTATATTGCTGGCCGCCAGCGAAACCTTGTCCAGGCCGCCGACAAGGAAGATAAAAGCGCCGAAAGAAGCCACGTCCAGGAAGAAGCCGACGCCATTGGGCGCCCCGAATTTTACGAGCCTTAAGAACAGCCCCTTGTGAAAGTCCGCCAGGCGGGCGGTGCGGTAGCGCCGGCGGTTATAGGGCGAAAATATCATCCGGAGATACAGCGCCAGCATCAGCAGCTGGCCCGCCACGGCGGCAAAGCCCGCGCCGCGTATGCCCAGAGCCGGCAGCGGCCCGGCCCCGAAGATCAGCAGCCAGGACAGCAGCACGCACAGCGCATTGCCCGCCATGTTCACCGCCATCGGGACCTTGGTTTTGCCGCGGCCGGTGAAAAAGGCCGACAGCGCCGCGTTGGTTACGGCTATCACGCCGCCCGCGTTCAGAATAAAAAAATACTGCTTTTCCAGCGCGGCCACGACGGGAGCGTGGCCGGAGTTATTTATGATAAAGAAGCCCAGCGGCGTCAGCGCCAGCAGGACCGCCCCGGCGGCCAGGCTCAGCCAGACGCCCTGCCAGACCGCCACCGACACGCTGGCGACCTTACCCCGGCCGTAATACTGGGACACGAAAGCGTTGGTATAGGAGGCGGTGCCGATAAAAAAACAGCCGAAGACGAAGGCCAGCATCCCGCCGGGCACGCAGGCCGCCAGCGCGTCGGGGCTGTAATGCGCCAGGAACACCCGGTTCGTGAACTGCATTATCGTATTTGAGGCGGTAGAGAGGATCAGGGGATAAGCCACGCCGGTCAATTCCCGCAATCCCCCCTCTTCGGCTGGGCGCTGTTTCATAAAAAGTGAAAGCTCCGGCTCCGGAACTATTTAGCGGCGTAGGAACGAAGCTTCTCCAAGTTGGCGCGGAACTCCGCGTTCTGCATGAACCGGTTGAAAAGTATGTCCCCGAGCTTTTTCCCGGCCTCTATGTCGGAAGGATGGTGCACGCCGCCGATCACGCGGTTCAGGGCGGCTTCATCGGCGCGGGCCAGGAATTCCGCGCGGCGCGTGGGAGCTATCTCAGTGAGCATCAGCGCGTAAACCCGGGCGGTCGCGGCGTGGCCGCTGGGATAGGCCAGCCCGCCGATCTTGCCGAGGCAGGGGGCAAGCTGCGGGTCCCTGCGGAAAGGGCGGGGCCGGGCGCTCCTGTTCTTAAAAATATTTACGGCCGTGCCTATATCGGCGCGCACGCGGAGGATAAAAGCCCGGCCGTCTTTGGAGAGCGGCCAGGTAAAAGGTTTAAGAGGCCCGAAGAACTGGTCGAAATAAGCCTCGCCTTCGGCCGCCGCCCGGGCGCACTGCGCCGGAGTGCGCCGCGCCTGCCAGCTGTTCAGTTCCAGGAAATCCGCGCGGTCCAGCGGCGAGCCGGGGGCCGGGGCCGGCTGGAACTCCAGGGCCTCCAGCCGCGCCTTATCCAGGTATACGGCGGAGCCGTCGCTGTGGTGCGCGCCGCCCAGGGACGAACAGGCGGCGAGCCCCAGGCAGAGAACGGCGAGGGATAAAAAGTTAGTTTTTCTCATCGCCCGCCTTTCCGGTCACTCCTCATCCCTTTTTCCGGTGCGCTTGCGCTGGCTGTGGTCCAGCACTTTCTTGCGCAGCCGCAGGCTTTTGGGAGTGACCTCCACGACCTCATCCTCCTCCACGTATTCGATGGCCTGCTCCAGGCTCATGATGCGCGGCGGGGTAAGCTGCACCGACATGTCCGAGGTGGAAGAGCGCATATTGGACTGCTTCTTCTCCTTGCAGGGATTGGTCACCAGGTCGTTGCCGCGGCAATGTTCCCCCACTATCTGCCCTGCGTAAACGTCCTCGTTGGGGTTGATGAACATGACGCCGTGGTCCTGCAGACTGTTGATGGAATAGCCGGCCGTAGTGCCGGTTTCCTTGGCTATGAACACACCGTTGCGCTTGGGCGGCAGGAACTTGCCCTCGGGCAGGAAGCCGTGGAAGCTGTGGTGCATCAGGCCCGAGCCTTTGGTGAACGACATGAATTCGGATTTAAAGCCGATCAGCGCGCGCGACGAGATCACGTATTCGAACCTGACGCGGCCGTCCTCTCCTATCACCATGTTCTTCATCTGGCCGCCGCGGG
>DAOPZW010000196.1:0-5271 GCA_035353595.1 Elusimicrobiales bacterium | reverse complement strand
GCGCGGGCAACCCGGAGTCATTCATACCGGCACAAGGGCCGCCCGGCCGCCGCATCAGCCGAAGAGGCGCTGTCTAAAGCCGGAGCCCCGCGGCAAGCCCCGGCCAGGCGCAGCGTTTTCAGGAATAGGCCGAAAGGCTTTAAGAACAAGGGACTTTCGCCCTGAAAAACACTTGCCGGCTTTGATATCCTTTAACTGATGGCGCCGGGGCGGTTCCGGGCGCGCGGTCTTATTTTTTGCGTGAACAGGAGAAACGGTGAAAATAAATTTATATCCCGCCATTTGCCTGCTAGGCGCGGTCTGCCTCGCGCCGGCGCAGGCGCTGCAGCCGGCCGGCGACGCGGCGTTCTTTAACGCGCTTTCAGCCATCCGCAGCGCCGCTGCGCTGCCGCAGCCGCAGGCCCTGCGATTTAAACCATACGGAATTGCCGCGCCCGCCGACCAGGACGCCATCGCAGCCCGGCTTGACCAGTGGCTGGGCCTTTTCGACCGGTTGGAACTGCAGCCCGCCCTGGACCTGGCCGCCGTGACGGCCCAGGTTACCCGTGGCCTGGACAGCGGGACGTATAACGGCGTGATCCTGGGAGAATCCCACGGCACGCAGCCCGAGATAAACGCCGGAATTTTTCTCACAAAAGCCGTCCTCGCCGCGCGCGGCATAGGCGCTTTCTCCAGGGAAAGAGAAACCTTCCCGACCATAGATTTCCTGGAAACCCAGGGCGTGCCGGTGCTTACCTTCAAGAACCAGTTCAAGCCTGTTCCCGATGTGCAGGCCGGCCTCGCCGCAGCGGGAGGCAGGCCGCTGGTAACTTATACCGGGCACGCGCACACCTCCGTCCGCCTTAAAAATTACTTCCTGTTCACGCTGCTCGAGGGCAAGCCTTGGGGCTATGTGCCCGGCGGCAAGGATATGGTCACCGTCGAAGACGCTTTCCTCGGCGAGCGCAAGAAACCGGTGATAGTGGCGATGGTCACGGAGGCGCGGGTGCTGCGCCGCGTAGAGCAATTGTTCCTGCGCGAGTTTATCGGCGAAGCCGGGGTATCCGGAACCGGGTATTACGAGAGCCTGCGCGCGCTCCGGCGCCTCTGGGAGAACAAAGTAATGCGGTACCCGGAGCACGCGGAGGATATTTATTTCGTGCGCTCGCCGGAACAGGACAACCTTTTTGTGGGCATTACCCCGGGGGAGCGCAAGCCGCTGGCCATCGACGCCGTGCTGCAGGTGCTGCCGCTGCCGGAATTCAAGGCCTGGCTGGGAGAGGACAAATTAAAGACAGTCGAATCCTTGTGGGGCTCCGACGAGAGCGGGGTCTCCTACCGGGTCGTGGCGCACAAATTCAGCGGCGAGGTTTTTGAGCGCACCGTCAGGCGCTGAAGGCCGGCCGCAAAACACTTTTTTTATGAGTGATGCAGCCCTGAACCTGTTACTGTCAATACTGCCGGCGCTGATAATTGCAATAATATTGGCGGGCCTTACGGCCGCAATAACACATGCCGTCCGCAGTGAAAAGAAAAAAAAGGAAGCGCTAAAAAAACTCGGGGAAATACTGCCCGGCGAATTAACTACCCGCGGGATGAGCCACGTTTTCCACGGCGACTGTAAGGGCACGCTTTTTGCCGTGGAACTGCAGCCGGGCTCAAGGAACGAACCGCCCTGCCTGGTCGTCAGCGTAACTGCCGCCCCCTCATTCCGGCTCAACGTCTGCAGGGAGTTTTTCATGTCATCCGCTGAAAAACGCCTGGGACTGCTGCAGGACATGGACACCTGCGACCACAGGTTCAATACGGAATTTATAATTTCGGCGGACAACCAGGCGCTGGCTGCGCCTTACCTCAACGACACGCAGCGAAGGCTGGATATCTGGAGCTTTTTCAACGCAGGCTTTCGCAGCTTCGCTATAGAACAGGACGGCCTGCGCATCCGCAAGCCCCGCTACGCGCCGGAAGCGGACCTGCAGCCGGCCGCCCTGGCCGCAATGGTCGGGAAGCTGTCGCTGCTGGCGAAAGCTTCCTGACTTAAGCCCGGCAAACCGCCCCCCGCTTATTTTTTCCCGTCGAGCTTTTTCGCCAGTTCCGCCAGGCGCGCGCTGACTTCGAGCAGGCCGCCGGCCAGGTTCTTCTGTATGCCCTGCGAAACCTTTATGCCGGCGTCCGCGACCTTGCGGGCCTGCGCCTTTATCTCCCCTTTTTCAGCGCTCGCTTCAGCCGCCTTCGCGGCCGCCACGATCTTCTTCCCCACCCTGTTCAGGCTGCCGGAAAGTTCCTTCTTCACGGCCCGGGCCTCGTCGCTGGAAACCGCGGCTGCCAGGGCCTCGTGCACTTTGCGCCCGAGCTCCGCCAGTTCCTTGGTAAGAGCTTCAGGTTTATTTTTATTTGCCATTTTCTTTTCCTCCCCGTTCTATCTGTTCCGCTAAAGCCTGCTGGAAATTTATATCGTCCGCGTCGGTAAGCTTCACTTCCTGCCTGTTAAAATCCGTATAAAAAACGGACAGGAGATATTCCGCTTTGCGCAGCGGCGGCAGCGCCGAGGCCAGCACGTCCGCGGCCAGGGGTTTCCTGATCCACTTCCGGCCCGCCGCCTGCTCCCTGATAAAATTCGCCACCAAGCCGGCGCCGGGCACATTCAAACCGCCGGCCCGCAGGGCCAGGAACTCCGGGAAATTTGCCGCGGGATCGGCGGCCAGCTGCTCCTCCGAAGGCAGCGGCGCGGGTGAGGAATGCGCGGGATGCGGGGGCATGGAAGCGCTGCGGCTCCTGGCCAGCGCTTCAGTAACCGCCGGCGCGCCGGCCGGCGGCGCGGGCTGCGCAGGCGCAGGTGCCTTGATAGCGGAAAGCGAGATCTCTACCGGCGCGGTCTCGGTCCTGGCCTGCCGGATCGGCGGGGCGATGTCGATGTCGTAGCGGCCCGAGCCGCCCATAAATTCAGCGACAGCGGCCGGGTTGCCGCCGTAGTAAGCGATCTTTCCCGACAGGTCGGCGGTATTCCAGCGGCGCAGCGGCTCCAGGTCGCGCAGGCTGGGCGCGCAGAGCACGTCGAAAGGCAGGGTCACCTTCGGATACGGCACGGTTGAATAAGCGACGAAACCCATTTTTTGCTGCTGCGCGTCCACCTGCCGCAGGCAGCGCACGTCGCCGTTGATCGTCAGGAACGCGGGCGCCTCCCACAGGACTTTCAGGATCGGGTCCGCGGAATCTTTTTCGTAATCTGTCAGCAGCCGGGAGCAGGCCGCTCTGAGCCACAAGGTTACGCGCGCCGAATCGCGGATAAAAAGTTCAGCCTTGTCCCTGCGGATGGAAGACCTCCCCTCGTCGTACAGGACCACGCTAGTGACGTCCTTGAGCAGGCCGCCCAGCAGGCCGGCGTCCAGTTGGGGCCCTGCCTCCAGGCATTTCTTCCAGTACGGCAGCATGCCCCCGGAAACCATCATCTTGCCGATCGCGGGAAGGTTGGGCCGCTGGCCGTTGACGATGCGATCGAGCAGGGCCGGGATATTCCTGCCCACGGCGTCCAGGGCTTTGGCGCAGCGGGTATTATTGACCACCCCCGTCTGGGAAATGTTCATCGTAAAATCGTCGTTGTTAAGGTAGCCGGAAACCTGCAGGTAAGGGAGCTTCGCCGACATGGGCATCTCAAGCGTCACATTATTTACCGCCGCGGTAAAGGTGCTCATGGCGGCGGGGTTTTCCGGCACTGCGAGGTAACCGCACATGCCCCTGTCCTCGAAATACAGGCCCTGGCCGCCGGGATTCCTGCCCGTGCGCAGAATGTCCTTGCCGTCGATCAGCACCGGGACGGGGCTCAGGGCGCAGCGCGCGCGCACGTGCGCCAGCAGGCGCCCGTTGCGCAGCGGGGCGATGCCGCGCCAGATAAAATTAACCACCGTGCCGCTGCCGGGGTCCTCGCTGGGCCGTATAGCCTCCTTGCCCAGCGCGTCGATCCTGAGCTGGAAGCGCGCTCCCTCGAGCCCGGTGGTGACAGTGAGCACCTGCGGCTTAAGCCTGAGGGCGCAGAGCAGGCCGGTGGCCAGGTGCCGGGCGGCGGCGTTGGCCGGGGTCCTGGGCTCGAAAAGGGCCGAGTAAGGGTCGGCAAGCCGCTCGCTGGAAAAAACTTCGCCGTCGAACCTTATCTGCAGCCCTCCCTGCAGCGGTTCGGTGATCGCTACGCCCGAGGCTTTCCCGGCCAGCGCGCAGCGCACGATAGGCAGCAGGCAGGTCTCCTGGTCGGGCAGCTGGAAACGCATCAGCTTATCCAGCGCGCGCTGCCTGTCCACCACGAAGGAGCCGGAAGCCACCAGCACCCCGCCGTCGGACACCGCGGCCCTGGCCTGTTCCGGGGTTTCTCCGGTATCCTCAGGTTCCTCGATGCCGTACTGCGCGGCGCGCAGCAGGTCCCGCACCGGCATCAGCTCCCCCAGGCGCAGAAAACCGCTCTCCGGAGAAGCCGGGTTGAAATTCTTAAAGAATGAGACGGCGAACTTGCCGGCCGCGGTCAGCGCGGCCGTCACGTCGCCGGCCGGCACGCAGTTGACGGATTTATCCGGGACGGTGAGGCCCCAGTCGCGGCCCGCATCCGTCACACGCACTTCTTCCTGCCGGCCCCGCACGGACTCCAGGCCCAGGATCCTTTGCTGGGCCTCCCGGCCCCAGACCTCGGTGCCGCCGCCTTCGCGGCCCTGATAGAAAAAAGGAATGTCGCCCACCCAGACCGCGCGCCCGCCCGCCTTGAGATACGCCATGAAAAGGCAATCCTGGGAGCATTGCTCAGCCACCATATCCGGCACTACATCCTGGGAGAAGAAACAGATGGAGCCCCCCGCCCCGCCGGCCGCCTGCGCCGTCATCCATTCGCGCAGCTGGGCCGCCGTCAGCGGCACGAATCCGGCGTCGACAAAAGCCCGGGCCAGCTCGGCGCTGTTGTTCACCAGGCTGGCCGGATAATCGGCCGAGTAATAGACCACCTTGCGCAGCGAATACCAGTCCGTTACCTTGACCACGCCGGCCGCGGGCTTAGCCATTGCGCCCTCCGGGGTCACCGTCCGCAGGGGACAGGTCCAGTTTCATGGCCGCGTTCAGCAGCCGCCTCTCGCGCTTTTCCTCCAGGTTGCTGGCCGCGCTCTCCGCGTCGGAACGCATGCTCCCGTCCTGCTGCAGCAGCATGGCCTTGAGCAGCAGGAAGGACGCGAAACCGGGGCGCGTGGCGTGCAGCGCCGCCAGGGTCTTTATGAAAGGGTGCGCGCAGTTTATTACGGGGCAGAACAGGTTTTTGCCTTT
>DAOPZW010000195.1:0-5288 GCA_035353595.1 Elusimicrobiales bacterium | reverse complement strand
ATCGAGCGCCAGGCCGGGCTTGGCCTTGCGGCAAAGGCCGGTCCAGTCCCCGCTGCGTGTTCCGCCCAGCGGGGATAATGCCGCGGGAACGCCGGCGTACGGGGCGATAAGGAGTATTTCCGAGCGGCCCCCGCCGGGCCGGAGGGCTTCCAGGCGCGCCTTCCAGACCCTGCTGCGGTTAAGGACCAGCATGTCGCCGGGCCCGAGCAGGTCCGCGATATCGCTGAACCTCCGGTGGGCCAGCGAGCCGTCGTCGCGGCGGACCGCCAGCAGGCGCGAGGAGTCCCGCGGCTGGGCGGGGCTGTCGGCGATGAGCGGCTCTATTTCAAGCCCTGAAAATTCAGACAGCGCGTGCTCGTTCATCAGATCCTCTCTATCGCGGCGCCGGGATAATAGTGCCGCAGTATTTTCCTGTAAAGCCGGCCCTGGTTGGCCATGGTCTTCGCCCCTTCCTGGCACATGCCCACGCCGTGCCCCCAGCCGCGGCCCTCGAACTCATAGCCGTTCTTCACCGGGGTTATCTTTGTTATATAAGTGCTCTTGAATTCAAAGGTGCCGGCATAGTTGCGCAGTTCCTTGACCAGCGCCGTCGTATTGCCCTGGTCGGTAGAGAACTTCAGGGAAATAGAGCGCCCGGAACGGTCTTTTTTATGCATTTTTACGCCTTTTATCTTCAGCGCGGTCGAGCCCTGTTTCTGGATGAAAGTAAGCAGGTCCCTTGAGGCGATGAAAAGTTCCCAGCGGTAATGGTGGGAATCGGAGCAGAAAGAATCGGCGACGCCGCTGAGGGGCTTTATCAGGTCCTCGCCCCACGCGGAACTGGTGGCGGTGGTGTGCCCGCCGCAGCAGGCATGGAAGAAGGCCGTGACAAGCTTCTTCTTGTAACGGAGAATTTCTCCCTTTGTGGAATACACGGCCTCGGCGATGCGCGGGCTGGTGACGGCCGAGCCTTTATAGACCTGCATCTCGACCCCGTCGGTAATGTCGTAATCTTTCGAGGGATTAAGCTGCTTAAGCGCGTAAGTGCGCGAAGCCACCGCCTGGGCCTTCAAGGCCTCCAGCGGCCAATCCGGGCTCATTTCCGCGGGCAGCACCCCGCACAGGTAATCTTCAAGGGACAGGGATTCGATTATATCGAGACGTCCGGGGCCGGCCGCCCTGAGCAGGATATCGCCCTTATAAAGCCGGCCGGAGAACCGCATGCGGTCCCCGCCGTCGGCAGTCATCAGTTTTACCGGTGAGGAGATGCGCTGGCCGGCCACGGTGATCATGCCGCCGGAGGCGCTTATCTCATAAGAGGCGTTGGGCACCAGCTGGTATTTCTGGCCGGTCTTAACTTCGGTAACGAATATTTTGGCCGCGGACTTAAGCTTGATGGCGGGGGAACCGCGCAGGATCGCCACCCGGATGCGCGGGCCTGACGCGTCAATGCCGGCCGCCGCGCGCAGCGGGGACACCGGTATGCACAGAAACAGCGTCAGCAAAAGGCGTATCAAGTTAGAAAAGCTCCTGGCCGTTAGGGATCTTAAGGTTAAGATGCGCCGCGGCTTTGGGCGTAATTACGCGCCCGCGCGTGGTGCGTTTCAGAAAACCGCCCTGTATAAGGAAAGGCTCTATCACATCGGTGAGCGTGTCCGGCTCTTCGGAAACCGCCACGGCCAGGGTTTCAATGCCGACCGGGCCGCCGTTGAATTTTTCCGCTATCACAAGCAGTATGCGCCGGTCCAGGTTGTCCAGGCCCTCGGCGTCTATTTCCAGCGCCGCCATGGCGGCCTCGGTTACCCCGACGGAAATAACCCCGGCGGCCCTGACGTCGGCGAAATCGCGCACGCGCCGGAGCAAGCGGTTGGCTATGCGCGGGGTGCCGCGGGACCGCCGCGCGATAAGGGCCAGCGCGCCTTTTTCCGCCTTGCTGCCCAGTATCCCGGCGGAGCGGGCAAGGATCTGCGTAATTTCATTTTCGCCGTAAAAGCCGAGGTTGAAGACTATGCCGAAGCGGTCCCGGAGCGGCCCGGTGAGCAGGCCGCTGCGGGTGGTGGCCCCCACCAGCGTGAACCGCGGCACGGAGAGCTTGAGCGTGGTGGCCCCGGTGCCCTGGCCGGTGTTTATGAAAAACTGAAAATCCTCCATCACGGGGTAAAGCGCTTCCTCTACGGACGCGTTGAGCCGGTGGATCTCGTCGATAAAAAGGATGTCGCCTTCGGCCAGTTCGGTGGTGAGCATGGCCGCGAGGTCGCCGGGTTTTGAAAGCACCGGCCCGGACGTTACTTTTATATTGACGCCCATCTCCCGGGCCAGTATATAGGAAAGGGTGGTCTTGCCCAGGCCCGGGGGGGAATAGAAAAGGCAGTGGTCCAGCGGCTCTTTGCGGTTGCGCGCCGCTTGGATGAAGACTTTAAGGTTTTCCTTGAGCTTCGCCTGTCCGACGAATTCGTCCAGCGAAGTCGGGCGCAGGGCGGACTCCAGGCGGGAGCTTTCATCCGCCGCGGGGCGGGCCGAAAAGATATCGTCTTTTTCCATTATTTAGGGGATAAATAGCGCAGCGCGTGCCGTATCAGGGCTTCCGCGCCGGCGCCCGGCCCGGCCTGTGCCGCCGCCTCTTCGACCGCGGCCCGGGCTTCCCCGGCCCTGAAACCCAGCGCGGTGAGGGCGTTAATGGCCTGGATATATACGCCGGAAGCCGCGCTGAAACCGGCCCCGGCCGCGGCGCCGGCCGCAGGGAGTTTGTCCTTGAGGGCGTCGATAAGTTTTTCCGCCGTCTTGGCGGTGAACCCGAAAATAGCGGTAAGGCGCTTGGGGTCCCTGGCGGCTATGGCCGCGGTGAAATCGGACATGGATCTTATGGCCTTGCCCAGGTAATCCATAGCTTTCTTGGCGCCGGTATTGGGCACGGCGTCGCGCAGCAGGTCGAACAGCCTTTTTTCCTCTATACTGAGAAAACCGTACAGGGCCGTGCCGCCGTACATGCTTATCGATTCGGCCACATGGACTTCCGCGGGCGAACCTTCCGGCCCCAGGGCGTCGAGGGAGGGAGCGCAGAAGAAAACTTCGTAACCCACGCCGGAAGTTTCGATGACGGCGCTCTCGGCGTTCTTCAGCACGATCCTGCCGCGCAGATAGGCTAACATCGCGCGCCCGCCTTCGCCGGGACGCGGGCTTTGGCGGCGGCCAGGGCTTTCGCGAAAGGGGCCAGGCGCAGGTGGCACAGCGCCGCCGCCATCGCGTCGGCCACGTCGTCAGGCTCCGGGACGGCGGCCAACTTGAGCGTCAACTGCACCGCGCGCTGCATCTGTTTCTTCTCCGCGCTGCCGCTGCCGGAGATCGTTTTTTTGATCGTCAGCGGATTATAGGCGGAAATGACCAGGCCGCCTTTTTCACAGGCGAGCAGGATCACGCCCCTGGCGTGCGTGGTAGAGGCCTGGGTGGAGGCCCTTTTCGAGAAAAAAACCTCCTCGATAGCCGCTTCGGCCGGCTGCTGCTCCTTAATAAGGAGAGAGAGCGTGTCGAAAATATGCAGCAGGCGTTTTTCCAGCGGCATGCGGGGGGGCGTATGGATAAGACCGGACGCGGCCAGCACGGGAGGGGCCGAACCGGTTTTCTCGAGAACGGCCCACCCGGTCCTGTCCAACCCGGGATCGATGCCAAGGATTTTCATATTAGGACTGCCGCGGCTGGCGGCGCGCCGGAGGCCGGCGCGCCGGCCGGCTTATTTCTCCAGCTTTGCGAGGACGGAATCCGGGATATTGAAGTTCGAGTAGACCTTCTGCACGTCGTCATGGTCCTCGAGCTGGTCCACAAGGCGGATGACCTGCTCCGCCTTGTCTTCACCGATATTGACCTCGTTCTTCGGCAGCATCGTGACTTCGGCCGAGGATAAAGGTATTTTTTTCTCTTCGAGCTTGGCCTTGACGGAATCAAAAGCCTGGGGGGAAGTGATCACTTCGTACTCGTCGGAATCGGCGGGAGAGCGGAAGTCGTCGGCTCCAATTTCAAGAGCCAGGGACATGAGCTCGTCTTCTTTGGCCTCGGCCTTGTTCACGGAGATATACCCCTTCTGCTCGAACATCCAGCCTACGGCGCCGGTGGAGCCCATGTTGCCGCCGCAGGTATCGAGGATCTTGCGGATCTCGCTGGCGGCGCGGTTCTTGTTGTCGGTAGTGACCTGGATGATGATGGCGATGCCGCCCGGGCCGTAAGCTTCGTAAGTTATTTCTTCGTAGACCACGCCGGGCTCCTGGCCCGTGCCGCGCCGGATGGCGCGTTTAACATTGTCCAAGGGCATATTGCAGGCTTTGGCGTCCTCGATGGCTTTGCGCAGGCGGGGATTGTCTTCCGGCTTGCCGCCGCCAGCCTTGGCGGCTATGGTTATTTCCTTGATGATCTTAGTGTAAACCTTGCCTTTTTTGCCGTCAGTTATGGCTTTCTTGTGCTTGATACCTGCCCAGTGAGAATGTCCACCCATGATAAGCTCCTTAAGAAATACGCTGAAGGCTCTGCCTTAAAAACGTTCGCCGCGCAAAGCAGCACCGCGCAATTATGACCGCGGCGAAATAAATTCTATAATAATATAAGCGGTTTCACAATCTTTACGCGGCGGCGGTATGCAGGCTGTTGCCATCGGACGCCCCCTTAGCTCAACTGGATAGAGCGCCTGCCTTCGAAGCAGTAGGTTAGAGGTTCGAGTCCTCTAGGGGGCAAACTTTAGCGTGCGCACTAAGCGGCCGACAATTTGGTCGTCTGTTGGCCAGAGGCCCTGATACGACACTGGCATAGCCTGGGCCCGCGCGAGGACTCGAAAGGCGGACCTGCGGGGCCGGCAGGCCGCAGCAGGGAGCCGGGGACGCGACCTCCGGAGAGCGGCGGCGAGCCGGAGAGTTATGGCCGGGTCCTCCAGGGGCCACGCTTTGGCGGACGGCAAGGGGAGACCCTGTAACTTTCTTGTAACTAAAACGCAATCATGCCGCAAACACAGTTATATTAAAATATGCACATGAGCCGCTGCTTATTGGCGTTCCTGCCGTTCCTTTGGGCGCTCCCGTGCCCTGCCCAGCCTGCCGCCGCGCCTTCGGCCGCGCAGCAGCGCGCGGAGCTTGGCAAGAAAGCTCTGGCGCTGGTGGCCGGGCATCTTAAGGATAGCGATCCGGAAATCCGCGCGCAGGCGGCTACGGTGCTGGGCGCGGCCGGCAACAATGCGGCGTCCGGAGTTTTAGCGCCGATGCTGCGGGACGGGGATAAGTATGTCCGGATCGCCGCCGCCCGCGCGCTGTGGGAGCTGGGCGATCCCTCCG
>DAOPZW010000194.1:0-5309 GCA_035353595.1 Elusimicrobiales bacterium | reverse complement strand
CAGGAAAATATCGTGGATCTTGTGGCGGGCCGGCATCAGGTTCTCGCGCTCCAGGGAGGGGCGCAGGTTCTCGGTGATGATCAGCGCGGTCCTGTCGCCCAGGATCTCTTTTATCTGCTCGTGAGCCTTGTTGTTGCCGGCGTAGATCACCGGCAGTTTGTAGGAAGCGCCCAGGCGCGGCTTGGGGTCGGCCGCCTTGAGGAACTGGGCCAGCTCCACCACGTGCGTGACGGTGCCGCCGTCGGTGCCGCCGGAAAGCAGCATCATGTCCGGGCGCAGCTGGCGGATGCGCTCTATCTTCTCGTGATCGGCGCGGCCGTCGTTGGAGGCCAGCACGTCCATAACGATGGCGCCGGCGCCCAGGGCGCAGCGCTGCGCGCTTTCGCCGGTCATGGCCTTGACGGCCCCGGCCACCATCATCTGCAGGCCGCCGCCGGCGGAGGAGGTGGAAACATAAATGTCGGCGCCCGTATTGCCGCTGTTGGGAGTGATTATCTTTTCTCCGTCCAGGATCTTGCGGCCTGAAAGCTCCTCGACCTCGGTGATGGAATTCAGGACCCCTTTGGTAACGTCCTCGAACGGGGCCTCTACGGTGGTGGGGGCTTCGCCCCTGAAGGTCTGGCGGTAGGTATCGCCTTTTTTCTCTATCAAAATGGCTTTCGTGGTGGTGCTGCCGCAATCGGTGGCGATAATGATCTCAAGGTCCTTTTTTGACATGGTTGGCTCCGTTAGGTAGTGTCGCGTTAAGTTCTTTCAAAAAAAAATCTATCGCTTTGGGGTTCTCGAGAAGCTTTACGACTCTTTCGGCTTTTTCCCGGCTGACCAGCTGGGTGAGCAGCGGCATCAGGAAGACCAGCGCCTGGGCGCCCAGGTTATGCAGCGGCCGGGAGCTCTCTATGGCCAGGGAGGAAGCAAATTCCATATTCCTGCCGCGGGCCTTCTGCGCCAATTCGGACAGGAATAGTTTTTCCTGGTCGGTCACGTCCGGAGGCGCCGGCAGTTTAAAAGCGTTGGCCCAGATTCCCATCGTATTTATTCTACATTAAAATAAAGACGGGAAGAAGTAGCTGGTCGAGGCGCGGCCCGCGGAAAGCGCACTGCACCAAAACCGCCGCGGGGCCGGGTTTGAAATATCGCGGGGAATTAATGTAAACTGAAATTTTGCGGACAACTTACTGGCGGGTTATGCGAGGTTATTTATGGATACTGCCGAAACAAAACGCTCCGGGGGTTTAACTCCGGCAAAAATGATCGCGCTGGGCGTCGCGATTACCATTGCGATCATATTCGGAATGAAATTTTTCCTCTCAAACGGCTCCGGGGACAGCGCCGAAGAATCGCAGCCTGCCGGCAATTCCGCGGAAATATTCAAGGAAGCCGCTCAGCCCGGCGCCAATCCCGGCTACAATCCCGCCCTCAGGGCGGAGCCGGCCGGCCCGGGCGACTCGCTGGAAATGTTCACAAAAACCAACGAGGGCTACGCCAAGGAAGGCGAAGAAGAGGCCGCGGCGCCGGCAGCGGCGGCCGCCGCCCCCGCGGATAAAAAAGAAGAGGCCGCGACGGCCGCGCTGGCCGGCATAAAAAAAGCCGCTCCGGCGGGCACCGTCATACCTAAACTGCAGCCGCGAAGTTTCGGGACCTCCTCTTCCGCGGCCGGCAAAACCGCCCTGCCGAAAGGAGGCGCCCCGGGCATACCGGACGCCGGCGCGATCATAAAAGGCGTAGTCGATACGGAGGCCGCCAAAGCGAAGAGGCCGAAAATGACCAAGACCGTGATCAGGAGGCAGTAGCGGATTGGGCCGCCTTGGGCGCGGCTTTCGGCTTTTTAACGGGGGGGAAAGACGCTTTTATCACGCTGCCGGGCTTCAGCCCGCATTTTTTCGCTTTACCCGCAGCAAGTTCCAGCACGTATCGGGCCGGGGCGGAAACTTTAGCGACCTCGCTCTCCGGCTGGTCCGGGGCGGAGCGCGGCACCCTGTGATAAACATTGCGGACCTTCAGGTTCGCGTCCAGGAAAACGATATCCAGCGTTATATAGGTATTTTTCATCCAGAAAGTCCGGACCTCGTCGCTGTTAAAGACGAACAGCATCCCGGCGTTCTCCGGCAGATCTTCCCTGAACATTAACCCCTGCGCCTGGGCACGGGGAGTAAGCGCGAGTTCCGCCTCCACCCGGGAACCGTCCGGCATGGTCAGGGACGCCAGCGCGGCTTTGTTATTTTTTTCAGCGGCGCGGACATAACCGCAGGCGGCGGCGAGTAAAACGACCGCCAGGATGGTCTTGTTTATTTTCATTTGGAGTTCCCTTGTACGGCTGCGGTGGAGGCGACTATGGCCGGCGACTCTCCGGGAGCGTGAGCCGCGACAGACCCCCCGGGAGACGGATAAGCCGCGCCGGTCAGAAAAAGAGGTACCCTGGCGTCGGCTGCCTCCTTAAGGCGTCCGCCGGCGGCGAACAGCGCCATGGCGTCCGCGCCGTAATTGCCGGCCAGCCGGGAGAAGCCGCCGGCCCCGGACAGCTCTCCGGCGAGCTTGCTGAAAGGCACGCCCTTTTCCTCCGAAAGCAGCAGCAGCGCCGCCAGTTCCTGCCTGTAGATCCCGCGGCAAAGGTAGCCCGTGATCGCCTCTTCCGGGGCGGTGGATTCGAAAACCGTGTAAAGCGCAGAACTGCTTACCTCGACGCTCAAAGCCCAGGCGAACGCCTCTTCGGCAAAAGTGTCGAGCTCCGCGTCCTCGCCGGGCAGGAACGCGTCGGGGCCCAGTTCCGCGCCCAGGGAGACCTGCGCCGCGGCCGGGCCGGCCGCGGCCGCCAGGAGAAAAAGCACGAGAAATGAACGCATGTAAAATTTTAACTCAGCAGCCGGAAGCCGGGGCCGCCGGAGAACGCCGGTTCTTCAGCGCACCGGGACTATAACGAGGTAGTAACCAGGGTTTCAGTGGAAAGCACGCCCGGGATCGAACGGATCTTCTGCACCACGACGTTTGAAAGGGAGGGCATGTCTTCCGTTTCCATGTCCAGCACCAAGTCCCAGCGGCCGAACACGGCGGACATATGGACCACGCATTCAAGCGCGCGCAGCTTGGTCAGGGTCTGCTGCTCCTTGCCGGGCATGAGTTTTACAAGAACAAGTCCAGTAACCATAATTTTTCCTTTTAAGACCGCCTCGCGGACCGCCATCTTTCAGTTATTATACTACCGGGCAACAGAGTATTCAATACCCCGCTGCAAGCCTGAACGCCGCCGTACCGGGCGCGATGGGCGGCAGGGGGGCAAATCGGCTATAATAACCGTATGCGGACGCTCATACAACGCGTAAAGCGGGGCGGGGTGAAAGCCGGCCGGAAACATGAAACTATCGGGCCCGGCCTGGTAATTTTCCTCGGCGTCGGGGAAGGGGACGCCGAAACGGACGCGGAATTCTTATCCGCTAAAACCGCCAACCTGCGCATCTTTTCCAACCCGGAGGGGAAGTTCGACAGGTCCATCCTTGATACAAAGGGCGAAGCCCTGGTGATCTCCCAATTCACGCTTTACGCGGATACCGCCGGCGGCAGGCGCCCCGATTTCACCAAGGCGGCAAAGCCCGCCGAAGCCGAACGCCTTTACGAATACTACGCAGAAGTCCTCGCCGGGCTGGGCGTGCCGGTAAAGACCGGGGTGTTCGGGGCCGATATGGAAGTGGAAATAATCAACGACGGGCCGGTGACCATCTGGCTGGACAGCAAGGCGCAGCGGTGACGCGCCCCGCCGTCAAAACCCGCGCCGCCGCGCTGCTGCCGGCTTTGCTGCTGTTATCCGGCTGCCTCTTCAGCCCGGCCCTGTACAAAAGCGGCGCCTTCTCTATCGACGACTGGGACACCTGGACCAGTTGGAACGACGCCTTCGGCACCCACGAAATTTCAGGCGCCGGACTCTGCTACAGCCTCGGCGCAAACCAGGACGACACGCATGACCTGCCCTCCGGCGGCCGCTCGCCGGGACTGATCCTGTCCAAGGGACTTACCGGCGGCAGCTGGCGCGCGGAGGTCAGCCCCGAATTCAAAGTGCCCGCGGGCGGCCTGAAAAGATTTTCCTTCGGCGTCTGGCTGGGCGGCGACGCCGCAAGGCCTTCCCTGGGCAGCGCCTCCGCCGCGCTGACACTGCTGGTTCAGCGCCAGAACGGACCGGGACAAGACTATGACGCCCTCCTGGTCAGCGCCCCTCCGGCGAAGAATTCCCCGGTGAACATCCCCAAAGAAACAAAGACGCTGCGCTTCGAAAGATCAGGCGAAGCCTTCGCCGTTTCGTATTCGCTGGACAGCAAGGCGTTCCGGCAGGCGCTGCGCGTCGAATCGGCCGCGGCGGCCGGGGCGGAGTCGCAGAAATTTTTCGTAAGCAGGATGTCGGAAGGCGGCCCGGGCGGCGCCAGCGCCAAATTCACAAGCCTTAAAATAAACGGCAAAGAAACGCTGCGATAGCGGCGCGCGCCGTTTTAACCGCGGAAAGCCTACCGGACCAGGCAGGCTTTTAATTTTTCAATATCTTTGAGGTAAGCTTCCGACTTAAGAAGTTCCGCGTGGAACCGGTCGGCAAATACCTTGCCGGCGGCGAGGTCGGTGGGATAATGGACGCCGCCTATCAGCCGGTCGCTGGCTATCCCGTCCGCCGTTGCGAAGAACTCGTCCCGGCGCGCCGGGATTATATCCGTCAGCACATTGGCGAAGACGCGCGAAAAAATGGTGTGGCCGCTGGGATAGGAATAGCCCCAGCTTTTTTTTACGCAGGGTTCGGCCCGGCCCGGATAGGTTTTGTAAACCCTGGAACGCCGGTAGCGCTCTTTCATGTTAGTGACGGCGCCGTCGAGATCGGCCCCCAGGCGGTCAAAAGTTTTTTTCACTTCCGCGGGCAGCGGCGAGGGGAAAGGGCTTTTCGCCCCTAAAAAATATTCATAATCGGCCACGGCGGTCACATTGGCCCGGGCGCAGTCGGCCGCGGTGCGCCTGGCCTGCCAGTCGAGCACGGCGGCGAGGTCGGCTTTCTGGGCGTCGGAGTCGGGGGCCGGGGGCGGCGCGAACTCGACGGTCTTGAACTGCTCCGCCTGCACGTAGTAAACGCGCTGCGAAGTTAAATGCAGCCGCCTGAGAACGATACTCGCCGTCGGCCCGGAACACCCCGCCACGGCCAGCGCCGCAAAAAGAACTATAACCCGTTCTTTCCTGAAGTTCATGAAACGATTATACCAAAGTGACCCCTCAACTTTGGCGATGGCCGCAGGAGGCACATTCAAGGCGCTAGTGCAACAAAACTGTTAAAGACCTCTGCCGGTGTC
>DAOPZW010000193.1:0-5344 GCA_035353595.1 Elusimicrobiales bacterium | reverse complement strand
CCTGTGGTAGGTGCGGATCAGCACTTCGGCCATGAGGCCCATGAAAGCGAATTGTATGCCGGCCAGAGCCATGAAGACGGCCAGCAGGAACAGCGGCTGGTCCTTCACGTAGATCCCGTTAAAAAATTTATTGTAAAGCGTCCAGGCGGCCATCGCCAGCGACGCGGCTCCCAGCCACAGGCTTATTCCGCCGAAGAGGTAGATGGGTTTAGTGATAAAATCGCCCATGAATTTCACGGTCAGCAGGTCCAGCAATACCTTGAAAGTGCGGCCCAGGCCGTATTTGGACCGGCCCGCGGCGCGCGGCCGGTGTTTGACCTCGAGCTCCGAGACGGAGGCGCCGGCGTAGTGCAGGATCGCCGGCAGGAAGCGGTGCATCTCGCCGTACAGGTCCGCGTCCTTAAGCAGGGGCGCCCTGTAAATTTTCAGCGTGCAGCCGAAATCGTGCAGTTTAACCCCGGTGACGGCGGCGATAATGAAGTTCGCCGCGCGGGAGGGCAGCCGGCGGGAAAAAAAGCCGTCCTTGCGGTCCCTGCGCCAGCCGCTCACCACGTCGCAGCCGGCGCGCGCGGCGTGCAGCAGCGCGGCTATGTCGCCGGGATCGTTCTGGCCGTCGGCGTCCATCGTGACGATCCATTCCCCCCCGGCCGCCGCGATGCCCGCCGCCAGCGCGGCCGTCTGGCCGTAGTTGCGCGAAAGACGCAAGGCCCGCTGCCGGCCGCCGGAAATAATATTCTTCAATTCTTCGAAGGAGCCGTCCGCGCTGCCGTCATCCACCCAGATGATCTCATAGGCTTCCCCCGTTGCGTCAAGCGCCGCGCAAAGTTCCCGCCCGAGGGGCGCCAGGGACTTTTTTTCTTCGAAGACAGGGATAACCACTGAAATTACAAGGGGCATAAGTCAGCCTTTCCGGGCCAGCAGCCCGAGGTAAAGTTCCTCCTGCTGCCTGACCATGTGATCTATGTCGAATTCCGCGAGGTCCGTGGCCGCGGCGCCCGCGGCCAGGCGGGCGCGCAGCTGCGCGTCGTCCATCACGCGCGCCAGCGCCGCGCAGAAGCCGTCGAGGTCGTTCTTTTCGACGGAAAAACCGTTTATCCCGTCGGCCAGTATATCCGTCACGCCGTCGGCCCGGTAGCAGACCGCGGGCAGGCCGGTGCGCAGCGCTTCCACGAGGCTGCGCGGCAGGCCTTCCCAGAGGGAGGTGAGGGCGAAGATGTCGGAAGCCGCCAGTATCTCGGCCGAGTCCTCGCGCCAGCCCGGAAATAGGCAGGTCTTTGCCAGCCCGCGCCCGGCGGCGCCGGAGCGCAGCGCCTCCAGCGCCTCGCCGCCGCCCACAAAAACGAAGCGCGCCCGCGGCCTGGAAGGCAGCAGGCGGGCCGCCGCTTCCAGGAAATCGCCCGGGTTCTTCTGGGGCTTCGCGTTGGCGATGGCCGTTATCACAAGGCTGCCAGGGTCTATTCCCAACTGAGCCAGCTTTTCAGCCCGGGCCACCGGGGCCGGGTAGCGGCCCAGCTTCACGCCGCTGCGTATCAGGCGGTAGCCGGCGGGCGAACCTATGCCGGCGGCCGCGGCTGTCTTCATGTTGTCTTTCGATACGAAGACCAGGGCGTCGCTGAAGAGGGCACAGATCTTTTCCAGCAGTATGAAAAACCCGCGCTTCAGGAAATTCTGGCCGGGATGGAAGCCGAAGCCGTGGAAGGTGTGGACCACCACCGGGACGCGGGCGGCGGCCGCGGCCAGGCGGCCGAGTATGCCGGCTTTTGAGGAATGGGTATGCACCACGTCGGGCGCGGCGCGCCTGATAAACCGGTAGAGCCCGAACAGGGCCGCCAGGTCGGACAGCGGGTTTATCGCGCGGCCCAGGGCGGCGGCGTGCGTTAGGGTTCCGGGCGCGGCTTTTTCTTCGAGGATCCCGCCGGGCCCGGCCAGCAGGCTGACGTCGAATTTGCTGCGGTCCAGGTGCGCGACCGTATAGAGCGTGTTGGCCTGCGCGCCGCCGAAATCCAGCCTGGTTATTATGTGGAGTACTTTTATCATGCGCGGTCAGCGGCTCTTTTTTGCGCCGGGTGCGGGGCCTCTTACCTTATAAGAAGGGAAGTAACGGCCGAGAATGTCCAGATACCCGGAGTTCTGTTTCAGCGCCATGCCGCGGGCGCCCAGCAGGCACAGGCCTTCGGCGTCGCCGGTGCCTATGCCGCGGAGCATGAAGAATTCCGGCAGTTTCCCGTCGTAGATCGGGCGTATGCTGAATAAAGAGGAGCGCAGCGTGCCGGCGGTCAGGATCTCCGAGACCGCGTCCGGCCCCTCTATAACGGCCGTTCCCGCCGTTCCTTCGGCCCGCAGGGCTTTGATCCTGCCGTCCGCTTCCCGCGCCAGCGGGATGAGCGCCCGGAGGTAGCCGACCTTGTGGCTGCGGTTGAGGCGCGATTCTATCCATTTCGGGCGGAGCAGCAGCGTCCAGGTCACGTCCGAACTTTCCGTCTTGTCTTCGGCCAGGCACATGAGCGCCGCCGGCGGGCCTTCCACGCCCCGGGCGTAGAGGCTGAAAGGGGTGGGCGGAGCCGCGGGCCGGCCGGAGTCGTTCACCCCGCCGCGGGTAAACCCGCCGCAGGCGCGGTGAAAAGCGGCCGGGGCGGCGGCGCCCGCCGTTTCCAGGAGCTCGCCGCGGGTGGCCCTGGCTGTTTGCGCCGAAACTTCGTTCTCCGCCTGCAGGCCGGGGAAGGCCAGGCAGTGCGCGGAGTCGCAGAGGTTGTATTCGCGGCTCTCGTGGACGGCGTTGAACGCCAGGTAAGTCAGGCGCGTGCGTACCGTTACGGCCAGGGCTTTGAGGAACTCCGGCAGTTTTACCCTGTTGGCCAGGGAGGCGCTGGTCGGGCTGACCAGCGGCTCGACGGGGGTTTCATTGATCAGCCAGAAGCCTTTCTCGCGCAGCAGGACCTGCAGTTCTCCCGCCACTTCCTTGTCGCTGCGGTTCACGCCGTGCGCCTCGGGCATAAGTTCCGGGTTCTTTATAAGGATAACGCCGCCCGGGGTTTTGGCGACGATGCGCAGGTTATTGCCGGTGTTGCGGGCAACGGAGCCCCTGCTGTCGCGGATCTCGTAAAGGCGGTTGAGCTCGTTGTAGGCGACGGACCACTGCGTGCGGCTTTTCCCCGCCACCAGCAGGCCCATCCGCGCGTCGATTATCTCGAAGTCGGAAGCGGCTATGAAATTAAAACTTTTCAGCGGCGCCGGCACCCCGCTCTTGTCGGCGTAAAGCCCGAGCTTCACTTTGGGCCCGGACCCCTGCTCTACCGGGTTCGTGTGCGCCGGCCAGCTCAGGCGGGTCCAGTAAAGCAGGTCGTCGGTCTTTCCTTTTATATGCTTCAGGAGCTGCCGCGTTTTTTCGGCGAAAGTTTTTTCCGCGGCGTCCAGGTCGTAAAGCGTGTAGTAGGTCTGCCAGGCCGCCATGCTGAAGCCCATTTCGTCGTAGAGGCGCGCCAGTTCTATTTCCGCCTGGATATTGCGCGGGTCATACCCCAGGGAATCCTTTATAAAGTTAAGCGCGTCCTGCCTTCTTTTTGTTTTTTCAAGGTAAAAACTTATCAGCTGCGCCGTCGGGGACAGCAGGTAGGGATACTGGGTATAGACCGCCTGCATCCGTTCCAGGGCCGGTTTCGGTCCTTTCAGCTTCGCCTCCGCCAGGGCTATGCCGAAGCCGGCCTGGCTGGTGAGCCCCTGGTCCGCGGTAAGGGAGAGCGATCTTTCGAAAGCGGCGCGCGCGTCCTGGTATTTTTCCAGGCTCAGGAGGTTCCAGCCTTTTTCGAACTGCAGGTAAAAATCCTGGGGGTTGAGTATTTCCGCTTTCGCCAGGTATGGCAGCGCCTCGCTGTTCTTTCCGGCCTCGGCCAGCAGCACCGCCAGGTCTTTCATGGCGGCGCCGGCCAGCGCGGCGTCGGAGGAGCGGTAGGCCACATATTTCAGCGCGCCGGCGGCGTCCTCGGGCCGCCCGTCCAGCCACTGCGCTACGGCGCCGGAGTATACCCGGGACAGGTCTTCCTGCGCGCCTGCGGGCGCGCCGGCGGACAGCGCTGCGGCGCAAAACAGCGGAAGTATTTTGCTTTTCATCAGGGATAAATGTAGCAATTAGCGGTCCGCTGTAACAAGACGGTTTTGAAATATCCGGAAGTTTTATGTATAATAAATGCGACGGGCCATTAGCTCAACGGTAGAGCAGACGCCTCTTAAGCGTAAGGTTACAGGTTCGAATCCCGTATGGCCCACAAGTTTTTTTCGGCGCGGTGACCAGCAGGCAGGAAAACTCAACAACAACAGGATCTAATTGTTTGCTGGTTACGCTTATAGAAGATTGGCGGGCGGCGGAACTGGCGGCGGCGTTTTTGCCGGGATGGCGGAACTGGTAGACGCGCATGGCTTAGGACCATGTGGGGTCACACCCATCGGGGTTCGAGTCCCCGCCCCGGCAGACTGCCGCGATCTCCGACGAAGATTTAAATTTCCGCGAGGGCGGACCAAAACCGGGAGCGCAACATGAAACTTACCTTGACCGTGGGCGACAAAATTAAAAAAGTAAAGCAGGAAGGCTGCGTCCAGACTTTCGACGTGAAGCTTGACAAGGCGGATGTCACTGAAGCCACGCAGGCCGCGCTGGTGCGCCTGCAGGGCGTGGTAAGCCTGCCCGGCTTCCGCGTGGGCAAAGTGCCGCTCAGCATGATAAAGGATCAATTCCCCTCCATGGTGAAGGACGAGGTGCTGGAGCTCGCCGCCCGGGCGGCCCTGCCGGAGATCATAAAATCCGCCTCGCTCAACCCCGTCACCCAGCCGCTTATGACGAACATGAAATACGAGCCGGGCGCGGCCCTTTCCTTCGAACTGCAGTTCGAGTGTTCCCCCACCCTGGAGCCCCGCGGCTATGAAAAAATAGCGGCCACGCGCAAAGTCCGCAAGGTCGAGGACACGGATGTCGACAAGTATATCGCCCAGGTCCGGGAGTATAACGCCTACCTCAACGCAGCCCCCGAAGGCGCGGCCGCGGAAAAGAAGCATTTCGTCGTGGTGGATTACGAAGCCTGGGAGAACGGCGTGAAAGTGCCCGGCGGCGAGATGAAGGGCGAGATCGTTGACCTTTCCAGCTCGCAGACCATCGCGGGCCTGGCCGAAGCGGTGATCGGCGCGAAGAAGGGCGAGACGCGGGAGTTCAACTCGGCTTTCGGCGACAAGAAAATGCTTTTCAAAGTGACCGTGACCGAGATAAAAGAAAAGATCGTGCCGGAAATGGACGAGAATTTCTTCAAAGAAGCGGGCGTAAAGAACGTCGAGGAACTGAAGGTCAACGTGCGCAAGC
>DAOPZW010000192.1:0-5344 GCA_035353595.1 Elusimicrobiales bacterium | reverse complement strand
GCAGACCGCCCTAAGCATAGGCAGCGAATACAGCTTTATGCCGGGCTTCGCCCTGAGGACCGGCTACATGGCCGCCAATAACACCGTAAACCTGAAGAACCGCGGCCTAAACCTGGGCGCGGGCGTGAACTTCCTGAGCACGCAACTGGATTATTCAGCCGCCCCGTTCGGCGAACTGGGCAATACCCAGAAGGTGACGCTGACGAAAAAGTTTTAGTTAAGCGTTTAACGGTAACGCAAAAATTCAGCTTAAACTGCTCGATCTCAAAACTACGCTGCCGGATTCGATAACCGGGCTGCTGCTGCGCAAACATATAGCGGAGAAGCCGCTGCCCGAGATGACGCTGGAGAATTACCGCACCTTCTACGACTTCTGAATAGCCCCTTCTCTCCGGAGCAGCCGCACTTTCGCGGCCGCTCCGCCCGGCCCGGAGTAGCCTCCGGGCTTTCCGTCATTGCGCACCACGCGGTGGCAGGGCACCAGCGGCGCGAAAGGGTTGCGCTTGAGCGCCAAGGCCACCGCCCTGGCCGCCTTCGGCCTGCCTATGCGCTGTGCCAGCCATTTGTAGGAGCGGGTTTCGCCCGCCTTGATCTCCAGGCAAGCCAGCCATACCTCCCGGTAGAATTCCGGGTAGGGCCGCATTTTCTCAATAAGTTCTTTGCGCGTCATTCCTTGATTCTATAATAAACCCCTTATAATAGCACGTGTTGACAGCGCGGGGGGCATTGGGTATTATTTCTTAGCCGGCCGCGCCGGATCAGCTTTCAGCGGAGGTATGCTTCTTATGAAAACGATTATTTTTTTCGCCTTGCTGGGGATGTTTTCTGCCGCGGTTTCCGCACAGGAGCCGGCAGCGCCGGTAAAGGCCACTGAGGCCGCCACCGCGGCCAAAGCTCCGGAGGCCGCCGTTAAGACCAAAGCCCAGCAGCTCAACGAAGCGAAAGACGAGATCAGGGCCCAGTATGAACTGGACCTGCAGAAGGCTAAAATAGCCAAGCTGGAAGCCGATTATAATAACCTGGCGCTGGAAAACAAATTCGCCGGCGAAAAAGCCGTGGCCGAGATGGCCCGGCTGAAGGCTGAGCTGGATAAGGCCAGCGCCGAGAACAAGCTGGCGGAAGAGAAAGGCAAGGCGGCCGCCGCCGCGCAGACCGCCGAGCTGCAGAAGATAGTGACCGAGAATAAACTGGCCGACGAGAACGCCAAAAAAGCGCTGGCCGACCTTTCCGGCCAGCTGGCCAGGCTCAAGGCGGCCAATGACCTGCTGACCGAGCGCCAGCGCGAGCAGAGCATGGCCGACGCCAAAGAGAAGAGCGTGATGGAGATGGAAGCCAAAAGGATGGACTTCAAGGAGCGTCAGCTTAAATTCGAGAAAACGCTGATGGAAAGCCGCATGGACAAGCTGGGCAGCGACCTGACCATGCGCACCAAAAAAGAGGAATGGAAAAAAGAGGCCAATTCCGAGCCGGTCTATATCGACAAGCCTTTCTCCGACGGGCGCCTGGTGGTCAGCGACCGGCGCATAGCGCTCAACGGCCCCATCTACAGCGGCTCGGCGGATCATGTGACCGACCGCATCCATTACTTCAACAATATCAGCAGCGCGCCCATTTTCATCATGATAGATTCCTCTCCGGGCGGTTCGGTGATGGCGGGCTACCGCATCCTGAAGGCCATGCAGGCAAGCCGCGCCCCGGTTTATGTGGCGGTTAAATCTTTCGCCGCCAGTATGGCCGCGGTAATAACCACGCTGGCGGAAAAATCCTACGTTTATCCCAACGCCATAATACTGCACCACCAGATGTCCACTATGAACTGGGGTAATATGACGCAGCTCAAAGAGCAGCTGGAGATGGCGCGGGAATGGGAGCGCCGCCTGATGCTGCCGGTGGCGAAGAAAATGGGCATCCCCATGGAAGAGTTCCGCAAGAAGATGTACGAGAAGAACTCCGACGGCGACTGGGAAGAGTTCGGCGACAAGGCCGTGGAGAATAAATGGGCCACCAGCCTGGTGGAGCGCATAGAGGAGACCGGCCTGGTGAAGAACCCGGATTACGAGGCCCCCGCGGCGAATAAGCGCGCGCTGGACGAGCGCGAGGACGACAAGGGCCAGCGCTACACGGCGCTGCCGCGCCTGCAGCCTTTCGATTTTTACTTCATCTACAACCCGGATAAGTATTACCGCTGAGCCCGGCCGAAACCCGGGCCGGCGGCGCCCGCGCGCGTGGTTCAGCTCCCGCGCGCCAGGCGCCAGCCCCGCCACTTGACAAGTCAAGTGGCTCCCCTTATAATATAATATCGGATCAGCGCAGCACAGCGGCTGCGCGCCGTTGTGCCGGTTCTTGCTATGACTAAATGTTTACCGCGGTTCCTATGCCTGCTTCTGTTCGCCGCCGCAGTACCGGCCGGCGCGCAGGACGCCTGGTATGCCGGCGCGGTTTCGGGTCCCGGGGCCGCCGCGGCGCCGCCGCCTTCCGCCCCGGCTCCGGCCGCTGGCAATGTGCTGAAATGCTCGGCCTGTTATGGCACCCTTCACAGGAATTACACTCCGGCTACGGCGCAGGGCTTGAAAAGTTTTGCCGCCGGCATGACGGCCCCTGCCGGGTACACGCCGCAGGAAGCCCGGAATTATTTCGAGGCCACCGGCCGGTTCCTGGCGGGCGCGGGCCTCGACGGCAGCGCGGCGGCCTGGAAAGCGGAAAAGAAAAGGCTGCTCGCCATTGTGCACGAGGGCAGCTATTATTTCGGCAACGCTATTCTTAACGTGGGCAGCGGCGCGTGGGACTGCCTTACTCACGCCAACCGGCTCAAGGAATACCTGGAGGAAAAGACGCCGTCCGGCGCGGAGTATAAATACGAGGTGGTCAACGGCTGGAACGATCCGCGCAAATACAGCGCCGGCAATCTGGTGGCGGCCAACCATTACGTGGTGCGCGCCGTCAGCCTTAAGACGGGGCATTCCTATATCTGCGACGGTTATACCGGGGATTCCGTGGAATTCGAGAAGGACGACACGCACATAGTTTTCAACGAGTTCGAGGAATGCGTCTACAATAAGTACTCGGAAATGCGGTTCGGCAGCGGGCTGCGCCGGGTGGCGGCGCAGTGGACGCCTGTGCAGAAAGGCGTTATGGCCCTGAACGGCAAGTCCGGGGCAGGGGTGTGCCTGTCCGGGGCCGAGTCCTGGGCTTTTGAGAAATAGCGGGGCTTGATACCCCGCCGCCGCGGCCCGCCCTTATCCGGCGGGCTGGTTTATTTTCTGGTAGATAAGTTTTATGCAGTCCAGGTAGGGATGCTGCTTGTCGGGGGTGAACTTGTTGTAGGTCAGCTCCACGGCGCGCCCGGCGCCGAACATGGCGTGGTCTATGGGGAACAGCGGCTCGCAGCCGGGGGGCAGGAATTCCTTTTTTATTTCCATGCGCAGGTCGCGGCCGGCCAGGAAGGCCAGGCAGTAGACATACTTCTGCGAGGCGGTGTTGAAAACTTTCAGCACCGGCCCCGGCGTCTTCGCGGAATTGGGTTTCATCTCCCAGGTAATGCCGGGGGCGTCGCCCGCGGCCTGTACCACTCCGGCCCAGAAGTCGCCGAAAGTTTTGGCCTGCACGGGGTAGCGCACGGCGATATGGTGCAGGAATTTGTCGAACTCGGCGCGGATCACCGCGGGGTCTGGCGGGGCTTTGGGCTTTAAGCGGTCGGCCTCTTCCTGCCTGAGCCTGTTTATCAGCGGCTGCAGGGCTTCGGCTTCCGCGGCGGTGGCTGGCGCCAGGTACTGGGCGCGGAAGGTCATGCGGTCGCCGGCCTGAGGCTGTATGGTGATATTGTCGGCGGCGACTTTTACCACCACGCCCAGGGCTTTGTTGATGGTATTGCGCACCGGGGCGTAAATTTCAAATTGCGGGAGTTCCATTATTACAGGAATGATACTATTTTGGCGCGCCGGTAAAAAAGCCGGCGCGGGGAGCTATGGCCGGTTCAGCCAGTTGTCCGGGTTGAACGGGTCGTCGTGCGGAGGCGGCGGTGGCGGGAAGTAGCGCGGCAGGGCAGCCAGGAATTCGTCCCAGCGCGTTGCGCCCGAGAAGGCCAGCGCCTTGTAGCGCTCGCTGGCGCCATCGCGCGAAACGTAGATGGACACGCCGTTGGAGCCGGAGCCCATGGCGGGGGTGGCGGTATTGGCCAGCACCAGCGCGGTGCGTATATAGTTGATGACCGCCGCGCCTTTTTCCGTCAGCGCCGGGTCTGCGGTCTTCGCCGAAACTTTCGCCAGCAGGTCGGCCAGGTCCTTGTATTCGTCCACGTAGTAGCAGGCGGCGTCGTTGGCGGCCGCGCGCAGGTTGTCCTTGTCGGGGTAGGCCAGCGCGGCGCCGGCCCAGTCGTCGAGCAGCGCGGCCAGCTGCGGCAGCGCGGCGGTGCGCACGGAGGACAGGGTCGCTTTCATCTTTTTCTGCACATAAAAGCTGCCGTAGTTCTCCACAATTTTCGCCGCCACTTCCTCTACCGGTTTGTCCGCCAGGGTATTTACGCCTTTGAGCACCAAGTCGTAGGGGAAGCCGTAGCCCGGGGCCGTTTCTTCGGAGGCCACTATCAATTCCGCGAAATCTTTTATTTCATAGCCCACCTCGGCCATCTGCATCAGGCAGGCGTCCATGGCGAGTATGTCCACCTTGCCGATGGCTTTCATGGCCAGGCCCAGCTCGGGGGTGGAGATGTGGTTGCGGGTTTCGTCGTCGTAGGAAATACCTTTATTGCTCACCCAGCCGGAGCCGTGGTTCCAGATCACCAGCATATAGCGTTTGGCCGGGTAGGCGGTTTTGGCCCAGTTGGCGAACTCCGCAAGGTGTTTCCAGTCGCCCATGTCGGGGCTGCCCAGGTCCTGCACCACGGGCGAGGTAACGTAGGACGCGTCCTTGTCCTTCTTTACGAAATAACGCTTTACGCCTTTATTGAGCAGGCCCATTTCAACCACCACGTTCATTTTGGCGGTAGACCCGACGGCTTCCATCTCGTTGAGGTCCAGCAGTCCGAAATCGGCCAGGTCGTTCTTGCCGTTGACGAAGATCATCACGGTCCATTCGGGCAGGGCGGCTTTGCCGGCGGGGGCGGGCGGCGTTACGGCGGCGGGCGCAGCGGCCAGGGCGGTTTTTAAGCCGGCCAGGGGATCGCCGCTGAAATCAAAAGCCGAAACCGAACCGGCGCAAAATGATAAGGCAAGCAAAGCGTGCAGCGCGGTTTTGAAGGAGTTCCGCGTTCCGGACCGCCGGCACACGCGCGGGAAATATATTGAGGAAAAACACAGCTGTCCGGTTAAAATTGAAAAGTCAGCTGCTGCTCTTGACATTTTAGCCG
>DAOPZW010000191.1:0-5362 GCA_035353595.1 Elusimicrobiales bacterium | reverse complement strand
AGGCTCAAAGAGCTGCTGGAACTCGAGAACTGTTCCTCGCCGGCCGCCCTGCTGGTGCTGCTGGACAGCCGCGTGAAAGAGCTGGAGGGCGCCGGCGCGCGCTCCCGCCCGGATTTTGAAAGGGATATAAATTCCGAAGAGAATAAAATAGCGGAACTGTCCGCGGCCCGCCAGGCGTCGGAAGCGGAGCTGAACGGCAAAAAAGTGGAGCGCGAAGGCCTGGCCGCCGCCTTCAACAAGGACCTGGCCAAACTTCCCGAGGCCCTTAATACCCAGCGCCGCAAAGAATTCAACCTTGAGCAGGAGATAGCGGCCGACGCGCTGGCCCGCGCCGGCGCGCTGCTGGCCGCGGAAATTTACAGGCAGATAGAGACGGCTTCTTCGCGCAAGTTCGAGGGGTTGGCCCGCGAGGTGGGGACGCTGCTAGCCCGGGTGCTGCCCGGTTCGGACCTGCAGATACAGAGCCTGGCGCTGGAGAGCGTGACGCTTAAAGACGCCGGCGGAACGCTGCGCGCGCTGGAGCATCTTTCGTCGGGCACCCGCGACTGCTTCATGCTGGCGGCCAGGCTCACCCTGGCCGCGGCCGCCCGCGGCAAAGAGCCCGCCCTGATGCTGCTCGACGACCCTTTCCCGGCGCTGGACGCGCGGCGCCGCGAGGCCGCGCTGGAGCTGCTTAAGTATTTCCAGCGCGAAACCGGCTGGCAGCTGGTGATCTTCACCAAGGACAGGGCGCTGCTGGCCGCCGCGGAAAAAGACCCGCAGCTGACGCCCTGCGCGCTGCCGGCGTAAAGGCGGCCCGGGCCCCGGAAAAAATATGAAAATAGAATTAAGCGAAAAGCTCAAGTGTTTCAAACCGTTCCTGTTCGAAGAACTTTACCGCAAGGAAAAAGCCGAAAGGGCCAAAGGCAAGAACATCATCAGCCTGGCCGTGGGCGATCCCGATATTCCCACGGATAAGGCGATAGTGGCCTGCGCCGTGGCGGAAACGCGCAAGGCCGCCAACCACAGGTATTCCAATACCAGGGGCAACGACAATCTGCGCCGGGCCGCCGCCGAGTGGCATAAGCGGCGGCACGGCCTGGTCTTCGACCATGAGAAAGAAATTTCCATACTTATAGGTTCCAAGGAAGGCATAGCGCATCTGCCGCTGGTGGTGATGAACCGGGGCGATTATTGCCTTATCCCGGACCCCACCTATCCCACCTACAGGACGGGCGTGCTGCTGGCCGAAGGCCGCATCCACGACGTGCCGCTGGAAGAGAAGAACGATTTCCTGCCGGACCTCGGGAAGATCCCGCAGAAGATAGCGGACCGGGCGAAATTATTTTTCCTTAATTATCCCAACAACCCCACCGGCGCCGGCGTAACGCTGGATTTTTTCAAAGAACTGGTGAAGTGGGCCAGGAAGAACGAAATAATAATAGCCCAGGACGCCGCCTACTGCGAGATCTATTTCGATAAGCCGTCGCCGAGCATATTTGAGGTGCAGGGGGCGCGGGACGTGGCCGTGGAATTTTATTCGGCCTCGAAGACCTACTGCATGGCGGGCTGGCGCACCGGCTGGGTGGCCGGTAACGGCAAGCTCGTCTGCGCGCTCAACCAGCTCAAGGAAAACATAGATTCAGGGCAGTTCAACGCCGTGCAGAACGCGGTGGCTTACGCGCTCCGCAACCACGGCAGCATAGTGCCCCGCATCCGCGAGCGGTTCAAAGCCCGGGCCGAAGCTTTCAGCCGTGGCCTCCGGGAGTGCGGCTGGCAATTGGCCGACCCCAAAGGCAGCTGCTTCATCTGGGCCAGGCCCCCGGCGAAGATCAGCTCCATCGACGCCGTCTGCCTGATGCTCGAGCGCGTCGCGCTGCTGGCGGCGCCGGGCTCCGGCTTCGGCAAATACGGCGAAGGCTATGTGCGGTTCTCCCTTACGGAGCCCGAGGCCGCGCTGGCCGACGCCATAAAGCGCATAAAATCCCTTAATTGGGCGGAATAATTCCCGCGGCCAACCCGACACGCCTTTGACGGGTTGTTGTGTTAGGATATTTGTATGAGTCCGGAAGAAATTTTAAAGAAGCGCTGGGGCTACGGCACTTTCAAGCCGCTGCAGAAAGAGAGCGTGGCGGCAGCGCTGGCCGGGCGCGACTGCCTGGTGGTGCTGCCCACCGGCGGCGGCAAAAGCCTGTGCTACCAGCTGCCGGCGGCCGCGGGCAACGGGCTCGTGGTGGTGGTGTCGCCGCTGATAGCCCTGATGGACGACCAGGTGGCCGCCGCGCGCGAAGCCGGGCTGGCCGCCGACGCCCTGCATTCCAACCTTAAAGCCGCGCAGAAGCGGGAAGCTTACCAGAACCTGGCCGCCGGCAGGACGACGCTGCTCTACGTCAGCCCCGAGCGCCTGCTGGTGGGCGACCTCGCCGAAGTCATCGCCCCGCGCGTTACGCTGCTGGCGGTGGACGAGGCGCACTGCGTTTCCCACTGGGGCCATGAATTCCGGCCGGAATACCGGCGCCTTACCGAGATCTTCGACCAGTTCCCGGCCGCCGCGCGCATGGCCCTGACCGCCACCGCCACGCCGGCCGTGCAGCGGGACATCCTTGTGCAGCTGGGGCTGCGCGAGCCGGAGGTGCTGATCGGCCACCCCGACCGCCCGAATTTGATCTACCGCGCTTTCCCGCGCCGCGACCAGCTGAAACAGGTGCTGGAAGTGGTGCGCCGCCATCCCGGCGAGGGCGGCATCGTTTACGCCCAGACGCGCAAGCACGTCGAGCGCATCGCCGAGGGGCTTGCGGAGGCCGGCGTCTCCTGCGCGCCCTATCACGCCGGGCTGGGCGCCGCGGACAGGCAGAAAGCGCAGGCGGATTTCGTCAATGAGCGGCTGGACGTGATAGTGGCCACCATAGCTTTCGGCATGGGCATAGACCGCTCCAACGTGCGCTACGTGGTGCACGCCAATACGCCGCGCTCGGTGGAGCATTACCAGCAGGAGAGCGGGCGCGCCGGCCGCGACGGCGAGCCGGCGGAATGCGTGCTGTTCTTCGCCGTTTCGGACCTGGCCACCCACCGGTTCCTGGCCAAAAAGGACGGCGACATGCCGCCCGACCGGGAGCGCGCGCTGGAGCGCCAGCTGCGCGACATAGGCCGCTACGCCGTAAGCCCCGTATGCCGCCACAGCCTGCTGGCCGGGCATTTCTCCGCCCCTTACCCGGCCGACGGCAGCCCGGCGGGGGAAGCCGGCTGCGGCGCCTGCGACGTGTGCCTGGGCGAGACCAAAAGCCTGCCCGAAGCGGAGGCCTTGCTGACGGCTAAGAAAGTTCTGAGCGCCGCGTGGCGCGCCGAAGGCCGCTACGGCACCGGCTACGTGGTGAATTTGCTGCTGGGCCGCCCCAACGACCGGATGACCGGCAACGGCCACGACCAGCTAAAAGTTTTCGGCATACTTAAGGAAGCCGGCGAAGCCGCCGTGCGTTCCTGGATAGACCAGCTGGTGGTGCAGGACTTCCTGGAGGTCACGGAGGAGGGGGAATACCCGCTGCTGCGCATCACCGCCGACGGCAAAGCTTTGTGCCGCGACGAGCGGACCGTGGTGCTTGGCCTGCCCGTGCCGCCGAAACTCAAAGGCGCGAAGAAGTCCAAGGCCCTGAAAAAAGCCGGGGCGGCGCTGGCCGGCGGCCTCGAGCCCGACGGGGAATTGTTCGAGCGCCTGCGCGCCTACCGCCGCGTGATAGCCGACAAGGCAGGCGTGCCGCCCTATGTGGTTTTTCACGACAGCGTGCTGGCGGAGATGTCCGCGGTGAAGCCGCGGACGCTGGAAGAGCTGCGCGGAATGAAGGGGATCGGGGAAAGGAAATTAGAGCGCTACGGCGCGCTGTTCCTTGAGGTAGTGGCCGGGCACCCGGTGGATACCATGGAGTTGCCCGACGTGGCGGAGCGCCAGAAAGAATAAAATCGTGAATTTTGAAATTGGGCCTTGACAAGTCAACAGGCCTCTGTTATACTCGTTATGCAGTCCTGTTCTCTTAAATGCGTCGGCGGTGCGGTCGAGATGATCTCGGGAGTGTGCGGTCGAGCTGATCTCGGTGTTCGCGGTGCGGATCGCGGGGCCCCTGCCCCGGTTCCCCGACGCTGTTTCCCCCGGTTCGCGGCCAGTGTTCTGCGGTCTTCTTTGTGCGGCGCGGTTGCAGCGGCGCGATGCCCGGGGTGTTCTCCGGTCCGTCTCCCGCCCTTTCGGGCGGCGCGGTTCTCCGGAGTCCTGGTTCAGCGGCCCGCCTGCGGCGGTCCTGCTCCCGGGTGAGTGTTCCGGCCCTCGGTCTCCGGCGCTAATGCGCCTTCGGTACCCGGTTCGCTCCTTACCGCAGTCTGCAGTCACCAAGTACCCTGGCCTGTGCGCCAATTGAAGAGCCCCCGCTACCGGGGGCTCTCAATTTTTATCCCCTTGACGGCGGCGCGGCCGTGGTCTATACTATAATGATATTTATGTGCGCGCACCGCGCATGCGAATATAAAGTCAGTTCAACTACAACTCAGCAATTGATGACCGGGATAAAGCGGCGGCTTTTACTGTCCTACCTTAAGGCTGCGCCTTTGGCCGCCGGGATCTTCCTTTTGTCCGCTTTCAACGGCCTTACCGCAGCCTGGGCGGATACTCCCTCCGCCGCGCAGGCGGTCTCCGTTTCCAGCACCGCCGCCAGCTTTGCCTGGGCGCTGGATAACCCCGCGCTGGAGCGGCCGCTGATGGTCATTTCCACCGCGGCGGACTTCAGCGTTACGTACTCTTCCGTTACCGGCGCCATAGGCGCGCAGACCACCAGCTATTACAGCCTCAGTCCCAACACCACCTACTACTTCAAAGTAAAAGTCTCTACCGAGCCGGATGAGAACTATACTGTTGAACTGGCCACCGTTACCAGGATAGAGGCGCCCGCCGGCGTGTATTTCGACGAAGTGAGTTCCAGCGCCATTGTAGCCTCGGCCTACGGGCCGGTGCTGACCGGGCTGGGCGCCGGCCTGTCCGGGGCGGCCGTGGACAAAGACGCGGGGGGCTACTCGGCTTGGCGCGCCGGGGACGCCTGGACCGCGAAACCGGCTATGACTCCCCGCAGGGAGCTGGCGGCGGCGGCCGCGGGAGGCAAGCTCTACGCCCTCGGCGGCAACGGTAACGGGGGGGATCTGGACCTGAACGAGGAATACGATCCCGCCTCCGGCAACTGGGCCGCCAGGGCGCCCATGACCGCGCCGCGCCCTTATATGGCGGCCGCGGCGGCCGGCGGAAAAATTTACGCCCTCGGCGGCGTCGAGGGCATCCTTCCGCTGACCACCAACGAGGAATACGATCCCGAAACCATTGCCCGGAATGGGGCCGAAGCGGTGCTACAGA
>DAOPZW010000190.1:0-5423 GCA_035353595.1 Elusimicrobiales bacterium | reverse complement strand
TAAGCCGGCGCAGGAAAACGGCTACCAGGCGGCGTACGGCGGCGACTCCGGACCGGACCAGGAGCAGGAGGACGCGGCCGCCGCAGAGGCGAAAAAAGTCGTCACTATCAAGCCGGTGCCGGAAGCCCCGGTCGTCCCCGCCCCCAAGCCCAAGGCACCCGCCATCATGCTGGTAGACCAGAACCAGTTCTTCCAAAAGCCGGCGGCCTATGCGGGCCGCGAGCTGGAAATGTCCCTGCAGATGATAACAGCAAAAAAGCAAACTAACGGCTGGCGCCTTAATCTGGTGCATACCGGGCCCAAGAAAAAGCTGAACTATCTTTACGTAGACGACCAGGACACGCTGGGCGAGAAGCCGGACCTGCGCATCGGGTATTTTTACCGCGTCGTCTTCCGCTGTCAAAAAGGCGACCCTGCCGACGGGAATGTCCTTTCCTCGATAAACTTTACCGGGCAGAAAGCCGAGTGGGCCACCGGCTTAAGCGCCATAGAATAAAGCCGCGCCCCGCGCGACCGTCCATGTCCTATTTCTTCATAATAAATCCCAGCGCCGGCAAAAAACAGGGCGATATCAGGGAACTGCTTAAAAAAACGTTTTCCGGGCGGAAAATACTTTTTGAAATGGAGTTTACGCGCGCCAGGGGGCACGCCTCCGAACTGGCGGCCAGAGCGGTGCTGGCCGGGTTCACGCGCGTGGTAGCGGTCGGCGGCGACGGCACCATACGCGAGACCGCGGCTTCCCTTATCGGCAAAGAGACAGCGCTGGGCATACTGCCCTGCGGCTCGGGCAACGGGCTGGCCCGCAACCTTTTTATCCCGTTGAAATTCGCCGCGGCGCTCGACGGGCTGTTTGAATGGGAGGCCAGGCCCATCGACGCCGGCCTGGCCAACGGCCAGCCGTTCTTTTGCGCCTCAGGCGTCGGGCTCGACGCGGAAATAGCGCATGATTTCAATTCCCTGAGCCGCCGCAGGGGCATACTGCCCTACGTGTGGTACGCCGCAAAACGGGTGATCGCCTCCGGCCCGAGGAAAGTCACCGCCAGGCTTGACGGGCGCCGGCTGGAAATGACCCCGCTGCTGACCGGCGTCCTCAACGGGATGCAATACGGCGGCGGCGCGCGCATGGCGCCGGGCGCCTACCTTGACGACGGACTGCTGGACCTGTGTTTTATAAAGAACGCTTCCTTGCCCAGGCTGCTTTCGGTAGTGCCCGCGCTGTTCAGCGGCCGTCTGGCCCAATACCCGGAAATTTATGAGACCTTCCGGGCCAGGGTCATTGAACTGGATTACGGTTCCGGGGTCTGGTACCACCTCGACGGAGAGGACTTCTTTTCCGGGGACGGACAAGTAAAATTGAGCGTTATCCCCGCCGCGATCAAAGTACTAGCGCCTAAACCTTCCGCAATTTAATACTATGCTGTAGATTCGGCCGGAGTGCCGCGCCGCGGGGGCAGAGGACCGGCCGGAGGGGCGGGACTATCAAATGAATTCTCTCAGGAAACTTTCCAAAGAGGCCGTGCTGTATGAAAAACTGCCGGGCGGGAAAACCGCCTGCCGGGCCTGCGCACACCGCTGCGTAACCGGTCCCGGCGGTACCGGGCGCTGCGGGGTGAGGTATAACGACCACGGCATACTTATGGCGCCGTGGGGTTATGTCTCCGGCGCCGCCGCGGACCCGGTAGAGAAAAAGCCTTTTTTCCACGCCCTGCCCGGCTCCGTCGCGCTTTCCTTCGGGATGTTCGGCTGCAATTTTAAGTGCGATTTCTGCCAGAATTGGAATATCTCGGACGCCCGCGCCGGAGGTCTCCAGCCCCTTGAGACCTCACCCGGCGTGCTCCTGCGCGAAGCCGGCGCGGCCGGAGCCCGCTCCGTAATTTCAACCTATAACGAGCCGCTCATCACCGCCGAATGGTCCCGCGAGATCTTTGCGGCCGCCAAAGCCGCCGGGCTGCGCACGGGCTTTGTGTCGAACGGGTATGCAACGCCCGAAACCGCGGCTTTCCTGCGCCCGGTCATGGACTTCTGGAAAGTCGACCTGAAAACCTTCAATGACGAAAGGTACCGGGCCGTATGCGGGGGCGAACTGGAAAAGGTCAAGACCGGCCTGGAAACCATCTTAAAAGCCGGCTTCTGGGTGGAAATAGTCACCCTGCTGATCCCCGGCTTCAACGACTCCGGACCGGAGATAAGCGCCATGGCCGCCTACCTGGCAGGACTGTCGCGGGATATCCCCTGGCATCTTACGGCCTTCCATCCCGATCACCGCATGACCGCTGCCCCGCCCACCCCGCCAGAGACGCTGCTGCGCGCCAGGGAGACGGCCCTGCGCAAAGGAATGCGCTACGTTTACTGCGGGAATATCCGCAGCCGCGGCAGCGGGCTGGAAGACACCGCCTGCCCGGCCTGCGGCAGGAAAGTCGTTGAAAGGGACGGGTTCACCGTAAAGAAAAATATCCTGGACGCCGGGGGCGGCTGCCCCTGCGGAGAAAAGATACCCGGGATCTGGAGTTAGCGCGGCGGCCTAGAAATGAGAAAAGAACCGCGCGTAAGCCGCGGGCCAGGGATTTTCTTCCGGCTTCTGGAAGACGGCGGCCGTCCCGCCGATAAGCGCGGAAAGCGTGACCGGCAGCCCGGACAGGCCGTACGCGCCCAGGCTTGAATACTCCGCGGCGCCCCAGAAGAACACGCCCGACAACAAAGCCGAGCAGCCCATGGCCGCCAGCAGCGGCGCCCGGCCCGCCCGGCTAAGCCCCAGCAGACTTAAAAAATAATATTGCGTCAGCGCGGTCAGGGCTGAAACCACCGCGAAGCCCGACGCGTCGCAGAGAACGGGTTTAAGCCAGTAGATCCGGTCAAAGCCCAGCGCCAGGCGCGCCAGCGCGAAGCCGGACTGCACAGCGGCCAGGCCGCCCAGCAGGATGACGGCGGTGGCAAGGTGCGAGGCCGCGATATAGCCGGTAAAAGCGAATAAAAGCGCGTAGCCTCTACTTTTTGTCATAGAAACCGAGTTCGCGCAGAAAGGACAGATCGTCCTGCCAGCCCGGGGTGACTTTAACGGTCAGGTGAAGTTCTATGCGCCTGCCGAGGAAAGCTACCAGGGCCTTATGTGATTTTTCGCGCAGGGCGCCGATAGTACGGCCGGCCTTTCCGATAATGATGGGCTTCTGGGTGGCGCGGGCCACGTGGATAGCCGCCAGGATCTGGGTGTCGCGCCCCTCGCTCTCCCTGAAAACCTCTATTTCCACCGCCGCGGCGTAAGGGATCTCCTGGCTGTACAGCTTGAAGATCTGCTCGCGTATTATTTCCGCCGCGTAGAACTTCTCCCAGCGGTCGGTCAGCTGATCCTGCGGGTAATAGGCGGGGTGCTCCGGCAGCGCGGCTTTTATGGCCGCGCGCAGTTCTTTCACGCCGCCGCCGGTAAGCGCGGAAATGTGCAACACCTGTTTTATCGGCAGCAGCGCGGAGTAGAACGCCGCCGCCGCGTCGGCCCGGGCCGCGGAGGTTTCCTTATCGAGTTTGTTGATCACGAGGTAGATAGGGCAGGCGGCGCGTTTCAGCGGCTCGAACAGCGGGATCTTATCTTCGGGGGGGAGGCCCGGCTCCGCCATCAGCAGGCACAGGTCCCCGTCCTCGGAGGCGGCCCTGCGGATGGAGTTTTCCATGCTTTTTTCAAAAAGATTGCGGCTTTTTAAAAAACCGGGGGTATCGACGAAGACCGCCTGAAAATCCTCGGCGTTGAGGATGCCCATGATGCTGTTGCGGGTGGTCTGCGGCTTTTCCGAAATGATGGAAAGCCGCATGCCGCAGAGGGCGTTAAGCAGCGTGGACTTGCCGGCGTTGGGCAGGCCCGTGATGGGCACAAAGCCCGCCCTGAAACCGGCCGGGGTCTCCTTCATTTGAGGCAGATCGGGTTGGCCCACAGCGGGAGCTGGGTGGCCTTGTCGTTCTTTCTCACCTTGAGGTCGCCGGTAAGTTCCTGCATGAAAACCTCGCAGCTGAAAACCCGGGTGCCGGCCATGACGTGGCCGCCCAGCGCTTTGCCCTCGCTGTCCGAGAAAATGACGTGGGCGTGAACCATCGGCTTATCGTCGAAAAGACTGATATTGCCGGAAAGGGAAAGGATCTCCAGCTCCTTCTCGATATTGTGCTTGATATACTTTTTAGCCTTCTGGTCGTAAACCCCGAAAGTCGCGCGCTCTACGGCGCCGATGGCGCTGATCAGGCCGCAGCGCACCTGGTGGTGGTGGCTGAAATGCTGGATCGCCTGCAGGAGATCCTCGCCCTTGAAGATGCTGAACAAGAACGTCCTGCCGGTAAGATAAGGTTTTTCCTGAACTTGCATGTTGTTCCTCCCTAGTGTTTTCAATGCACCGAAACCACGGAGCGCGCGTATTCCGTTATGGCTTTAAACTGCGCGTCCGCGTCCAACCCCGCTTCCTTAAGCACATCGCCCGCCTTCCCCGATGAGGGATAGCGCCCGTTCCTGAAAGGATGCAGCGTGCGGGCCTGCCCGTCGCTTGAGCGCACCCAGCGGCACATGGTGGGCAAGGTAAAATCGGTTATTCCCATGGCTTCCATGGCCAGGCGTTCCGGGTAGATCTTTTTCTGCTCCTCGGCGCTGAGCAGGTCGAAAAGATCGCCACTGGAGACATAGAACACGTTAAGGTTAAGGCCGGCTTCGCGAAGCCGGGGCAGGACCCCCGCGATGAAAACGTTAGCGACTCCGCTGCCCTGCAGCACCACGGTGCCGCGCCGGCCGCGTTTAGGACCGGCCAGCAGAGGATACATTCCCCGCGCCGCGTCGCCGGCGGCCGCCAGGCCCAGAGCGGCGCGGTCGGCGACCATATACGGAGGCCGGGGGACAAAGGGGGCAATAACAGCAGGGCGGCGGTTGAGGGCCGCGGCCAGCAGGGGCCAGATCTCAGCCGGGTCCCAGGGAGTGAGCGTTATCATGGAACCCGCGGGGAAGTTTCCCGCCAGCAGTTGCAGCGGCTGGGGATCGGAATGGGTGGAACCGTCCTCGCCCGTCTGCAGGCCGGAGTGGGCGTTGATCATTATAAAAGTGTCCGCGGGGCCGCCGGTAAAAGCGCGGCGCGCCTGCTGCCCTATGGCGTGGAGACGGGCGGGAACATGTTCCAGGGGGGAGAGAAAGGAGGCGTAAGAAGCGGTAACGCCGATATGGCTGCCGAAAGCGCTGGCGCCCGACATGATCGCGCCCATGGCGTCCTCGCAGATACCGCCCGCTGAATAAAGCCGCGAGCCGGGATTGGAAGCGAAATTATAAAAGCCCTGCCCGAAGCCTTCGCCGATAAGGCCGGCGCAGGTCGAGGAATAAAGATCGGCGGCCGCCACGACCACGGCTCCGCCGGTAAGCTTGTTCACGTGGTTGAGCGCGGCGGCCAGGGCCGCGCTCATCCGGATCT
>DAOPZW010000189.1:0-5429 GCA_035353595.1 Elusimicrobiales bacterium | reverse complement strand
ATTCTACAGCAGGTCTATTTATTTTGTTGCACTAGCGTTTTGAACTCGTGGGCCGGGGCTGCCCGTACTGTTTGGAAGTTAAAATCGAGGATTTTTAAAGATCCGGGGTCGTTGGCTCGCGCAGGCTCGGATCTGTGCGATGCGCCCGCCAGCACTACGTTAGTCGTTCAATTTTGCGAATACCATCGTATCCGTGTACCTGCCGTGTGCAAGGGTGTCCTCTTTCAGGGTCCCGTCCAGGGAGTAACCCAGCCGGCGGGGAACGGCGGCAGATCTGGGGTTGCCGGAATCGCAGCGGATCTCCAGGCGGTGAAATCCCAGGCCGGCGCAGACTTTCTCCAGAGCGCTGACCGCTTCGGAAACGAAACCTTTCCCTTCGAATCTGCCCAGGATCCAGTAGCCGAATTCGCAACGGTCGTGATGCCAGGCTATGTTGTGCACTCCCGCATTTCCCATGTAAGTGCCGGTCTCCCGCTCGAAAATCCCGTAATCGAAGAATGTTCCCTTCTCCCAGGTGGCATGGGTGATTTTAATGTAAGCGGCCTCGTCCTCCTCCGATAAGGTTTTATCCACCCAGGGAAGGAAAACCCTCAGCCGGGCCCTGTCCTGGTCCACATAGCGATACATCGTTTCGGCCAGTTCGGCACCGTGCTTTCTAAGTTCCAGTCGTGGGGAGACGATGAGTTCCGGAAAAGTCTTTTGTTTCATATTCCTGTTACGGGTGAAATTGGGAACGGCTGTATGCGCCTGACCAACCCCGCAGAGTTAATGATAGAAAAAAATTGCGTAAGCAGGACAATTTATCGGGATGTTACCAGGTCTGCAAAAGTTCAACGCCGCGCAGGGCGCGGCGTCAGGGAATTTCCATGTATGCTCCGCCAATGATAAGATCGCGACCGGCTAACTGAGTCGAAAAGATAGAAGGCTGCGATATATATCACTTAAGGCCGCCGCCGGGCGCCAGGCGGCGCACCAGCGCCTCCAGGTAGCGGGAGCGCAGCTGCCGGTTCGCCAGCGCCAGCTTCACGGGCGGCAGCTTCAGGATAACGCCCAGCACGGCCGCCATCGCGCGGTGGCTGAACAGCGCGCGGTTGTCGAAGATGAGGTCCTGCAGCTTCCCGCGCTCGATGGCCATCAGCACCACGCGGTGAGCGGTGTTCAGCGGCGTCAGCACGCGCCGGCCACGCGCCGCCAGGCGGACCGCTCCGGAGACGCAGGCCCGGGCGCAGACCCCGCAGCCCAGGCAGAGCTCCGGGTCCGCCCGCGCCGTTTTCCGCCCGGGCCGGGCGGGATCCTCTTCCAGCCGCACCGCCGCCACCGGGCAGACCCGCGCGCAGAGGCCGCAGCCGCAGCAGCGGCCGGCGTCGGTCACCGGCATGAAGTTGGTGGTATGCACCGGGTGCAGGAAGCTGAACCGGCGCGCGGCCTGCATGGCCTCGCAGCAGCAACCGCAGCAGTTGCAGATGAAATTCACCCCCTCGCGCACGTTCTCGCCGAACTGCACCAGCCGCAGCTCGTAGGCCTGCCGCAGCAGGTCCAGCATCTCCGTCAGGCCCGCCTCCCGCGCGAAGCCGTGCCGTATCAGGGGCTCCGCCGCCCCGTTGAAGGTCATGCAGATCTCCAGCGGCGCGCCGCAGGCCATGCCCAGGTGGCGCATCTTGTGCCGGCAGTAGCACAGCGCCACGCCGCGCCGCGAGGCGGTGCGTATCACCTCGCTGGCCCGCTCGTAGTCGAGCACGTGCAGCCCTTCGCCGCCCGGCAGCGCCGGCTCCTGCACGAACGCCCGCCCGAGCTGCGTCTCTCCCGGCGAGAAAAGGCCGCGGATGAAATCTTCCTCGACGTTCAGGTACTGGTACAGCAGCTCGCTGAGCGCCTTCTGGTCCAGATCGCCCCGCGTGCGCATCAGCGAGAATTCCAAGAAGCCGGCCATCGGCGGCGGCAGCACGTACGTGGTCTCGCCGCCCGGCGCCAGGGTGTCGAGCAGCAGCGCCCGGTCAGCCAGCCCGTCGAGGATCCTGCGCGCCTCGGCTTCCGGCAGCTTCCAGGCGGCCGCGGCGGTGAAGGGCTTTATGGGCAGCAGCGCCACCAGCCCCGCCTCCCGCTCGCTGAAGAGCAGCGCTAGTATCTTGTACAGCAGCGCCGATTCGGCCGCGCCCTGCGGGTAGCGGTTCAGCCTCCCGACGAGGGCCGGGTAGCCGGATTTCCCGAGGTGATGCGCCACGCTCCCCCCCGCCGCTAACGCTTGTAGCCGATCTTGCGCAGCAGGTCCTTGCGCCAAGCCACGTCCTCGGCGTTCTCGATCCCCTGCGGCTTGAGCCCGTCTATGACGCCCAGCACGCCGCGCCCGCGCCCGTTATCGGCCAGCACCACTTCCAACTGGTTGGCGGTAGCCGCGTAAACCGCGCAGACCTCGCTCAGGCCCTTAACCGCGTTCAGTACGTTGATCGGGAAGGCGTCCCGCAGCAGCACTATGAAGGTATGCCCGGCGCCTATCGCCAGCGCGTTGGCCGCGGCCAGCTCTTTGAGCTCCGGGTCGTTGCCTTCCGTCCGCACCTTGCACGCGCCGGAGGACTCGCAGAACGCCAGCCCGAACTTTATCGCCGTCGACGAGGCGATCAGGGCCTCGTAGAGGTCCTCCACTGTCTTGATGAAATGCGCCTGCCCCAGGATGACGTTCACTTCCTCCGGCTTGCGCACCGCTACGGTAACGGTTTTCATGTGCCCCCCTTGGCCCGGCGGCGGCGCCGGAACCTGCCCTGCTGACATTATGCACAAAAGCGGCGGCGCGCGCAACGCCGCGCCGGGCTGCCTCATGGCTTACCGTTTGGATCTGCGGTATGGGGATCTTATCCGCGAGATGTCGTCGCAGGCGTGGCCGCGCAGCCCGTATATTCTTAATCCCGTCTGTTCACCAGGTCGTCTACCTTCTGTATTACGCGCAAGGCCAGCGCGGCCGCGCTCTTCGGTTTGGGAGAATATCCGGAGGTTTTTATGTCTTCAAGTTCCTTGCCGATCTCAACCTGTATGGAATCGGTCTTTCTGATGGAAAGTACTTGTGAAGGATAGACGCTTTTATGGCCCGTCATGAGGAAACTTATCACGCAGGCCACGGTGGCGTAAGGGGCTATCACGGGGCCAAAAAGCTCCACGGCCATGATGCTGGCGGCTATGGGGGTATTGGCCGCCCCGGCGAGAACCGCCACGAAACCTATGGCCGCGAACGTGGCTGAATTAAGGTGCATGAGCTGCGCGTACAGGCTGCCCGTGGTGGTGCCGATAAAGAATATCGGCGTGATTATGCCGCCGCTGCCGCCGAAACTGAGGGTGATGGAGGTGAATACGGATTTAAGGAGGAAGTCGTACCACGCCGCCGGCGCGCCGCCCAATACCGCCTCTATCGTCCCAAGGCCGAGGCCCAGGTATTTTTTTGAGAACAGCAAGGCCAGCAGCACAAGCGCCGCGCCGCCCGCCAGGCCCTTGAGCGGCGCCCAGAGCTTTATCCGTTCAGCCACTCTCTCCCCGTATTTTAACAGCTCTATCAGTATCAGCGAAGCCAGTCCGAAGAAGATCCCCGCGAACATGACCTTCAGCATGAAGGTTTCGGAGAACACCGGCACAAAATTTACAGGCTTGTGGAAATACGCGATCTCCAGGGCGGCCGACACCTGGTAGGCTGTTATTCCCGCTATGAAAGAAGGCAGCAGCACTTCGTAAAGTATGGCGCCTATAAAAAGTACTTCCACCCCGAAGATGGCGCCCGCTATGGGCGTGCCGAAAACGGCCGCGAACCCGGCGCTTATGCCGCAGATCACCATCTTTTTCCGGTCATGCTCGTTGAAATTAAAAAGGACGCTCAGGGCGGAAGTCAGCCCCGCGCCTATCTGGGCGCAGGGCCCTTCTTTCCCGGCCGAGCCGCCGAGCGCCAGGGTTATGATGGTGGCGACAAGTTTTACTGGGACCACCGCCAGCGGGATCTTCGCGGCTTTCTTGTGTACGGCTTCTATAACTTTTTCGGTGCCATGCCCTTTGGCGTCCGGGGCCAGATACTTCACCAGTAAAGCGCTGGCGAACAGCGCCAGGGGAAGGAAAAGGTAGGAATATTCCCAGGCGCCGGCCGCGGCGGTGGAGATATTCAGCAGTTTGAGGAAGATGGTTGTGGCAAAGCCGACCACGGCGCCTGCTACGGTGGCCAGGAACACCCATTTAACGATGCTTATGAACAGCAGAGTGGATTCGGTGATGCGGGTTTTCATATTTTTCTATATTTTTATTATATGAAAGTGGCCCAATAAACGCCATTTGATCGGCTTCAACCGGGAATACGAATAGACAGGTTCCGCGCAATATCGCTGCCTCCGCTGCGGTGCCGGCTCACAAATGTATAAAGTCCTGCCGGCCGCTTTCCAGGTACAGGGCGAGCAGCAGGTAATCCCGCAGGTGGCGCGTCAGCAGGAAGTTCTCCCGCACGTGCTCGCGGCCGTTCTCGCCCAGCTTTTTAGCGTAGGCGGGCTCATGCAGCAGGCGCTTCATCCAGTATGCCGTACCGTCAATGGTGCGGGTAAGGATGCCGGAGTATTTATGGGTTATCTGTAAAGGTATTCCCCCCACCGCGCCGGCAATGACAGGTTTGCCTTTCCACAGGGCTTCCGACACGGTCAAACCAAAACCTTCTTTAAGTGATTTCTGGAGTATTATCGTAGAGGCGCGCTGTATGGCGTTTATCTCGACATTGCTCGTAGGAGGCAGGCAGAGCACGAATATATCCGGATTCCCTTCCGCCGCCGTGCGGGCCTCGGCCAGCACCTGCGCGCCTTCGGGGTCGTCGTCGGCGCTGCCGCCCACCAGCAGCAGCCGCGCAGTGACGTAGGGCTGTATCTTCTTGAACGCCTCTATCACGCCCAGCGGGTCCTTTAGCCGGTCGAAACGGGACACCTGGCTGATCAGCGGCTTGTCCGTAGGGATCTCCAGCCGCCGCATTATTTCCGAAACCTCGGCGTCGGTCAGCTCTTTGTTCTTGTCCGCCAGCGGGTCTATGGAAGGCGGCACCTGGAACTGCTTTATAGGCAGCTCCTGCGAGAAAGACGGCGCGGAGATCACGGCTGCGTCGTAACGCGAGACATAACCGCGCAGGAACTCCCAAACGTTGTCCTGCCTGTTGGAGAGGTCTATGTGGCAGCGCCAGATCCACTTTGCGCCGGCGGGTTTCTTGTCTATCAGTCCGGCGGGCTGCGGATCGTGGATCAGCCCGATATCCGCGTCGAGGTTCATCGTCTCCAGATTCGTTCTGGTTGTGTCCCGGAAAAGCTGAAAATCAGCCGGGGTCAGTTCCTGGTAAGTCCCATGCAGGGCGTTGTGAAACTTCTTGGTTACGGCGTAAAAATCCTCGCCGCCTTTTATAAGCTCCCAACGCGGTTTTATCCCTAATTCCG
>DAOPZW010000188.1:0-5490 GCA_035353595.1 Elusimicrobiales bacterium | reverse complement strand
CGCCTGCTCGGCGCCGCCGGCGTCAAGTACAACGTGAACCCCAACCTGGTTCGCGGCCTGGACTACTACAGCCGCACCGTCTTCGAGGTGCGCAGCACCATGCTCGGCAGCCAGGACGCGGTGGCCGGCGGCGGCCGCTACGACGACCTGGTAAAGTCCATGGGCGGCCCCGCAGCCCCGGCCATAGGCTGGGGCATGGGCGTGGACCGCCTGGCGATGCTGCTCAAGGACAAAGTAAAAGTAGACAACGCCCCGTCCGCTTTCGTAGTAGCCGCCTCGCCGCAGGCCCAGGACCCGGCTTTCGGCCTGCTGACCGCCCTGCGCGCCGCCGGCGTCGGCGCCGACTCGTCGAACCTGGCCCTCAGCCTCAAGTCGCAGATGCGCTCCGCCGACAAGAGCGGCGCCGCCTACGCCCTGATAATAGGAGAGGACGAACTAAAAGCAGGCACCGTAACCGTAAAGCCCCTCAAAGAGAAGGGGGACCAATTCACCCTTCCTATCCAGGATGCTCCCAAAGAAATAGAGAAGCGGATACCGAAGGATAAACAGAAGGACTCTTTTACTGGAAGAGTGATCCGCGATTAGGAAATATACGGTTGCTCGGGAATGAACGACTATGGTTACGGAGGCGGCTGGCCCGGGTGTTGTCCTGAACACCCGTTGCGGAAAGGGGGCCCCGCCATCAAAGTAAGGCGGGGGGAAACCGACGCAAGGGTTTCCTCTGCCCGGGTGGGCAGGACAACACCCGGGCCAGCCGCCGGCCGGGCTATCCTGCGGACCTGAATACAGAAAATTACACCTGCAACGGAGCAACAATGACAAACAACACTTCAAAAGCCACTGCCCTGCGCACCCACACCTGCGGCGAACTCAACGCCTCCAATGCCGGCCAGACCGTAACCCTGACCGGCTGGGTGGACTCCAAGCGCAACCACGGCGGCGTGCTCTTCATAAACCTGCGCGACCTCTACGGCATAACCCAGGTGGTAGCCAATCCCGGCAGCCCCGTCTTCGCCACCGCCGAAGAGACCAAGAGCGAATACGCCCTGCGCGTGACCGGCAAAGTGGCGGCCCGCCCCGGCGCCAACGCCAACAAGAAAATGCCCACCGGCGAAATAGAGCTGGAGGCCTCGGAAATAATTATCCTCAACGCCTCCCAGCCGCTGCCTTTCGACCTGGGCGAGCACGCCGGCGTCTCGGAAGAAACCCGCCTCCGGTACCGCTTCCTCGACCTGCGCCGCCCCGCCATGGCCCACAACCTGGTGCTGCGCAGCCGCCTGTCCCAGGTAGTGCGCAACTACCTCTACAGCCTCGACTTCAACGAAATAGAAACCCCGCTGCTCACCCGCTCCACCCCGGAAGGCGCGCGCGACTTCGTGGTGCCGTCGCGCAACAACCCCGGCGAATTCTACGCCCTGCCCCAAAGCCCGCAGCAGTTCAAGCAGGTGCTGATGATGTCCGGCCTGGACCGCTACTTCCAGCTGGCCCGCAACTTCCGCGACGAGGAACTGCGCTCCGACCGCCAGCCGGAACACACCCAGATAGACCTGGAGATGTCCTTCGTGGACGAACAGGACATCGCCCGCGTGGTGGAAGGCCTGATGAAGGACATCTTCGCCTACCTCGGCTCCGAAGTCTCCGGCCCCTTCCCCGAAATGGAATTCTCCGACGTAATGCTCAAGTACGGCTCGGACAAGCCCGACCTGCGCTACGCGCTGGAAATAAAGGATTGCTCCGCCGTCTTCAAAGATTCCCAGTTCAAAGTGTTCTCCGGCGCCCTGGCCGGCGGAGGCGTGGTCCGCGCCATCAAGGGCGATAAAGCCGCCGCCTTCAGCCGCGGCGACATGGACAAGCTGACCGACCTGGTAAAGAAACACGGGGCCAAAGGCCTGGTCTGGCTGCGCTTCAAGGAAGGCAAGTGGGAATCGCCCACGCTGAAATTCATGACCGAGCCGGAACTGGCCGCGCTGAAAAGCCTGTTGGAGGTGAACGAAGGCGACGCGGTATTTATAGCCGCCGACCAGCCCGCCGTGGCCGCGCCCTGCCTGGGCGCGCTCAGGAACGAGCTTATCGCCCGCCTCAAACCCGCGCCGGCCAAACAGTGGGCCTTCCTGTGGGTGCGCCATTTCCCGCTGCTGGAGAAGGACGCCGCCAGCGGCAACTGGACCTTCACGCATAACCCCTTCACCGCCCCGCTGCCGGAAGAGGAGCACAAGCTCGATACCGACCCGGGCAACGTGCGTTCCTGCCAGTACGACCTGGTGCTCAACGGCGTGGAGCTGGGCTCCGGCTCCGTGCGCAACCACAGCCGCGCGATGCAGGAAAAGATCTTCGGGCTGATGGGCTACGACAAAGCCCAGGTGCAGGCGCGCTTCGGCATGATAGTCAACGCAATGGACTTCGGCGCGCCGCCCCACGGCGGCATTGGCATGGGCTACGACCGCCTGATAGGCATAATCTGCGGCACCGACTCCATACGCGACGTGATAGCCTTCCCGAAAACCACCAGCGGCGCCTGCCTTATGAGCGACGCGCCTTCAAAGATAGACGAGGGGCAGTTGAAGGAACTGCATTTAAAGATAACGCAATGACCATGATCCCCGGCTGGATAGTGGATGAAGTGCGCAGGAACAAAGCGGGCCTGCGCGGCACGGCGGCGTCGGATACGGCGGCTGAACTGGACCGCCGCGCCCTGCACACCGTCTGCGACGAAGCCCGGTGCCCCAACAAGGGAGCCTGCTTCGCGCAAGGCGAGGCGACCTTCCTGCTGCTGGGAGATATCTGCACGCGGAACTGCGGTTTCTGCGCCGTAAAGAAATCCGTCCCGCTGCCGCCCGACTCCGGAGAACCCCGGCGCGCGGCCGAACTCTGCAGGAAATGGGGGCTGAAATACGTGGTCTTCACCTCGCCCACGCGCGACGATCTGCCCGACGGCGGCGCCGCCCATTTCGCCGCCGCCAACCGGCTGATAAAGGAACTTTCCCCGGGCATAAGGACAGAGCCCCTTATCCCTGATTTCAAGGGCGACATAAAAGCGCTGGAAACAGTACTGGCGTCGAACCCCGACGTGTTGGGGCATAACCTGGAAATGCCCGCCGGCCTCTACGCCGGCGCCCGCGCCGGGGCCGACTACACCCGCTCATTGGACGTGCTCTCCAATTCGAAAAAAATACGCCCGGACATCCTCACAAAATCCGGCCTGATGCTGGGCCTGGGCGAAAAGCCGGAGGACCTTGAAACGGCGCTGGGCGACCTCGTCGCCCGCGGCTGCGACCTGCTGACGCTGGGCCAGTACCTGGCCCCGACAAAAAGCCACCGGCCGGTGGAGAAATATTACACCGAAGAGGAGTTCGCGCGCTGGGGGGAGAAAGCCAGGGCCGCGGGCTTCCGGGCCGTCCTTTCCGGACCGCTGGTGCGCAGTTCCTATCAGGCCAGCCGCCTTTACGCGCAGGCCCGCTCCCGATGACCGCCGCAAAGAACCACGACTGGCTGGGACAGGCCTGGAACGATTATCTCGACGGGTTCACCTCGCTGCTCCCCTTGCTGCTTGTTTTGACCGCCCTCAACGCGCCGGCATTTTACCTGGTGCACCACTGGCACTCGTACCTGCCCGCCCTGCCATACGTGATCTTAATACTTGCCCCGCTGGCTACCGGGTCGAACATGGTTTACCTGAAGCTGGTGCGCGGAGAAAAACCCGTTTTAACCACGCTCTTCAGCGCCTTCCCGGTTTACCACCGCGCGGTGGCGGTAACGCTGTGGCTGGGTTTCATTACCGCCTGCGGCACGATGCTGTTCATTTTACCCGGGCTGATAATTTACTCCACCTACTGCCTCAGCGAATACCTGGTGGTGGACCGCCGCTGCGGCATTAAGGAAGCGTTCACCTTAAGCGCAGCTATCACCAACGGGTGGAGGGGGCTCTTAGGCTTCCTCATCGTGCTTACCGTCATGGTGGATATCCTTGCCCCCAACCCGGTATATATAACCGGTAAACTGTCCGCCCCTGTAGTGACAAAGGACCTGAGCCCATGGGTAATAACCGCTTTCTGCCTTAAAGTATTCGTCTTCCTGCCCTGGCTGCGCCTTGCTATGGCCCGGCTATACGACCAGCTCTCGCACCGCCTCCGGGACCAGGCTCCGGCTGCCGGGCTTTAACCCCGCCCTTCATGCCGCTCGGGGTTGACGGATATCATGGGACTTGTGACCCAGAAAACCTGTAGCCTTTGAACCCATACGAACGGCCTTATATTAAGTTAGAATATATTTGAAGACGAGCGGTTACAGGAGGAAAGTTTGATGAGAATATTTACGATCCTTGCGGCGGCAGCGTTCAGCGCCACTACGGCAAATGCGGCGGAATTAGCGAACATTTCCGCGGCCGATGTCAGCGCCTTTAAGATCACGGTCCCCGCGCCGGCCCTTCCGGCTTTAGAAGCCGCGCCGAAATGCGGCCATGTCTCCGGGGAAATAACGAAGCTGCACCTCCTTGCGCAGCCCGCGAAAAGCTTCCTTTTCTCCACGGCCAAGACCGAGGCCGAGTTCAAAGAATTCGTAGAGATGTGGACGCCGATACTCGCCAAATTCGACATCAAGGTTACCGGCACCGAATTCAACAGCGGCCTCAGCAAGCTTAACTACGCCGCCCCGGAAGGCCGCGTACTGCGCGAATACATGGCCGAGAAGCTTCATTACAATGCCCTGGACCCGGCCGAGATCAAGAAGCTCCAGCACGAGCTGCTTGAGCCGCTCGAGCAGGCCGGCATGACGCCGGTGGCCTCCTTTACGATAAAGCACGAGATCTTCAGGCCCACTTTCAACATCTACTACCTGACCAAACCGGCTGAAGAGCAGGCCAAAGAAACGCAGCTGCGCCAGTTGATGACCGGCGAAGATATCGACTACGACCTGCTGGCCGGCCCCGTGAGCCTGGTGAAGAAAGACACCACTTTCTCGATGGTTTATATCGGCAGGGAACTGGGCTTCATGACCAAGGTTTCCGCCACGGAAGAAGGAATAAACAAGAAGGTGGCGGACTTCAAGAAAATTCTGACCGATAACAAAATGGAACTTATAGCGGCCAGGGTTTTCAAAATGGATAAGCCGTTCACCGTGGGAGATACGACCTACAACTACGCGGCCAACATTTACTTCTTCCGCTGAACCGCTCCCTGAAGCAAAAAAGGACCGCCGGCCTGCCGGCGGTCCTTTTTTTTGCGCGGTCCCTGGCCCGGTACCCGCAAAAGTTCAGTTCAGCGCGCAAAATAAAAGTTCGCAGCGGTATACGCGGGATGCCTGCCGGGGGGGAAAGGCCCGGCGCCCGCAAGAAGCTCGGCGTATTCTCTTTCGAGCACCCGCTGAAAGATCCCCGCTTTGTGCGCGCCGGCGAAAGCCTTGCGGCCATACCGGAACTCGTGGGTTTTACAGTCCGAGCAAAGCGTCACCACCAGGCAGGACTGCTCCTCCACCACGGCACAGTCGACCCCCTTG
>DAOPZW010000187.1:0-5565 GCA_035353595.1 Elusimicrobiales bacterium | reverse complement strand
CAATTTTACCATTACGGAGGGTTCCCTCCTATTTTTTAACCGGACAGCTGTGAGGAAAAACGGGAAATGAACCCGACACGCGTATGTCGGGTTGCTGTGGTAGGCTATGGGGACAAAACTGGCAACGGGAGGGCTTATGCTGACCGGGAAAAATATCGCCATTGCGGATATGCCGCGCGCTGAGCGGCCGCGGGAAAAAATGATGCATTACGGGCCGGATAAGCTGGCCGAGGAGGAGCTGCTGGCCATCATCCTGCGCACCGGCACGCGCGGGGCGGGGGTGCTGGAACTGGCCGGCAGCCTGCTTAAAAAGTTCGGGCATAAGGATATCGCCAATGCGGGCTTCGGCGAGCTCCGCGCGGCCTACGGCCTGGGCCCGGCGCGGGCCTGCGAGATCATGGCCGTGTTCGAACTGGGACGCAGGTTCCTGGGCGGCAAGAAGACCGGCATTTACCTGAAGCCGCGCGATATCTGGGAAGAACTGCGCGATATCCGGGAACAGAAAAAAGAGCATTTCGTGGTGTTCTTCCTGGATACCCGCAACCAGGAGATAAAGCGCGATATCGTTTCCATCGGCACGCTCAATTACAACCTGGTGCATCCGCGCGAAGTATTCGAGCCGGCCGTAAAGAACCTGGCCGCCAGCATCATAGTGGCGCACAACCACCCGTCGGGCTGCCTGGAACCTTCGGACGAGGACCTGTCGCTGACCAAAAGGCTGGTGCAGGCCGGCAAGCTGCTGGGCATAGAATTGCTGGACCACGTGATAGTGGCCAAAGGGGGTTTCTGCAGCTTCAAGGAAAAAAATCTTCTCTGATCTGCTTATTTTTTCTTGCAAAACGCGTATATCTTATGTAATCTTCAGGTTGTATACTGGGGGTTGGGTAATGACTTCGTGTAAACAAGAGGCCTCCTCTTTGCGACGCTGTCCGAGATGCGTATTCATAGCCCGGCTCTTCACCGGGCGCGGCCCCTTTTTGTTCTGCGCCGCGGGAGAAAAGCCATGAGCGGAAAAGGCGAGATCCTTGTCGTGGACGATACTCCGGAGTCCGTGAAGCTCATGGAGAACACTTTTTCCGAAGCCGGCTACAATGTGCGCACGGCCACGGACGGGGAGCTGGCGCTGGCTTCGGCGGCCAGCGCGCCTCCGGAACTGGTGCTGCTGGACATACGGATGCCTGGCCTCGACGGCTTTGAAGTGTGCCGCCGGCTTAAGGCTCTGCCGGAGCTGCGCAATATCCCGGTAATTTTTTTAAGCGGCCTGGCCGAGCCCCTGGAACGGGCGGAGGGCCTTAAGCTCGGCGCGGTGGATTTTGTGGAAAAATCCTTTGACCGGGAGGAACTGCTGGCGCGCGTGGAGAGCCACCTCAAAATGAGCCGCCTGAACGCCCGGCTCGAAGCGGAGATAGAGCGACATAAGATAACCGAAAAACTGCGGCTGGAAAGCGAAGAGAAGTACCGCGCGCTGGTGGAACTTTCCCCGGACGCCGTGTTCGTGAGCAGCGGCGGCAGGATTACTTTTGCGAACAGGGCCGCCGGGAAGCTTCTGGGCGCCGCCGCTCCGGAACAGTTGCTGGGCAAGGCCATCTGGGAACTTTTCACTCTGTCCGAGCAGTCAAGAGTACGCGGGAGCCTGGACCTACTGCTCAAAGGCGGGAAGGCGCCGCTTACCGAGGCGAAGATCGCCCGCCCGGACGGGACCGAGCTGGAGGTGGAAGTTTCGGCCTCCACTTTTGACTCGCCGCAGGGACTGGCCGCTCAGGTGGTGCTGCGCGACATCACCGCCAGGAAAAATATAGAAGCGCAGCTCCTGCAGGCGCAGAAGATGGAGACCGTGGGCCGCCTGGCGGGCGGGGTGGCGCACGACTTCAATAACCTGGTGACCGCCATAAACGGCTACGCCCGGGTGGTGCTGGACAGCCTGCCGGCCGGCGACCCGCGCCGTCCCGATATGCGCGAGATCCTGGACGCGGGCGAACGCGCCGCGCAGATCACCGGCCAGCTGCTGGCTTTCAGCCGCAAGCAGCTGCTGCAGCCGGTGGTGCAGGATGTGAACCTGCTGGTTGAAAATTCAGGCGGTATGATAAAGCGCCTTATCGGAGAGAATATAGCGTTCGAACTCAAGCTCTCGCAGGCGCCCTGCTTCGCGAAAGTGGACGCCGCCCAATTCAGCCAGGTGCTGATGAACCTGGCGCTGAACGCGCGCGACGCCATGGCCCAGTTCCGGGAGGGCAAGAGCCGGGGCGGCAAACTCTGTATAAAGACCTGGCTGGCGGATATGCCCGCCGCCTGGCGCGCCGAAAGGCCCGCGCTCGCCGGCGGGCCGCTGGTCTGCGTTTCAGTGGCCGATACCGGTATCGGAATGGGCCCGCAGATCTTATCCCGGCTTTTTGAACCGTTTTTCACCACCAAGCCGGCAGGCAAAGGGACCGGGCTGGGCTTGTCCACCGCCTACGGCATAATCAAGCAGAGCGGCGGTGAAATAACCGCGGAAAGCGTGCCGGGCGGCGGGTCGGTCTTCAATATTTACCTGCCCCAGTTTTCCGCGGTCATCGCCCGGACGCCCGAGGCCGGCTGCCCGCCGCCCGCCGGCGGGCGCGAAACCCTGCTGTTCGTGGAGGATGAGGCTACCCTGTTGAAACTTGGGCGGCGGGTGCTGACCGGCTGCGGCTATACGGTGCTGACCGCCCCCGACGGCGCGGCGGCCCTGGAGGCGCTGCGCGCGCACGACCATTCTGTGGACCTGCTGATAACCGACCTGGTGATGCCGGGCATGAACGGCTCGGAACTGGCCAAAGCCGCGGTTAAGTTCTGCCCGGGCCTGCGCACGCTGTATATGTCCGGCTACACGCAGGAAATAATTTCCTCCGCGGAGGTGGAGAAAGAAGGCAAGGCGTTCATACAGAAGCCGTTCTCCCCGGATTCGCTGGCGCTCAAGGTGCGCCAGGTGCTGGATTCACCGGCGGACCGCGCCCGGGCTTGAGGCGCGCCGCGGTGAGCGACAGGGAACTGTTCCTAGCCTGTTCGGGCTATTTATGTTTTCCGCAAGGGTAATAGAAAAGCGTTGCGATAAGGGTTGCGCACTGCGGCAGGAGGCTGTTGGGTATATTTATAAAACCGCTTAATATGCGGCGTCTTGGGGCGGCGCTCAGTTATGAGTGAGATAAAATTTAAAATACTCGCTATAGGCTGCTCTTCGGACGAGCTTGCGGCCCTGCAGCCCGCAGCCGGCGCGGCGCTGCCGGGCAGCGAGATCCTTGCCGCGGCGCAGGCCGCCGAAGGTATCAACCTGGCCCTGGCCGAAGACCCGGATCTTATACTGCTGGGCGCGCAGCCGCCGGGCCCGGACGGGTTCGATCTGTGCAGGAGCCTCAAAGACGACGCCCGCCTTTGGGCCATACCCGTGGTCTTTCTTGTGCCCGCAAATGACAGCCGCGCATACCGCTTAAAAGCCCTGCAGGCCGGCGCCGATGGCTTCCTGTTCAGCCCGCCGGAGGCCGCCGAACTGGAGGTGCAGGCGCTGGCCGCGGCTAAGCTCAAAGCAGCCAACCAGCAGCGGCAGCTGGAAACGGAGCGCCTTAGCAGGCTGGAGGCGGAGCAGGCCAGGGCGCTGCGCAAAGAATTAACCGAGCGGGAAAAAGTTGAAGAAGTGCTGGTGCGTGAAGAAACGGATTACCGCGCGCTGGCCGAGAATACCCCGGACCTGGTGGCCAGGTTCGACAGGGAGCTGCGGCCCCTTTATGTCAACCCCGCGGCGGCGCGGGCGGGCATCCTGCCGGCTGCCGGGCAAGCCCCCGGCAATGAGTGGGAGAGCCGCATCAAAAAGGTTTTTGAGACGGGCCGGCCGGGGCAATACGAGGACGAATTCCATACTCCGGACGGGCACAGGATTTTCAGCACCAGGCTGGTGCCCGAGTTCTCCCCGGAGGGAGGGCTGGCCGCCGTCCTTTTGCTGGCCAGCGATATCACTATGCGCAGGCGGGCTGAAGAGGGGCTGCGCTTCCGCGCCGCGCTTCTGGATAATGTTACCGACGCCGTCCACGCTATGGACCCGGACGGGAAACTTATCTATGTCAACGAGGCGATGGTCCGGGCTACCGGCTATGCGCGCGATGAACTGCTGGGGCAAAGCATACGGCTGCTTGATCTCCCCGGGGACGCCGCCTGCGTGCCTGATCGGCTTGCAAAAATACTCAAGTCGGGTTCGGCGCAGTTCGTGGCGGAGCACGTGCGCAAGGACGGGTCGGTTTACGCCGTGGAAGTTTATGCCCGCGCCATAGAACAAGGCGCAAAAAAGATAGTGGTCGCCATAGACCGCGACATTACCGGGCGCAAACAGATGGAGGAGGCCCTGCGCAACAGCCAGGAACGCTTCAGGGCCCTGGTGGAAACCATCAGTGACTGGATCTGGGAAGTGGACGCGCAAGGCCTTTACACCTATGCCAGCCCGCAGATCGGGCAGATACAGGGTTACGCGCCGGAAGAGATCATAGGCAAGGTGCCCACGGACTTTATGCTGCCTGAAGAGGCAAAACGCGTTCTGGGGCTGTTCCGGCCCGTGATGGCGGCGCAAAAAGCGTTCGCCGGGATTGAAAGCAGGAATTTGAGAAAGGACGGGCGCGAAGTCCTGCTTGAAACGAGCGGGGTCCCGTTCTTTGACGCCTCCGGGAAATTCTGCGGCTACCGGGGCGTCGCCCGCGACATCACGGTCCGGAAAAACCTGGAAGCGCAGCTGCTGCAGTCCCGGAAGCTGGAATCCGTGGGCCGGCTGGCGGGCGGCGTGGCGCATGACTTCAACAATATCCTGACCGCCATAAAATTCTACGGCGAGCTTATTCGCAACGAGCTGGCGCCGCAGGACCCCAGGCGCGTCGACGCGGAAGAGATACTTGTGGCCGCGGACCGCGCCGCGGCGCTGACGCGCCAGCTGCTGGCTTTCAGCCGCCGCCAGATCATGGTGCCCAAGGTCATAGACCTCAACTCGGTGACGGGCGCCATGCTGAACATGCTGCGGCGCCTGATAGGCGAACATATAGAGCTTGTGACGAGGCTTGCAGCCGAGCCCTGCCGGGTGAAGGTGGACCCCGGCCAGCTGGAGCAGGTGATAATGAACCTGGCCGTCAACGCGCGCGACGCCATGCCCGGGGGCGGCAGGCTGACTCTGGAGACCGCGGTGCTGCGCGAAGCCGCGCAATTTCTGGCCGCCCACCCGGACCTGCCGCGCGGGCCGCTGGTCCGCCTGAAAGTGACCGACACCGGCAGCGGTATGACGCCGGAAGTGCGCAGCCGCATCTTCGAGCCTTTCTTCACCACCAAGGAGCAGGGCAAGGGCACGGGCCTGGGGCTATCCACGGTGTTCGGCATTATCAAGCAGAGCGGCGGCGAAATAGAAACGGAGCCGGGGCCCGGCGGTGGCACGGCTTTCCTGATCTATCTGCCTTTCGAGAACAGCGCCCCGCCGGATAAGGATGAACATAAGGAGCAGGACAACGGCGCCGCTGCAAAAAGGAGCGTGGACTGCGCCCTGTTCGGTAGACAGTCTGAGCCCGTTTTTGTGTAGGGCTT
>DAOPZW010000186.1:0-5605 GCA_035353595.1 Elusimicrobiales bacterium | reverse complement strand
CGACCTGACCGTTTCGTACGCCAAGTGGAGCATAGAGGTACAGCAAATTTAATGAGTTCCGGGAAAACTGAAAACGCCACCAGGGTGTATGAACTGACCCTGGGCTATACCTGCAATTACAACTGCGCTTTCTGTTCCATAGCGGGGAAAAAAGGCCTGCCGCCAAAAACCACGTCGGAGGCGCTGGCCGATATCGCCCAGGCGCGGCGGGAAGGCTTCCTCACGATAGGGTTCGGCGGCGGCGAGCCTACCATACGGCCCGACATCGTCAAGCTTGCGGCTTTCGCGAAAAGGGCCGGGTTCCAGACCATCCGGGTCCAGACCAACGGCATCATGCTTTCCTACCCCGCCTTCGCGAAGCAGCTTATCGACGCCGGGGCCGGGTATATAAAATTTTCCATACACGGGCACAGGGCGGAAATTCACGACAAACTTACCATGGTCAAGGGGAGTTTCGACCGGGCGGTCGCCGGGCTGCGCAACGCGCGCGCGCTGGGCGCCCGGACCAGCGTGGATATTGTCATCAACCGCCAGAATTACAGGTTCCTGCCCCAGTACGTGGAATACTTCGCCCTGCGCGAGGGCGTTAGCGGCATAGGGTTCATTTATCCTATTTACGAGGGCGCGATGAAGACCAACGCCCGCCGCCTGGGCGTGAAAATGTCCGAGGCCCAGCCCTACGTAAAAGAGGCCGTGGAGCTTGCGCGCGACATTTTACTGGACCGCCATATAATCTTTAATATGCCGTACTGCCTGTTCGAGCCGGAGTTCCATCCGCTGATCCCCGGCGCCAAGCTGAAGCTGAAGGTGAATTCCCCGGGCCAGGTCGAGGAAAATGTTTTTTTGGGCTCAAAAGAATCCAAGCTGCGCCCGCCCGCCTGCGCGGCCTGCCCTAAGCTTGAGGAGTGCGGCGGGATCTGGAAGAACTACGCGGCTGTCTTCGGCCTGGCCGAGGCGGATGCCGCGGCCCTTAAGGGGGGGCGCAGCCGCTAGCGGCCGCATGTCTTTTCCGTACCGTGTTACCGCTCCCTTTACCGCCTTATGACGCCCGACATCCTTGACCTGGCCTTCCTTCCAGCCCTGGCGCTTATCTGCGCCGCTACTTCCCGTTCCGACATGCGGGAGGGGAAGATCCGCAATAGCTGGATAACCGCGGGGCTTATCTGGGCGGTGCTGGTTTACGGCGCTATTTCCCTGTCCCGGCTGTCAGCCCCGGAACTTACCGAGAACCTGGTGCTTAACACGCTTTTCGACGGCAGCTGGGGCAAGCTTGTTCTCTTTACCGGGCTCAACGCGCTGGCCGCCCTCGTCTGCGGCTTCGTGCTTTTTCATTATGAGCTGTGGTCGGCCGGGGACGCGAAGCTTTTTTTCGTGCTGATCCTGCTGCTCCCCCTGAAGTACTATTTCCGCCACTATATCCCGGTTTTTCCCGGCTTCAACCTGTTCCTTAACACCATAGCGGCAGCCGCGGTCTTTGTCTGGGCGGAGACGATCTGGAAAGTAGCCCGGTTCGCTTTCGCCAGCAGGGAGATGAATATCTGGCGCGAGATAGCCGGCGCCTCCGTAGCGAAAATAAAGGGCGCGCTGGGGATCTTCCTGGTGGCCGGGGTGGCGTTCAGCCTGCTGATGTGCCTGTCGCGGCTTATGCAGCTGGAGCGGCGGACTTCCACCATGCTGACGCTGGTGGTCATGCTGGCCCTGCTGTTCGGGGGGCGGCGTCTTAACGCGGCGCTGGAAAACAGGGCGTTCATGCTGCGGCTGGGCGCGTTCTCCGCCGTGTTCTTTTCAGCCCTGGTGCTGTCTTCCCTGCGCCTGCAGTTCCTGCGCATGGCGCTGTTCATGTCCGTCACTTTCTTCGCGCTTTACTTCCTTGTCGGCATCCTGCCGTCGCTGTCCGAAAAATACAAGGTGAGCGGGGTGGATATGCCTTTCGCCACCTGGCTCTCCGTCGGGCTGCTGTTCACCATCCTGATAAAGGGTTCCTTCCTTTACCTGTTCTTGTTCTAGCGGCCTCGGCCGGGTTCTTTCCCGAAATTAAGCAGCGCGGGCGCGCCGGACCGCAAGGAATAGAACAGTTTCCCTTTGCGGAAAAAGTCCGTTCCGGACTGCCCGGTCCTTATCGTGTCGCACATGGAAATGCGGCGGTAGGTTTTTATGTCTAAAAGCGATCTGGGAAAAGCGACGCCCCTGCAGCTGACGACCCCGCCGGCCGCGCTCCCTTTCAGGAAAGCGTATCTGTATTTATCCCAGAACAGCACCGGCCTGGCGAGCAATTCCTCGAGCTCGGCGGCGTAGTCCGGGGCGTGGTGCCGCATAAAAGAGAAGATCTCTGCCGCTTTTTTCAGGCTCTTCGGACAGTCGTACGAGCAGGGATGCCAGCCCATGATATGCTTCGACGGGAAGTTGTGCTCCTTGTTGAATTCAACGAACCGCTGGTATTTCTTGTCGTCCCCCGGAGTGCCGCAAATGATCCTGGAGGAATAGTTGAACACGTTGTTCATCCTGAAATCCAGCCGGCCGGTCTTGCGGGTGGCGTCGAAGCTCATCTTGACCAGGTCCGGGCCGCGTCCCTGCGTTTTCAGCCATTTCGTGTATAGCCTTATGCAGCAGTCGGGATAGCCCAGGAGGGTAGCCCAGCGCTCGTTGTTCTCCGGGTTTTTCCAGTCCAGCGCCGCCGTTTTGATCGTAGAGGCCCGCTTGCCGATAAAAAAAACTTTTTTCCCGGGCACGAAGTGATGCCAGCTTTTGGACAGGAATTCCTCGACCGGCAGGCATTTAAGCCTGAGCCTTTCGCACAGCTGTTTCAGCGCCGGGATGTTTTCCGGGGAGCAGTCGGTATAGGTAACGGGCTTGGCGCCGGTAAGTACGCCCGCCAGGTCGGAGAAGGTCGGGTCGTTCACCGTTACCCGCGAGATGCCCGGGGCCAGCGGCCTGGCAAGGTGGATATAACCTGTCGCGCCTGTGTTTTTCATTCGCTGTTCTCTGCCTGTGGCGCGCCGGGAACCGCTTTTTACTTTCGGCCGGGCGTCCGGGAATATGATACTAAAATGGGGCCGGCAGGGGTATATCCGGGGCTTGCAAGAGGCCGCTGCCGGCTTGACGGCGCCCGTCGCAGGCAGGCTTTACCGGCGCATCTTGCGCAATAACAGCGGGAGTGTTATAATATAACATTAGTGAGTATGTCCGGACCGAACATATGGAAAAAACAAAAAAACTTGCTTTTACGCTGAACCTGGATAATTACACCCTGGAAGGCGTTTACCAGGCGGCTTATTCAATGCTGGACAAGCTTTATTTTTATTTCGACAAGATAAGCGCGAAAAAGCTGCTGGTTGAAATGACGCCGAAAGGCGAGTGCGCTCCCCAGGCCCTCGAAAAATTCAAGGGGGAATTCCTCAACGAACTGCTCAATTCCGAGCTGCGCCTGACTATCGCCGCGCGCACCCGGAAGATACGGGAAGCCCTTATCGCCCAGGCCCTGATCGGGGCCTCGACCGAGCAGGCCGATTATATCGAAGACCCGCTGGGCATAGCCCTGCCCTGGGAGGAGAAGTATGGCGGAGAAAAGAAAGCCAAAAAAAGTAAGCGTTAAATTTCACTGCGAGATCTATAAAGAGGCCGGTGTAAAGGCGGCGGCGCAGGCTTATTCCGGCTTCGCCGGTTTTACCGTTACGCGTAAAGGCTCTTACATACTGGCCGTCATCACCCCCAAGGGCGGAGAATTGCCCGCCACCCTGGAGGGGGAGTTCATCAACAGGGCGCTTTTTAATTCAATATGAAAACTCCCCGGAAAACACCCCCGGTTCCGACCTGCGCGCCTTACTATTTTGAGCCTTTGCAGGCCGGAAATTTTCTGCTGACCAATGACTGGGGCGGCTGGGCGGTGCTGAAAGCCGCCGATTTCGCCGCTTACTCCGCGGGGAAAATGGCCGAAACGCATCCTATGTGGGAAGAGCTGGCCCGCAGCGGCTTTTTCCTGCACTCGTCGGATTTCGCCGGCTGCTCCGAAAAATTCGGCAAGCTGCACTCTTCCGTGTTTTCCGGGACCACCCTGCATATCATCGTGCTCACCCTGCGCTGCAACCAGAAATGCGTTTACTGCCACGCCTCCGCCAAAGGCCCTGAGGAAAAGCGTTTCGACATGGACCTGGCCACGGCGCGCAAAACCGTGGATTTAATCCTGTCTTCTTCGGGAAAAAATCTTATCATAGAGTTCCAGGGCGGAGAGCCGTTCCTGAATTGGGAAGTGCTCAAGTTCTGCGTTAAATACGCGCGGGAAAAGGCCGCGAAGCTTAAAAAGAGCATCGATTTCAAGCTGGTGTCCAATCTCTCCGCCCTGGACGACGAGAAGCTCCGGTTCGTCTTCGAGAACGATATCGGCATGGGCACGTCGCTTGACGGGCCCGCCGCGGTGCACGACCGCCAGCGGGTGCTGGCCGGCGGCTCCAGCCACGCCCAGGCGGTAAAGTGGATAAAGAAATTCAACGACCTCCGGCCCCGCTATCTTAAAAAGGGCTATATCTACCGCCTGACCGCGCTGACCACCATAACCCGCTACTCGCTGGACGGGGCGAAGGCGCTGGCGGATTCCTACCTGCGCCTGGGGCTGCGCGAGATCTACGCGCGCCCGCTCAATCCTTTCGGCTTTACCGGCGACAACTGGCGCCTGATAGGCTACAGCGCCGCCGAGTACCTGGCTTTTTACCGCGAGCTGCTCGAGTACCTGATCGCTCTGAACATAAAGGGCGTCAAGGTGCGCGAGAAGACGGCCCAGGCTTTCCTGACCAAGATCCTCGGCGGTTCCGACCCCGCCAACATGGATTGCCGCATGGTCTGCGGCGCGGCGATAGGCCAGCTGGCTTACAACTATAACGGGGACGTCTACACCTGCGACGAGGGGCGCATGCTTTCGGTGATGGGGGACGAAAGTTTCCGTCTGGGCAACGTGGCTGACACCACTTACGCGCAGCTGTTGGAAAGCCCTGTCACCAAAACCCTGTGCGTGGCTTCCTGCCTGGAAAGCCTGCCCGGCTGCTCGGATTGCGTGTTCAAGCCTTTCTGCGGCGTCTGCCCGATAAACAGCTATTTCTCCGGCAGCCTGTTCCCGCAGAAGGCCAACGACCAGCGCTGCGCCATAAACAAGGGCATACTCAGGATTATTTTTGAGAAGCTGGCCAGGCCCGCGGACAGGGCGGTTCTGACTTCCTGGCTTAACGACGGCTGGTATCGGGACAGGTTGAAGGCGGGGGGCGTGCCGCGCAGCGCGAAGTAACAGCGGTCCGGTACGGAGTTATTTCCGACAAGTGTTAAGTGAGGGAATGCATATGCCTGAGAACAAAAAAGAAGAAAAGCTTCCTTCGCTCAAAAAGAGCCTGGCGAAGTTCCTTTCAAACGAAGAAGGCCGGATAACAAAGACCAAGATCAGCAGCATGGCCGGAGCCTCCATCGGGCTCGGGATGGGCCTGGGCGCGCTTTTGGTCGCGGTTAAGTCCACAGAGGCGGCCTGTACCCATTCCTCGCACGGCTCGCACGGCTCGCACGCTTCTCACGCTTCGCACGGCTCGCACGGCTCGCACGGCTCGCACGGCTCGCACGCCTCGCACGG
>DAOPZW010000185.1:0-5720 GCA_035353595.1 Elusimicrobiales bacterium | reverse complement strand
CCGGCGACCGGCGGGCTGACGCCTTTCTCGCTGGCGGACCAGCGGCTGGCCGAGTCCCTCGCTTCGCAGGCCGCCATCGCGCTGACCAACCGCCTGCTGCTGACGCAGCTGGAGAAGCTTTTCGAATCCTTCATCGGCCTGATCAACGTTGCTATCGACGATAAATCCCCGTATACCCGCGGGCATTGCGAGCGCGTTCCCGTGCTGACCCTGATGCTGGCCGAAGCGGCGGCCGCGGACGCCGGCGGCCGGCCGGCGGTTTTCCGGATGAGCGACCAGGACCGCTACGAGCTGAAGATCAGCGGGCTGCTGCACGATTGCGGCAAGGTTACGACCCCGGTGCACGTCGTGGATAAAGCGACGAAACTGCACACTCTTTACGACCGGATAAATACCGTGGACACGCGCTTCGAGGTGCTCAAGCGCGACGCGGAAATAGAAATGCTCAAGGGCCTGGCGGCCCTGCGCGGGCCGGCCGATGCGCAGGCCGGAGCTGAATTGCGGACGGCTTATGAAACGCGCCTCGCGCAGCTGGAGAGCGACCGCGAATTCCTGCGCCGCTGCAATATCGGCGGGGAAACCATGAGCGACGCGGACATGCGGCGCGTGCGGCAGATCGGCTCGGCCCTGCGCTGGCGCGACGCGGCGGGGCGGGAAACGGACTTCCTCAGCGCCGATGAAATAGAGAACCTCACCATCCGCGCCGGCACCCTGACGGCCGCCGAGCGCGAGATCATCAACCACCATATCGTAGCCACGATCAAGATGCTGGAGCAGCTGCCCTGGCCCAGGCATCTCAGGCATGTGCCGGAATACGCGGGCGGGCATCACGAGCGGATGGACGGGAAGGGGTATCCCAGGGGCCTGACGCGCGGGCAGATGTCGGTGCAGGCCCGCATCATGGGCATAGCGGACATCTTCGAGGCCCTTACCGCGCGCGACCGCCCGTACAAGCCCGGCAAGACGCTGTCCGAAGCTTTGTTTATCCTCGGCAAATTAAAAGAGGCCGGGCACATCGACCCGGACCTGTTCGACGTTTTTATCCGCCGGCGGGTCTACGCGGATTATGCCGGAAAGTTCCTCGAGCCCCGCCAGATCGACTCCGTGGACGAGAGCCGGATACCCGGTTATGACGCCGGCGGCGGACCAGCCGCGGCCTGACGCCGGCTGCGAAGCTAACCCCGGTTTTTCCCGGGAAGCCCGGGCTTTAACCTGTATTTCAACATCACGAAGTACATTTGCAGGGCGATGGAAAAACAATTCAGCCAGTTGCCGCTGCCGAAAGATCTTCCTACCCTTTTTTTATAGGTCAGCGGCACTTCGGTGACGCTGAGGCCGTTCTGCAGCGCCAGTACGGTCATTTCCATGTTGAAAGCGGACCCGTTCACGCGGAATTGCGGCAGTATCTTCCGGAGCGCGCGGCTTTGTATCAGCCGCATCGTACAGCCCACGTCGGTAAAACCAGGGCCGCTGAACAGCGTTGATAAAATTTTCCCGGTGAGAATATTGCCGCAGCGCAGGAAGAAGCCCATGTTCGCGTCTTCCGCGATGAACGCGGCGTTCGTGCGCGACCCCAGGACCAGGTCGGTCCTGTCCGCGTGTGCAAGGAGCCTGAAGATATCCTGCGCCGCGAAGGTGCCGTCGGGCTCGCAGACTGCTATCAGCCCGGCGTCGGCAGAGCGGAACCCTTTTGTTACAGCATACCCGAACCCCTGCCGCGGCTCGGCCACCAGCCTGGCGCCCGTCCCGCCGACATTTTCGCGCGTGCCGGTTTGCGAATTATTGTCCACCACAATGACTTCATCCACAACGCCGGTGGCAAAAAAATCCCTGATAACTCCGCCGATGGAATCGCGTTCCGCGTAGGTGGGTAAAATTACCGCTAAAGTTTTTCCTTTATACATGTATGCGCGCGGCCGCAGCTGCCGGGGGTGCGGCCTCCCGGGTCATTGTATTATACCGGTTTTATCAGTTCCGGGCCGGGGGAGGAGCGGGCCGGTTATTGGTAGAATATGTGCATGAAAGAGTTGCTTCACGGCCTGGCGCAGGCGGCGCAATGGCTGTATCTGCCGCTGCTGCTGGTCTCCTTCGCGGCCGCGCTCGCGCTGTTGCTGAGTTCGCTGGGCGAACTGAGGGCCGCGTTCAAGGAGGCGGGCGCAGGGACGCTGCTGAGGCTCGGGGTTGTCGCGGCGCTCGGCCTGTACCTGAGGGTGCACATGTCCGGAAGATACGGGCTGGACGGCCTGCTGTGGGAGCACCTGGTCAACGCGCAAGCCGCGTATACCGACCTGCGTTTCGTGAATTTTCTCCATCCCGGCGGGCATTCCGCGCTGGTTGCGCTCGCCTTTTTGTTCGGGCGCGCAGCGGAAAGCACGTCCGTGCTGACGATGATCCTGGACACCCTTTCCATCGCTCTTGTGTTCTTCGCGTCCTTGCTGCTGCTTAAAAAAGAAGAGATCTCTCTGACGGCCGCTCTGATCTACGCGGTCCTGCCCTGGCAGGTTTTCGTCGCCGGCATGGGGCTGGACGTTACCAGCTCCGCTTTTTTCGTCCTCGCCGCCTTTCTTGTCCTGCTTGCCTCCCGCGAACTGCGCTCCGGAAAACTCCTGCGGCTTTCGCTGCTGCTCATGCTCCTGGCCGCCCAGATCCGTACCGAGAACCTGGTCCTGTTATTGTTTTTTTTGCCGGTCAGCTGCCTGCGGGATCTCCCGGTCAGGATAGGGAAAACCGCGGCGGCGCTGCTTGGCGCGCTGCTGGTCCCTCCTCTCGCCTGGCTGCTGGCCGCGCCGGTAAAATACGGCGAGACCTCGTCCCCCGACGCCGCCGGCACCGGGTATTTTATGTCGCTGCCCAAGTTGGCGGCGAACCTGAAGAACTACGTGGCCCCGCATTTCTTATCCGGGGACACTCATTATCACGCGTGGCTGGCCGCGGCCTTCGCCGCCGGGCTCCTTTATCTTTTTATCGCCCGGCGGCTGAAAGAAGGGGGCTTTCTCCTGGCCTGGACGGGCATCTGGACGCTGGTTTACGGGAGTTTCTGGAACGGAAGCCAGGTCTACAGGTATTCAACGCTCATCCACCCGGTCCTGGCCGTTATTTCCGCCTGCGGCGTGTCCCTGGCGCTGGGCGCCGCCGCGAAACTTCCGGGGGTGGGCAGGCTCAGGCCCGCCGTTCATGCAGCGGCGCTGCTGCTGCTGGTCTTATATACTCACCCGTTGAGCCGCCTGGTCCACCCGGCGCCTATAGTTTTCTGGCCGTCCGTCAGGGAATTTTCCGCGATGGAGGGGAAGCTGGGCCCGGGCGACTGCGTGCTGCTGCAGACGCTGCCTCTCGGCAGGTCCGAGAACGCGAAGCGGCTGATAGGCGGCGGCAGGACTTTCCTGGCCTGGCCGTCGGAAAAGGGCCTGCAGGGCCGCGGCTGCTCGAATATCTATTATTACGATCTGCGCGAGTACGCCCACCCCATTCCCGGCGATCTGCGGGTTTACGACCGGGACCAGGCCGCGCTTTTTGCGCGCTACAAGCTGGAAACATTTATGCTGAGGGAGCCGCTCCGGGTTTATAAGGTAAAGTGAAACCGGCTTAGCGCGGCGTGTTCACCGGTCTTTAGCCGGGCGGAACCCGAGGTCCCCGCCCGGGCGCCCGGGTATGCGCCGGTAGGCGGAACGGGCCAGGTCCGGCCCCGTTCCCCAGGAGCCCCCGCGGTTCACCCTGTACGGTCCCGCCGGGACTTCCCAGGCGCTGCCGTCCGCCGGGGCGCCGTCATAAGAGCCGTGATACCAGTCCCGCACCCATTCCCAGACATTGCCGGCCATATCGCACAGCCCCTGGGGGGTGTTGCCCGCCGGCTTCGAACAGGCGGGCGCAGGGCCGGCGCCGCAGCCTGCAAGGACCGCCAGCGAACAGTCAGGATTCCGGTCGCCCCAGGGGTATTGCCGCGCGCCGCCGGCGCCGCGCGCCGCGTATTCCCATTCAGCCTCGCTGGGCAGCCTGCCGCCGGCCCATGCCGAAAATTTATTCGCGCCGTCCCAATCCACGCAGGTGACGGGCAGGGTGCCTTCGCCCCGCGCCGGAGGCCAGTCGCAGACGGGGACGGCGCAGGCCCCGGCGTCGACGCAGGTCTTATACTGGGCGCGGGTCACTTCGGTCCTGGCCAGCTGAAAAGTACGGACGGCTACGCGGTGCGGCGCGGCGTCGGCGCCGACGTCCCCGGCCCCCATCAGAAAGCTGCCGCCGGGGATCGTTATCCACTCGACGGAGGCTTTATGCCCCGCGGCGCGGGCCGGTGGCGCTGCCAGAACGGGAACCGCCGGCGCCAGCGCCGTTAACGCCAGCGCCAAAGCGCCCGGTTTCAGGCGGCCGGCGGCGCGGGAGCCGCGCACAGCGCGAAAAAGATCCTGCGGGGTCATTCTCTTCATCTCATTTTTCAGCGCGCGCTTCAGATAGGGGCGCGAAACAGGTCTCCGGCAGGCGCCGGCATTAATATCCGCGCCTGTGCTTATATTATAACTTTTGCCGTCCGCGTGCTTGCGGGCGTGTTGTCGCCTGTCTCTCAATATTGGTATTATTCATGGGTGATCTCGCGGCAATTCAACCATGGTTTCCGCGCCTTGCGCCGGCAGAAAGCCGGCTTCCGCCGAAGGACCGATGACTACTGAACAGCCCCAGCCCCCGCGCAAATTCTACGAGGTGCGCCGCAAAGACGGGAAATCTTTTACGGTCAAGAACACGCCGCAGATACCCGACCTTGCCGCGCTGCTGCTGGATATCAAACCGGTGCTGTTCTGTAATTCTGAAAAAGAACAGCTGCCGTACATAGAAAGCCTGGCGGCTTTTTTCGGGCTGAAGGTGTTGATCACCGACCTCGGCGTTCCGGGGTTCCGCAACGGCGCCCAATCCCTGGTTTTTCTTTCCAAAGCCCCGGCGCTTCTGAAGCGGGTCCCTTCGCTCTTGCTGCTGAAAGACGACGGCCGGGACCCGCGCCATTTTTACGAGTGGGCGAACCAGCTGCTGGGTTATCCTTTGTGCTGCGTAAAATTCCGCGGCCTCGACCGTGAACCGCCGCCGGCCGATGCCCGCAAGGACCTCATGCACCGTATCCGGCGCAATACTCCCGGGGCGGGCGACTACCCGTTCACCCTGAACACGGTATTGAATTACAGCAGCCGCCTGACCTCTTCCGAGGACGACCGGCGCCTGCAGCAAATGATCCGGAGCCAGCGGCTGCCTTTCCATATGCTGCAGGTCCTGCCCTGGCATCCCTGCAGTTTTGATTGCGGGGAAAGCCTCCGCGCGGGGGCCCGGATCTGGCGGTTCCTGGAAACTTTCGTTCCTGACTTCGCCCTGGTACTTGAGCAGACGCTGGCCCATCCGGTCCTGTACCTGAACGCGTGGGAATTCGCCATCCTCGACGGAAAGACGGACGGTCCGGGGGCGGCGCGCTACCGGCGCGTGCTGGAACCGCAGTCCCTGCTCCCGGCGGCCGCAGCGCGCCTGTTCCGGGCCGGGGATTCCCTGCTCATCGAGGGCAACAGCGTTAATATCTCAAAGGGCGGCCGCCGGGTGGGCAGCCTGCAGTATGAAGAGCCGCTGCTTTTATCCTTCGTCGGCCCGCCCAAAAGCCGCGCTGAACGGGCAAGTAATTAAATAGCCCTGAAGGCTTGTCCTGCCCCGCGCGGGGCCGCGTCAGGATGCGCACCTTAACGATGAATACCTCCAAG
>DAOPZW010000184.1:0-5738 GCA_035353595.1 Elusimicrobiales bacterium | reverse complement strand
TGTCGCAAACGCCCACCACCGTGACTCCGAGCTTGCGGGCTTCGCGCAGCGCGTTGCCTTCCATGATCGGGTCGACGATGAAGACCACGTCGGGGAGCGTGCTCATGCCGCGGATGCCGCTGAGCAGCTTCACCAGGCGGGCTTTTTCCTTCGAAAGGCGGGAAACTTCTTTCTTGGACATCACTTTGAAGAGGCCGTCGGTCTCGAATTTCTCAAGCTCGTCCAGGCGCTTCAGCGATTTGCGCAGCGTTTCGAAATTAGTCAGCGTGCCGCCCAGCCATTTCTCGTAGACGCAGGAGACTTCGGAGCGGATCGCCTCTTCGCGGATGATCTCCTTGGCCTGTTTCTTGGTACCGACGAAGAGGAAAGTTTTTCCCTGCTTCGCGCAGTCTTTCATAAAAGTGTAGGCTTTCTTTATTTCCTTGACGGTTTTCTGCAGGTCAAGGATATGGATCCCGTTCCTTTCGCCGAAAATATAGCGGGACATCTTGGGATTCCACCTGTGGGTCTGGTGACCGAAATGAACTCCGGCTTCGAGCATGCTTTTCATGGACACGTTTAACATTTTTCCTCTCTTTTAGATTACTATACGGTTCTTTTCCCGCCCTCCAGGGGCAGGATTTCATCCTGTACTGATATTAACATATTGTTCCGCCCCAATTCAACAGCGGGCCGCGGCCGCGGCGCCCGGGGGAACAGGCCGCTTTTTACAGCGCGCTTATAATTTTCTATAATTACCCTGCGGACCGCCCAGGACACCATGAAAATCGCTATCGCGCAGATCAACCCGAAAGTAGGGGACATAGAGGGCAACACCCGCCTGGTGGAAACTTTTGCGCGCCGGGCCGCATCCGCCGGCGCGGACCTGGCCGTCTTCCCGGAACTGGCGCTGACCGGCTACCCGCCGCTGGACCTGCTGGAGCGCAAGGATTTCATCGACGCCAACCTGCGCGCGCTGCGGCGGCTGGCCGCGCTCAGGCTTAGAACGGCCCTGGCCGTGGGCTTCGCCGACCGCAACCCCGCCGGGAAGGGAAAGGCCCTGCTGAATTCCGTGGCGCTGCTCCATTCCGGCCGCATAGCCGAGAAAAGAGTAAAGTCGCTGCTGCCCACCTACGACATTTTCGACGAGGCGCGCTATTTCGAACCGGCCGCGGAGAACAAGCCGCTGGACTTCCGCGGGACCGCGCTGGGGCTGACCGTCTGCGAGGACATCTGGGCCGGGACCTCCCTGCTCCCCAGCCGTCTGCTCTACCGCAACGACCCCGTGAGCACGCTCCGCGCCGCAAAAACTTCCGTAGTGATAAACATTTCGGCCTCGCCCTTCTATAAAGGAAAAAGTGAAAAGCGCCTGAAGATACTTTCCGCCCTGGCGCGCAGGCTGAACGCCTTCATAATTTACGTAAACCAGGCCGGCGCCAACGACGAGCTGATCTTCGACGGCAACAGCTTCGCCCTTTCGCCCTCCGGCCGGGTGCTGGCCAAAGCCGCCGCTTTCGCGGAAGATCTCCTTATCATAGACACGGACGAAGCCGCGCGGCCCGGCGCGGCGCCCGCCGACAACTCCGACGGGGAGATCTGCGCCGCCCTTACGCTCGGGATCAGGGATTATTTCGGCAAGCTGGGTTTCAAGAAAGCCGTGCTGGGCCTCAGCGGGGGCATAGACTCGGCCGTGGTGGCGGCGCTGGCCGCCAGGGCGCTGGGGCCGGCCAACGTGACCGGCGTGCTGATGCCTTCGGTGTACACCTCGCGCCGCAGCAACGCGGACGCCCGGAGACTGGCGGGCAACCTCGGCATTAAAACCCTGACGCTGCCGATCAAGAACATCAACAGCGCTTTTCTGAAAGAACTCCGCTGCGGCGGGGCCGGGGGCAAAGTAAGCCTTACCATGCAGAACCTGCAGTCCAGGATCCGGGGCACGCTGCTGATGGCGCTGGCCAACGAGCATAACTGGCTGACCCTGACCACCGGCAACAAGTCGGAAATAGCCATGGGCTACTGCACCCTGTACGGCGATACCGCCGGCGCCCTCGGGCCCATAGCCGACCTCCTGAAAACGGAAGTCTACCGCCTCGCAGATTTCCTCAACAGCTCAGGGGAAGTGATCCCGCGCGCCATTATCCGGCGGCCGCCCAGCGCCGAACTCAAACCGGGACAGAAAGACCAGGACGACCTGCCGCCCTACGCCGTGCTGGACCGGATCCTGAAGCTTTACGTCGAGGAGAACCGCGGCGCGGCCGAGATTATCCGCAAGGGTTTCAAGGCGGACCTGGTGCGCGGCATATTGCGGAGGATAGAATCCAACGAGTACAAGCGCAAACAGCTGCCCATCGGCCTCAAGGTAACGGAAAAATCCTTCGGCGCCGGCAGAAAGATGCCTATCGTGAAAGCTTCCGCCTGCCAATAACCGGATAATGCACCCAAAAACGCGACACCTGCTATTTGCCCTGCTGCTGCTCTGCCCGCCAGGCGCTTACAGCCAGCTGCCCTGGAAAAGACGCATGCCCAGGCCGACGCATTACACCGGGGAAGGCGTCTCAAAAATCGAGCCGCAGACCAGGGAGGATATCCTTAAAGTGGCAGCGCAGCCGGCGCCCAAAGAGGGAATACTGGCGCGGCTGCTGAACACCATCACCATCAACACCTCCAACGGCCCCATCATACCTTTCCCGGTGGTGGATTCCAGCAAGGACCTGGGACCCAGCTACGGGTTCATGCCGGTGGTGGCCCTGCGGGGGAAAAAGTCCGGCGAACTGAAATCGGTGATCGTGCCGTCGGTCATGTACAACGAGAACCTGCGCACCACGCTCACTTACCGGCATTATATCTTTCCCGACGAAAAACGATATTTCATCCTGCGCGCTTCCCGGTCGGAGCGGGTGGAGCGGGAACTGATGGCCTACTATTACACCCCTCAGCTTTTCTCGACCAGCATGCGGTTCAGCGTGGAAGCGAAGCACTGGATCACCGGCAAGCCCTCTTTCTACGGCTACGGGATCAACTCGAAAAAAGCCAACAAGGCGAATTACGCGCTGCAGATGACCGGCGAAGAAGTGATACTCGACCTGCCCCTGATCAAGCACCTCTTCCTGAATTTCAACCATACTTATTTCGATAAGCGCATAGGCCCCGGGCCGGTCACCAACGGGCAGCTGAAGGAGCTTTTTCCGGCCGACTACAGCCGCGCTTCGGAAATGCGGACCTTCCACGCGAACCGCTTTTCCCTGGTCTACGACGATACCGACCATCCTTTCCTGCCGAAGATAGGCACGTTCGCCAGCGCGTCCGCCCAGTATTCCAACCGCAAGCTCGGCTCGGATTACGAGTACCGCACCTACGCTTTCCAGGTGAAAAACTACTACAACTATAAGGAAGAAGGCCGCTACGTGACCGCGGTGCATTACCTGCTGCAGTTCCAGCGCGGCCAGGACCTGCCTTTTTACGCCATGCCCCAGCTCGGCGAAAGCACGGGGCTCAGGATGGCGGGCGACGGCCGCTTCACGGACCGCGGAAAATTCGTTTTCACCATCGAAGAACGGATAACCATGTCCCGCACCCCTTTCATGAAGTTCATCAGCGAGACCGAGATAGCCCCTTTCCTGGACGTGGGAACGGTTTTCGCGAAGCCCACGGACTTCAGCGCGCGCAACCTGAAATACGCCCCCGGCGTTTCGGCCCGCCTCGTCATACGCCCCCAGATGGTGGCCACGGTGGACCTGGCTTACGGCTCCGAAGGCACCAACGCCATCATCCGCGTCGGCTATCCGTTCTAGGTTCGCTGGGCCTGGCGGGGGACTGGACACGCAAAACACGGGGTCGGCCAGTCACGGATAAACCGCATAGCGGTTTTCCGCGACCCCGGCTCGGCAATTTTCGTTGTAAAATTGCCTCCGCCCTTGCGGCCCGGACGCGAGGCATAATTATGCCTCGCTCTAAAGCCGGGCCTCACCGTGGCCTCACTCTTCACTCAATCGCCGCGCTTACGCAAGCGGCGATTTCGCGAGGGTCCGCTTTTCCGGATCCGCCGTCACCCGCGCGGGCTGCTGTAATTTGAGTGGTCTGCGCGGGTGGCGGGAGCCCGGAAGCGCAAAACCTTCACGGAGGCGATTGCTTGCGTAAGCGCAATCGCCGAGTGATGAGGTGCGGCCACGGTGTGGCCGACACCGCGTTTTGCGTTCCGGGCTCCCGACAGGCCCCGCGCTCCCAGTCTTGGCGCCAAATAAAAACGCCGCCGGAGTTCCGGTGGCGTTTTTATCGGCGAACGGCGCCTTACTGCAGCTGCGACAGGTCGGCCACGCCTTCGACCAGGCTTACCAGGGATTTTACCAGGTTCAGCCGGTTATCGCGCACCTTCGTATCTTCGGCCATCACCATGACCTTTTCAAAGAAGACATCCAGGCTTCCCTTGATGGCAAGCAGCTCCTGCAGGCCGCCGGCGTAATCCCGGTTGTCCACATGGGCTTTGAGCCTGCCCGACATCTTTTTAATATCCCCGTACAGGGCCTTTTCCTCGTCCTGCTGGAAGACGGCCTCGTCGGGCGCGCCGCTGAGCGGCGCCTTGGCCTGGCGCAGGATATTCTTCGCCCGCTTGAACGCCTGGGCTATGCCCGCAAAGTCCGGGTTGGCCCGCAGCGCGTTGATATCCTTTATGCGGTCGCGGCAGTCCAGCAGGTCGCCGCCGGAGAGGAAGAATTCCCGGACCGCCTTGACCTCGTCGAAGCGGTAGCCGGCTTCGGCGAAAGCCGCCTCGGCGCGCTGCCAGAGGAACTCCAGCAGCGCAGCCACGGGGGGGGCTCCCGCCGGGGCAGGCAGCTGGGAGAAGGCCTGCGCAACGGCCGCCTTGAGGTCAAGCTTGAACCCGTTCTCCAGGATCAGCCGCACCACGCCCAGCGCCTGGCGCCTCAGGGCGTGAGGATCTTCGCTGCCGGTGGGGATAAGCCCCAGCGAAAAGTCGCAAGCCAGGGTATCCAGCTTGCCGGCCATGGAAACAACAGCTCCTTCGCCGGAGGAGGGCAGGGGGGACTTGGCGGACATGGGCCAATAGAATTCGCTGACGGCGCGGGAAACTTTCTCCCCGAGCCCCGCGTTCTTCGCGTAATAATAGCCCATCACGCCCTGCAGTTCGGTGAATTCCCGCACCACGTTGCTGGTCAGGTCGGCGTAGACATAGCCGGCCGCGGCGGCCGCCTCTTCCTTATTAAGACAGGTCGCGTAGCTGCCGCACAGCCAGGCCGCCAGTTTCTCCACCCTGGCGGTCTTGTCGGCCATGGTGCCGAGCTTTTCCTGGAAGGTGATGGCGCCGAGCTTTCCCTTGAACTCGGCCAGGGGGATGGCCAGGTCGCGGGTATAGAAGAAAATGGCGTCGCGGAAGCGCGCCTCAAGCACGTTGCGGAACCCTTCCTCGACGTTGCGCTGGCCTTTGGAAACACCGTCGCGGATGCCCACGAAATATGGCTGCAGCGCGCCCTTCTGATCGGCCACCGTGAAGAATTTAAGCTGCTTCTTCATCACCAGGTGCACGAGCTCATGGGGCAACTTTAAAAAATCCTGTGAATAACCGGCTACAACACAGACCGGGTATTCCACCAGGTACAGATTTTCTTTGAGCAGTTCCTCGTCAGCCTCCACCGCGAGCTTCATGCGCTTCTCTAGGCGCGACAGCTCCCGCCGCATGGCCTCCAGCCGCTCGGCGTCGCGGACTATCACGCTGGCGTGTTCGAGCACCTTGAAGTATTTCTCGG
>DAOPZW010000183.1:0-5760 GCA_035353595.1 Elusimicrobiales bacterium | reverse complement strand
CCGCTTCGCGCAGCCAGACCAGGGAGTGGATCCTCAAAGGCCGGCTGCAGGTGAACGGCCGCACCGTGCGCGACGCCCAGTTCCAGGTTTCTCCCGAGAACGATAAATTCACCGTCGACGGAAAACCCATACGCAAAGACAACTGGCAGGCCATCCTGCTCAATAAGCCCAAAGCCGTGGTTACCACAAAAAGCGACGAGAAAGGCCGGCGCACCGTCTTCGACCTGCTGCCCCCGGAACTGCTCAACCTGCACCCGGTAGGCCGCCTGGATATGGCCACCACGGGCCTGCTGATACTCACCAATGACACGCGCCTTTCATCTTACCTAACCGATCCCGCCAACGCCGTCCTGCGCACCTATATCGTAACTGTGGCCGGCGAAATGACTCCGGAGCAGCTTGCCAAAGCCGCGGCGGGCGTAATGGACGAAGGCGAACTGCTCAGGCCCGCAGGCATAACGCTGCGCAAAGCCAGCGGCCGGGAATCGCACCTTACCGTCGAGCTTACCGAAGGCAAGAACCGCGAGATACGCCGGCTGTTCGAAGCCCTGGGACACGAAGTTACAAGCCTCAAGCGCGTGGCCTACGGGCCGCTGCAGCTGGGCGCGCTGGAGCCCGGCCAGTTCCGGCGTCTTACCCGCGAAGAACTGAACTGGAAAGAAACTCCGGCCCCGGTCGTCAGCGCGCCCGCGGCCCCCCGCCCCTGGCAGCGTGACAATAAGCGCTTTAAAAGGAAAATGCCGCCCGGCCGGCGGCATTATTGAGCCGCAGCGCGGACTCAGTCGGTAAGCTTCGCTATTAGCTCTTTTGCCGCCGGAAATTGCTTTGACAGTTCCGCGCGGCAGCCCAGTTCGAAATCCTTGAAATCGAAGCCCGGCGCCACGGTACAGCCCACGAATGAGAAGCCCGCGGCCCCGGTGTGGTGCGCGCCGAACCAGCAGCCGGCCGGCACGACATGCTGTAATTTCTGCCCGGCCTTAATATCGGCGCCCAGCACCGTGCTTACAATTCCGCCGTCAGACATCAGCTGCGCTATGGTCAGCGGTGCGCCCAGGTAAAAATGCCAGACTTCGTCGGATTTTATGCGGTGCAGACGGGACCTGTTCCCCGCGGGCAGCAGGAAATAAATAGCCGTTGAAAAATTCCTGGGGCCGGGCAGCAGGCCGGCAGGCTCGGCCGCGGTAGCCAGGCCGGAGGCCCGGTAATTCTCCCTGAAATAGCCGCCCTCCGGGTGGCGCGCCAGCCCGTAAGCGTGTATCAATTCTTCCGCGGTCAGCTCTTTCATCGCTTAATTTTTAGCATATGGACGGGCGGTTGGCAACAGAAGCTTCCACCGCCTTTATCGCGTCGACGGCGGCGCTGGTTATCCCGCCGGTGTAGCCCGACCCTTCACCGACGGGGAAGAGCCCCGCCGTATTCGCCGATTCAAAATTTTCACCGCGCCTGATCCTCACCGGGGAAGAGGTGCGGGTTTCCGGGGCCATAAGCACTGCGTCGCCGGCCACGAACAGCGGACAAGCCGCGGCCCACTGCGTAAAAGCGGCCTGCAGCGTTTCAACCACGAAGGCCGGGAACAGGCTGCGGAGGTCGGCGCTGTACGTGCCCATTTTGAAGGAGTTGGCGTTCAGCGCCGCGCTGCGCGCAGCGCCCAGGAAATCCCGCAGGTTCTGCGCCGGGGCGCGCCAGTCGCCGCCGCCCGCCGCGAAAGCCCTGCGCTCTATCTCCTCCTGGAACCTGAGGCCGGCCAGCGGGTGCGGCGAATTATAATCGGCCGGCGTGCAGGTTACCGCGATGGCGGAGTTGGAGAAAGCGGAATTCCTGGCCGCGTAGCTCATGCCGTTGAGCGCCAGCCCGCCCTCCTCGGAGGACGCGTTCACCACTTCGCCGCCGGGGCACATGCAGAAGGTGTAAGCGCCGCGCCCGGTTTTGCGGTTGGTGTAGTTGAAAGAATAAGTGGCGGCGCCTATCGGCGCGAAGTCCCGGTATTTGGCGCCGTAACGGATAAGGTTGATGGTCCGCGCCGGGTGCTCCACCCTGACGCCCACGGAAACGGGCTTGGGCTCGAGGCTGACGCCCTTGTCGTGCAGCAGCGCGAAGGTGTCGCGCGCCGAATTGCCGGGGGCCAGGTAGACGGCGCGCGCCGGGTATTGCGCGGCGCCGTTTATCGTTACGCCCGAAACTGCGCCCCCGGAGATATGCAGGTCCGTCATTTTCGAGCGGTAATGTATTTCGCCGCCCCGCTCCAGAATATGGGCGCGGATATTTGCCACTATCCGGCGCAGCACGTCGGTGCCCAGGTGCGGCTTGCCGATATAAGCTATTTCCGGCGGCGCGCCGAATTTGATGAAAGTGTCCAGGACTTTGTTCGCGTATATGGAATTGTTTATCCTGGAAAACAGTTTTCCGTCTGAATAGGAACCCGCGCCGCCTTCGCCGAACTGGATGTTGGAGTCGGGGTCCAGTCTGCGGTCCCTGATGAAGGTTTGCACGTCCAGGTGGCGTTCTTCCAGCTTCCTGCCCCGCTCGAAGATCAGCGGTTTAATGCCGTATTCGAGAAGTTCCAGCGCGGCGAACATGCCGGCCGGGCCGAAGCCGATTATTAATGGGCGCGGGCCCGCGGACGCCGCCTTATAGACGGCGGCCGGCGGCGCGTTGTAAGCGGGAAAATTCTCTTTGTTCTCGTAATCCGCGGGCACGCTTACCGCCAGCGAGAGTTCATAGTAGAACTGCTGCGGGTCGGCGGTGGCCAGCGCCCTGGAAAGTATTTTAACCAGGCTGACGCGGTTTTCGGGAAGTCCCAGTTTGCGCGCGGCGGCCGCTGAATACTCCGCCTGCCCGTCTTTTTCTACGGGGACCAGCAAGCCGCTGAGCACCAGGTTCATGGCCATGCTCTATTTCCCCCCGACAGCGGCGCCCAGGGCCGGGTCGAGCCTGAGAGCCTGCCGGTAATGCTCGGCGGCTGGGCCGGCCTTACCCTGCGCGGCCAGAGCGCGGCTTAAGCCGTAATGGGCCTGCGCGAAATCCGGCTTGCTCCGCAGCGCCGCCAGGTATTGCTCCACGGCTTCGTCCAGCCTGCCCTGCGCCAGCAGGATGCCCGCCAGGTTCTTATGCGCCGCGGCGGAGCCGGGATTGCTTTTGAGCGCGGCCCGGCAATGTCCGGCGGCGGCGTCCAGCTGGCCGCGGGCGGCCAGCAGGCCCGCCAGATTATTGTGCGCTTCCGCCAGCCCGGGGTTAAGCCGCAGCGCGGCAAGGTATTCCCCCTCGGCTTCGTCAACCCGGCCTTGCGCGCCCAGCAGGCAGGCCAGGTTGTAATGCGCCTCGGCGTAGGCGGGGTCCAGTTTCAAAGCTTCCAGGTAGTGCGTTAACGCCTGCCCCGGCTCGCCCTGCGCCGCCAGGATGCCGCCCAGTTTATTATGCGCGATGGCGGAATCCGGCTGCAGCTTCAGCACGGCGCGGTAATGCTCCACGGCTTCTCCGGTTTTACCCTGCGCGGCCAGCAGGACGGCGAAGTAAAGGTGCGCGTGCGCGAAATCAGGCTTCAGGCTCAGCGCGGCGCGGTAATGCGCGGCGGCTTCCTCAGCGCGGCCCTGCGCGGCCAGTATCCCCGCCAGGTTGCTGTGTGCTTCGGGCAGAGCCGGGTTCAGCCTGAGCGCTTCCAGATAATACGCCGCGGTATCCCGGGTTTTGCCCTGCGCGGCCAGTATGCTGCCCAGGTTGTTCTGCGCTTCCGATAGGCCGGGATCCAGTTGCAGCGCGGCGCGGTAATGCCCGGCCGCCTCGTCGAGCCTGCCCTGGGCGGCCAGGACTTCGGCCAGGTTGTTGTGCGCGTCGGCAAAATCTGGTTTGAGGCTCAGCGCGGCGCGGTATTGCTCGGCGGCTTCAGCGGTTTTGCCGGCCTTGTTCAGGCTGAAACCCAGATTGTAATGCGCCTCGGCAAAAGCGGGGTCGAGCTTCAGCGCCTCAAGGTAGTGGCTGACCGCCTGTGCGGAGTTTCCTTGCGAGGCCAGGACCCGGCCCAGGTTGTTGTGCGCCTGCGCATTGCCGGGGTTCATCCGCAATACCGCTGCGTAATGAGCAGCCGCCTCCGCGAAAGCCCCTTTCTTGTGCAGCGCGACGCCAAGATTTGTGCGGGCTATGGGAAGGTCCGGGTTAATAGAAAGCGCGTGCCGCCACAGAGTTTCGGAATCGTGCCAGTAACCCTGCTGGCGCCAGGTCAGGCCGGCCAGCGCCGTTATTGCCAGGCAGGCGAGCAGCGTGGCGAGTTTCCCGGCGCGCCCGTCAGCCGCCCGCCGAAGCGCCAGCAGCGCCCCTCCTGACAGCAGGGCGAACCCCAGGCACGGCAGATAAGTATAGCGGTCCGCGGCGGCCTGGGCGCCCAGTTTAACGATGCCGGAAACGGGGCTGAGCGTCGCCAGGTAATACAGCCATACGGCCAGGAAGGCCGGCCAGTGCCTGCGCGCGGCCAGCGCGGCCCAGGTGAGGGCGAAGATCGCCGCTGCCGCCGCTGCCGGCTGCCAGCTGGCAACGCTCCCGGTAAATTTGTACTCCGGCAGCAGGTTTAACGGCGCCAGGGTTTTCAGCAGGTACAGCCCGGTAGAAAAGAAGATCTGGGCTGCCCGGTCCGCGGCACCGAAGGTTTGATAAGAAGCCACCGCGCCGATGCCGGCCTGCCCTATATAGCCCGCCGCTCCGAAAACCGCGGACAAGGCGAAATACGGGACTTTCTCCAGCCAGAGCTGCCGTGTTTCACGGGAGAACCAGCGCCGCATGTCCGGCGAAAGCCGCTTAATGATAAAAATATCCAGCAGGAGAAGCGCGGCGGGCAGCGTGATCACCATGGCTTTGGACAGCAGGGCGCACAGAAAAGCGCACAGCGGCAAGACGTGCCGGCGCCAGGGACCGGCCTGCTCCCCGCCCGCGGCGCGGGGCGGTATATACCAAAGCAGCGTCAGCAGGTAGAACAGGCCGGAAAGCACATCCCGACGCTCGGTAACCCAGGTTACGGATTCCACGCGCAAAGGATGCACGGCAAAGAACAGGGCGGCGAAGCCCGCGGCCAGGTAATAGTCTGTTTTGTTTTCCTGGTCCGCAGGCTCTGAAGACAGCAGGAAAAGCTTAAGGCATAACAGCCAGAACAAAGCCGAGTTCACGCTGTGCAGGATGATATTGGTGAGATGGTAGCCGAAAGGGTTCAGGCCCCAGGCAAGGTAGTCAGCCGCGTAAGTCAGCCAGCTCAGCGGCTGATAAGGCCCCAGGTGGAAAGTGCTGAACATCCACCGCAGCTGCTCCCAGCCCAGGCCGCGGTAGTGGCGGTTCTCCGTCAGGTTCTGCAGGTCGTCCCAGTTCACGAACCCGTTCTTTAAAGACGGCAGGAAAACCGCGAACGTGAGCAGCGCGATCAATAAGGGAAACAGCTTGGCGAGCTGCTTTCTGTCCAGGGAAAGGCCGGGCATATTTTAAATAGGCGTCAAAGTTGCAAAACCAGGTTCCTACCGCTATAATAATACAATAACTTGCGCCGGCAAAATACCGGCGCGTAAAAAAGGACGGCGCCATGAAGATCATCCGTATTATCCTTGTCCTGCTAGCCCTGTGTCTTTGCCTGCCGCAGAGGCACGAAGCCCTGGAAGCTCCAAAGACCTCGCCCATAGTTTTCCTCAGCGACTTCGGCACCGCCGACGATGCCGTGGCCCAGTGCAAGGGCGCCATGGAGGCTGTGCTGCCCGGCGCCAGGGTTACGGATATGACCCACGAGATCCC
>DAOPZW010000182.1:0-5769 GCA_035353595.1 Elusimicrobiales bacterium | reverse complement strand
GCGACACTATTTTAATAGCCGGTTGTCTATATATATGTAATGTCATTATTGCGGCAGTATCAAGACCTTGAAGCCCTGCGGGGCGCGCTGGAAGGCGACACCGAAAGGTTCGCGGAACTTGTGCGCCGGCACCAGCGCGGCGTGCTCGGGTTCTGCGCCTCCATGCTCCCTTATGGCGCGGGCGCTGAAGACGCGGCCCAGGAAGTGTTCATTAAAGCTTTTAAATCACTGGAGAACTTCAGGGGTGAATCCTCATTTTCTACATGGCTGTACCGCATAGCATTTAACCACTGCTGCAATATAAAAAAAAGCACGTCTATACGCAGGACGGACAGCCTGGACGAGCTTTCCAGCCACGCGCGGGAACAAGCGGTAGGCCGCCTGGATGAACCAGTAAGCCACGCCAGGCCGGAACTGGACGCGCTGGCGGCGGCCATGGACCGGCTCCCGGCTGGCTACCGCGCGCTCATTGCGCTGCGCCTTCAGGGCCAGGATTACAAAGCGATGGCCGAAGCTGCAGGCCTAACCGTAGAAGCGGTGCGCGCGCGGCTGAGGCGCGCCAGGCTGATATTGCGCCGCAACCTGCAACACTTTTTTCCTCCGAAGCTGTCAGCCTAGTACGGGAGAACAGGATTATGATAACCCTATGCGATAACCTTGAGAGCTTTCATGACGGCGAACTCCCGCCCGATGAATTGGCCAGAATGAAGGAGCATGTGGACACCTGCAGGTACTGCGCCGAGAAACTGCAAGCCCTGCGCGCCCTTGACCGCCTTCTGACCCCGCCCTTAAAAATTTCAGCCCGTGATATTTCCGCAGCCGTGATCGCCGCGTTGCCCGCTGCGGCGGACGCGGAACTTTCGCACAGGTTATGGCGCGGCTGGTGGAAAGTGCCTGCCCTTGTGCTGGCCTCCTGCGCGGCATTCGCCATCTGCGTAGAAACCGGCCTGCTGCCGTCCAGGACATATTCCCTGGCCGCCGAGCTGGCGGCCCAGAGCCAGGCCTCACAATTATCCAGCCTGCTGTTCGGGAAAACTGCCGACGGAGACGAAGAACTCCTGGCCTTAATGTTCAAGGGAGAGGGAAAATGACTATTAAATGGAATCAGGTCGCTTTCGCCGGGGCAATGGGTTTTCTGCTGGGCGCGGTATTCTCTAATTTCTACACGCTCCGGCACATGCCGGGCGGGCCGCCTTTCGGGCCGGGGCGGCCGCCTTTTGGCAAGGGAGGGCCTGTAGAAATGTTCAACCGTGAACTTGACCTGACCGGGCCACAAAAAGAAAGGCTTTCAGCCATCTTCGAAAAGTATAAGGCTGAGATGGACAAAGTAATGGAGGCCGGCAAGCCGCAAATGGAGGTTATACGTCAACGCCTCAAGGCCGAGATCGCCACCATTCTAACGCCGGAACAAGTGAAAAAGATGGATAAGATCGAGGAGGAAATGAGAGCCGGCCATGAAAAGTTCGGAGGCCCGCTCCCGCCCCGCGGCCACGGCGGCCCTTTGCCGCCCCCGGGCCCGGGAGGTTTAAAATGAAGGGCAGGGTTCTTGTTGTTGATGACGATGAAGGGATGCTTAACATATGCGAGCGGCTGCTATCCGGTGAAAGGTATTCAGTCACCCTCTGCGCCAGTGTTGCCGAGGCCGCAGTGGTGATACGCACTCAAAAGTTCGACCTGCTGCTTACCGACTACATGCTTGGCGATGGGTATGGGACAAAGCTCATATCATTGATGAAGATCCTCAATCCGGAAACAAAAGCACTGATGATGACCGGCAGCGAAGAACTGGCCGGCACGCGCGGCCCCGGCCCGGACCTGGCTGACGCCGAGGTACTGATAAAACCGTTCCCTCCCGAAAAGCTGCTTCAGGATGCTGCCAACCTGCTTCAGTTGCATGCGCGACAACGTGAAAAAAGCCATGGGAAGTGAACTTAAAATAGCCGCTGCGCTGCTGTCGATAGCTACCAGATAATAAATATGGAATCTCCGTCACTGACGGCCGGCTTTTTCCCCCGCGAGACGGAGGTTTTCTTATCCAGCTCCGCGGCCGCCGCCGCTTTCTTACTGGCGGACCTCTCCTGGGATGTAATTTTATAAGCCTTCCTCTCCCCGGGCGGCAGGCGCTGTGCCCCGAAGGCGAAGGCCAGCGTTACGCGGTGGGAATCGCCTAGATCTCCGTAGGGCGCGAAAGCGTAGTCAAGGCGCAATTCACCGTTGCCGAAGCCGACCCCGGCGGACAAACCAGGCCCGGCGTTGCCGGAACGCCCGGTGCGGTAGCCGGCTCGCAGGTAGAAAGCTTCCTGCGGGTTGGCGGGCAGTTCCGCCTCCGCCCCGAAAGCTCCCTGCAGGTCCGATTCCCCCGGCTTAACGGCGTCGGCCGAGAACCGCAAATACTCGCCCGCCTCAGCCGAAACGCCGCCGCGCAGCATCAGCGGCAGGGCGAAGGCCCTCGAACGCAGTTTCATGGCGCCGCCGAAATTTGAAGCCGAGAGGCCGAAGCGAAGGCGCCCGTAGACGGCCAGGAGCCCGGCGTCTCCGGCCCAGGCCATGGCGCTTTCACCGGCGGCCGCTTGGTAGAGCCCCTTGGCGGCCAGGCCGCCGTACCAGCCGCGGCCCAGCCGCGCGGAAACACCGGCAGAGGCAGCCCCCTCCCTGGAGTTGAAAGAGCCCCTGCTTGTTCCCGAGGCGTCGTAGCGCGTCATGTCCCCGCTGAACAGGGCATTAAGTCCGCCAAAAACAGTAAGGCTTTGCCCGAAAGGATGCACATAAGCGGCGGTCTCGTTACGGAGCCCACCGAGCCATTCATTATGGCCCAACAGTGCTTCCGTGCGCCGCGCCAGGACCGTGCCGGCCGGATTGTAGAAGACCGCCAGCGCGTCATCGCCTGCGGCGCAATATGCCCCGCCCAGTGCGGCGGCCCTGGCCCCGGCGTCCACCTTAAGGAAAGACAGCGCGGACGAGCCCGCCTCCGCCGCGGCGGCCGCGGCCGGGAGGGCGAACATCAGGATGGCTGCCAGCGTTTTCATGATCACCAGACCAGGAAGAATTTCCCGCTCCCCTTGCCGTAATTAGCGGTCCTGACCAGATACAGGTACAATCCGGTGGCGGCCCTTCCTCCGCCCGTCAGGCGGCCGTCCCACACGGCAGTATTAAGCGCATCCAGCCCGTGGCCGGGCGATAGAGTGCGCACCAGCTCCGCCGCTTCGTTATAGATATACACCCGCGGCGCCGCGGCGTCGGCCGGGATGCCGGCTATCACCAGCGCCGCGTCCCGGCGCAGGTCGAAAGGGTTGGGATAGGCCTTAAGGCCGCTCATTCCCGAGTCCGCTTCCGGGGCGGCGCGCACGGAGTAAACGGAAAAATGGGTGACCTGGGCCGCCAGCGTGTTGGCCGCGGCGTTGCGCGTGACGCCGTCCACGGGCGTCCACTTCCCCAGGGTCTCGTCAAGGTAGTAGATCCAGGCCAGGTTTTCCTTCGCCAGGTCACCGTCTATGCGTCCGTCATTGTCGGCGTCGGGATAGGCCAGCGTGATGGTAAGCGGCCGGGAGAATATCGTCACCGGGAAGCCGTCGGAATTAACGGCCCTAAACTCGCGCACCAGATCGTAAGCGGGCAGTTCTACCGAGGAGGCCGAGGCCGCGTCGGGAGGGTCGGTACGCGAGGCGGCCACCGTGGAAACGGAGATAAGAAGGTTGCCCGGGTACGCGCCAGCAGGCACCGTGACGCCCATGCCGTCGGCGTTGGAGACGCTGCCCCCCGAAGTGCCGGAAACGGCGCTGTCAATGGTGAAAGTACCGCCGGAGGTTATGAACGTGCCGGTATGCCCGGCGGGGTCCGTGCCGGAGAAGTGGAAAGCCGCCGTTCCGGTGGAGTAGTACGTCTCGATATATGCCGTAGCCGTCCACGTGGAGGGGTTCACGCGCGAAAGCGCCGGGACCACGCGCAGGCCTCCGGACGTAGTGAAGTAGAAGACCGGCGTGGCCGCCAGCGCGTTGGACTCTGTTACAATAAGCTGAGCGCTGAAAGAACCGTTGGCCGCCGGCAGCGAAGAGTTGACGACAACGCGCGCCGTAGGACTGATCGTGTCCACAAGTTGGCCGTCCGACGAGACGACAGGAGAATAATACCCCGAAGAGGAATTATAGGCCTTAACCGAGAAATAATAGGTGGACCCCTCGGAGAGCGAAAGCCCGGTCTCAGTTACCGCAAGCGCGGTTCCGGCGGAGGCCCAGGGAACGACATCGGCGGCGCCGGCTGTGGCGCCTACCGCATAGTAGTAAGCGCTTGCGCCGGGTGACGGCGAAGCGCCCCAATTAGCCGACAGCGTCGTAAGCGAGGTCGCGTAGTCCGTATCCGCTCCGGTGCCGTCGTAGAGATAGGGCGCCTCCTCCGGAGTGCTGATGTCCACGTACTGGCCGTCGGACCAGGTTGCGGCGGATTCCGCGCCCAACCCGTTCACGGCTAGGACGCCGAAGTAATAAGTGGCGCCATCGGCCAGCGAGAGGCCGGTGGCCGTTACCGAAAGAGAGGCGCCGGCGCTGGTCCAGGCCTTGACTCCGGGCGTACCTGAGACCGTGCCGATGGCATAATCATAGCGGACTATGCCGGATTCAGGATCCGAAGAGGCCGTCCAGTTGGCCGAAAGCTGCGAGGCGGAGTTGGACTTACTTATGTCCACGCCTGCGGCAGACCCATCATAGACGTTGGAGATGGCCAAGGGCGGCGTGGAGTCCGCGTCCACATAGGCCTTCAGGCAGACATTGGCCTGGGAGAAATCGTCGTTATAATAGCTGTTGGAAAGAGCCGTAAGGTCGGCCCAGGCAGTGCCGTTACTGCTATAGAAGCTTTGGCCCGCCGAGGCCGAGGCGCCGGAACTGTAATCCGGGAACTTGTACTCCACAGGGAGCGGGTAGGAGTAAGAACTGTTGGTCAGTTTTACAACCAGGGAAAAGGTCCCGCCCGCGCCTACTACTACGTCTTGCGGAACCGGCACCGTATGGTAACCGGCGGCGGCGAAAGTTCCGCTGACGCTGTAGGCCAGCGCGCCGCTGCGTGGACTGCCCGCGGCGACCCCGGTATAGACATAAAGCTCATAGGAAACGTTCACGTCGGTAGTATAGAAGCCGGCCGCTCTCACATAACCGGAACTGGCGGCCGTGAAAAGATTGGACATCCACTCGGTATAACTGTCAACGCCGTTCACGTCGCCGTTGCCCATGTCGTAGGAGTAGCCCAGGGGATCGTACTGGTAGACTGTCGTGTAGTTGGCAGTCGCTTGCGCAAAGTCGAACAACGCCGTCTCTCCGCCTATACTTGTGTCGTAATAGGAAATATAGAAATAGCCGGCGGCGCCGGAGTCCGTGCCCCAGCTGTTCTTGGCCAGGAAAGCGCCGGGGCCGGGGGGGGTGCCGTGCCTGGTGGTCGTAAAGTTCGAGGCGGCGTAGCTGTCGTTCCAACCGACCAGCGCTATAGAATGGCCGCCGCAATCCCCGCCGGAGCTGCAGCCGCAGTCTTCTACTCCGTAAGGCCCGTTCGTGCACTTGCTGTTATAGAAGTTGGTATAGTTGCTCTTAAAAGCGTTGTAGTCGTAATAAATAGTGGCGTAAAGCGCGCCGTAGCCGGTAATAGCGGCCTTGACGTTGTTGATATAGACGGCGTCGTTGCCGCCCGCCGAAGCGGCCGGGAGCCAGGACATTCCCTGCAGATGCTTGCGCACCGGCGAAGACTCGCCTTCCTGCAGCGGTCCTTTCCAACCGGTCATATACGCGG
>DAOPZW010000181.1:0-5770 GCA_035353595.1 Elusimicrobiales bacterium | reverse complement strand
CTTCACGTAGAAGAGCGTGCGGCTGTCATTGGCCCAGGCCATGTCGCCGGCGGTGTTCTCTATCGTTTCTTCCGCCGTGGCCCCGGTCGCGAGGTCCTTGAAGCAGATGGTATAGAAACGGCGCCCCCCGGTATCGACCGCATAAGCGATCATCTTATGGTCCGGCCTTATCTCGGGAAAATTCACCTGGCAGTAAGCCCGCCCCTCCGCCAGTTCGTTCACGTCCAGCAGCACTTCTTCCGGCGCGTCAAGGGTTCCGCGTTTGCGCGCGTATACCGGGTACTCCTTGCCGGCGCTGAAGGACGTATAATAATAATACTCTCCGTACTTGAAAGGCACCGTGGAATCGTCCTGCTTGATACGGCCCTTGATCTCGTTAAAAAGGTCCGAACGGAGTTTTTCAGAGGGCTTGAGCATCGCCTCCGTATAATCGTTCTCCGCCTTGAGGTAGGCCAGCACGGCCGGGTCCTTCCGGTCTTTCAGCCAGTAGTAATCGTCCACGCGGACCTGCCCGTGCTTTTCCAGTTTATGCGGTATTTTGGGCGCCCGCGGCGGCTCTGTCCGTTTCATTGATGCGTATAGGGTAATCAAAAGCCCCCGGGGCTGTCAAACGGCCCGGGCGCCTGTTTCCCGGGGCTTTAAAGGCCCGCGGCCGGCCGGGCCGGGGGGGCCGCGCGTCGCGCGCGCTAAATTATATTTTGGGGACGCTGATAAAAATAATAGAATAAAGCCAGGCACTTAACGGAGGCACTGTGATACATATAAAATCTTTAGCTAAAATTTCCCTTATCGCGGCGCTGGCGGCTTGTTCCGCCTGCCAGGGCAAAGAAGCGCCCGCCGTGCCTGCCGGGGAACAGGCAGCCAGCGAGACCAACGCCGTGGTCAAAACGGAAAAGATCTCTGCGGGCAAAACCGCCGCGGACCCCGCCTACGTTAAAAAAGACACTTACTTTAAAGTTCCCGCCGTAGCGGGGGGAGAGATAGACCTGGCCTCTTACGCGGGCAAGCCCGTAATGTTCATGTTATTTACCGAAACCTGCCCTTACTGCCGCCGGGCCGCGCCCGCGCTCGAGAATATTTACAGGAACTACGGGGCCAAAGGCCTCACGGTGCTCGGCCTGTGCACGCAGGATAACCCGCAGGCCCCGAAGAATTTCGCCGCCGAACTGGGGATAACCTTCCCGCTCGCCTACGGCGCCCGCCAGGTTTACCAGCAGTACCGCGCCCAGGGCGTGCCCTATATTTTCCTGCTGAACAAGGCCCATGAAGTCGTCACCGTCTGGCCCGGCTACGACAAATCATTCGACAAGGAAATGGCCCAGAAAGTCGAAGCGGAACTGGCAAAGAAATAAAACCGCGGGGAGAACAGCCGTGTCCACGACCATTGAAAAAGGCAGCATCCTGATCCACCGCGTCTTCGACGTGGGCGGCGAGATCTCCCTGGCGCGCGCAGAGAACCTGCTCAGCGAGACCAAAGGCCCGCGCCTCAAGTTCTCCACCAATACCCGCAAAGCCGTAATTATAAAGGACGCCCCGCTCAAAACGGAACTCGGAGGGGAGACGCTCAAAGTGCCCTCGGGCGACTTCCCCGTTAAAATTTTCGCGCGTCTGTGGAATTACGGCGTCATCTCCATAACGCTCGAACTGGACATCCCGCCCGGCACCGCCTGGGACAAACTCATAACGCTGGCCGCGGAACTGGAGGCCTCGGAAGAAGTGGACCTGGTCGCGCTGGCCCGCAAGGACGCCCTGAAGAAGCAGATCCTGCCGGCCGTCGCCAATCCCGCCGACTGGGATATCTTCGAGGACTACATCACTTATATAGTGGAAAAGGCTTCCGGCCTGGGCGACCCGCGCGAATTCATTAAAAAGGTGGACGTGGCGGCGCTGATAATGGCGGAGAACAAGGAACTGCTGGGCGAGGAATCCCGGAGCTTCATACTCGACAGCGCCATCCAGTACTCCAGCTCCGACCTGTCGATCATAGACTGGAACTCGGCCCTGCTGATCGAGCCCGAAGGGCAGCGCGACGTGGCCGACGTGATAGAATTCTCGCTGACGCACCTGCTCGAATTCCGCTACTACGACGAGATGCTGAGCCGCAAGCTCGACGAACTTTACGACGCCATGGACAAGAAGCGGGAAAGCGTGGCCAACATTTTCCGCAATTCCTACTCTGACATCGCCGAGGATTCAAGCCACAAGTACATGGAGTTCTCGGAGTTCCTGGGCAGGGTGGAGAACTCGCTCAAGACCGTAGGCGACCCTTACCTGGCCATCGTGTTCCGGGCTTCCGCCATGGAGTTCCACTTCGACGACTGGCGCAAGAGCATTTCCCGCAAGATGGAGACGCTGGCGCAGATCAGCCAGATCCTGCACGGCGAGGTAAACACCCGCCGCAGCCACTGGCTGGAAATAATAATTATCGTGCTTATCGGGGTGGAAATGGTGCCGATGATGATCGACCTGTGGAGGTTCCTGCACTAGCCCGCTACTTTGACAGCGTTTTTATTGCCGCCGCCACGGCCTCCCTGGCTTTGCCGCTCACGCCCCCGCTCGAGCGGTATTTTATTTTCAGGAAGTTCAGCGGCTTGCCGCCCTGCTTCACGCGGAAGTCCAGGTGGGGGCCGCTGGAAAGCCCGCTGGAGCCGACGTAGCCTATCACGTCGCCCTGGTTCACGCGCCGCCCGGCGCGCAGCCCTTTGGCGAAGCGCGAAAGGTGCCCGTAGGTGGATTCATAGCCGGCCGCGTGGCGCAGGATTATCAGCCTGCCGTTGCCGCCCTTCCAGGCGGCGAAAGAGACCGTGCCGTCCGCCACGGCGGAAACCGGGGTGCCGGACGGGGCCGCGTAGTCGATGCCGAGGTGGGGCCTGAAATATTTCAGCACAGGATGGAAACGGCGCTTGGTGAAGTAAGACGAGATGCGGCGGTAATGCAGCGGGGCGCGCAGGAACAGGCTGCGCAGCGACTCGCCTTTTTCGTCATAATAGGCGCCCTGATGCTCCGCCGCGGTTTTCCGGCCGGTTTCAGCGCCGTCGTAAAGCCCCGCGGTTATCTTAGGGGCGATCACTTTGCCCGAAGCGTCGCTCTTGTAATCCCAGGCCAGCGCCCAGCGGTCGCCGTCCCTGACCTCGGTCAGAAAGTCCACCGACCAGGAAAACACGTCGGTATAGTCGAGGATCACGGCCGGCGGCACCCCGCCCTCAGTCATGGATTCCCAGAGCGAGGACTTTATCGTGCCGCGGGCTGCGGAGGAGGCGGCCTTAATTTCCACGGGCCGGACCGAAAGAGAGAACTTGCCGCCGGCGGAGGGGAAGAGCAGATAATTATTCAGGTCCTTGTTTATTACCAGGTACTTCAGGGCGCCCGAAGTTGAAAAGACTACGCTGTAGGTATCCGCCGGGCGCAGCCGGCGCAGGTTGAGCGTTTTAGAGAGGGACCGGGAGATCCCGTTCCTGGCCGCGTCCCCGAGGCCCTCGGCCTTGAGCACCGCGTCCAGCGGGCCGCTGAAGGCGCCGGCCGCGACGCGGAACATTTTTTTATTCGGAGGCGGCCTGGAACCTTCCCGGCCGGCAAGAAAGAAAAGAACGGCCGCGAACAGGCAGGCCGCCGCGAAAAAGCCGGCCAGCCACCGCCACCGCGGTCTTTCGCCGCCGCGTTCGAAGGTGTAACGCATCAGCAGTAAAGGTACTCTTCCACCATCTTTTTTATTTCTTCTTCCTTGCCGAAAAGACGCTCGCTGAGGTTGCGGTCGTCGTAGGATTTGAGGCGTTTCACCAGGCCGTCGATCACCTGCGGCGTGAAGACGCCGCGCGCCTCGAACGCCGCGCGGGCCTTTTCCAGCGCCTCGGCGGAAGCCCAGCAGGAGGAAGGCAGCTTGGGCAGCTTTTCCAGGAGCCCGGCGTGTTCCTTGTGATAGATATTCTTGTCCACAAAATACTTATCCGCGAAGGCCAGCGCGTCGGAGCGCTCGAAACCGCGGCGGGCCGCCACGCAAAGCCCGGCCATGAAGAAATGCAGGTTGGCGGAGCCGTCCGCGGAGCGGAACTCCACCGTCTGGGCGGATTCCACCGCCGGCGCGGCGCAGCCCGGGTTGGCGTCCTTCACCATGCCGCCGGCGTTGAGCCAGCCCAGGGGGATGCGCACCAGCGCCGAACGGTTGCGGTAAGCCCAGCAGACATTGATCGGGGCTTCCTGGTGCGGCACCAGGCGGAAATACGAAGTGGGCACGGTGTTGCCGAAAGCCGTCAGCGGCCCGGCCAGCTCGAGAAAACCGGCTATGGTCTTCCTGGCCGGAACGGACAGCGAGCCTTTGTCCAGCATGGCGTTCTTCCCGTTCTTCTTCAGGCAGGTATGCACGTGCATGCCGGAGCCGGCGTGGCCGATGGAGATCTTGGGGGCGAACGAAACCACCACCCCGTACTTGTTGCCGATGCCGGAAAGCATCCACTTGGCCACCGCCAGCTGGTCGGCCGCTTCGGAAGCGGGCACGGGCAGGAACTCTATTTCCTGCTGGGCCATCTCGGAGTCCTCGGTGCGGATAAAGCCTACTTCCGAGTGGCCGTACTTGATGCGGCCGCCGGCCTCGGCGATGGCGGCCATGGCCTCGGTGCGCAGGCCTTCCCATTTAGAGAACGGGTAGGACTCGTGGTAGCCCTTCTGGGTGGCGGTGGGGTAAAGCAGGTTCTTGGGCGAGATCACGTAATACTCGAGTTCGCCCATCGCGTGGAACTCAAAGCCGGAAACTTTTTTAAACTCGGCCTCCGCGCGGCGCAGCGTTTCGGCGGGCGCGCCGGCGAAGGGCTTGCCGTCAGGAGTATAGAATGAACAAAGGATATCGATGGCCGGCACCTGGGAGAAGGGGTTGACGAAAGCCGTGCGGTAACGCGGCATGACATAAAGGTCGCTGGAGCCGGCGTCGATGCTTTTGAACAGGCTGGAGCCGTCCACCCGCTCGCCCGCGGAGAGTATCCGGTCCAGGTATTTTTCGTCGTTTATGATAAAATTAAGGGTCTTCAGGCGGCCGTCGCCGGCGGCGTAGCGGTAGTTCACCAACTTTATGCCATGGGCCTTTATGTACTTAACGAGGTCCGGCCGGGTAAAATCGCGAGGCTCCTTATTTAGGTAGGCCGCTATTTTGTTGCTGTGTATTTTGGGAAGGCTCATGGTCGGTGCTCCCTGTTCAAGTAATTAGGTAGAAAAATGATAACAAATTTAACGCCCCTCAAAAAGATTGCGCCCGCAAGGCAGCCAGCGGGGGGCGGTTCGTTGACTATTAAGGGTAGTAATTAATATAATCGGTAATAAGGACAAAACTACACAAAGAGAGAAAAACAATGGCATTAACCAAGAACAAAATCAGAGAGACCGTGGAGAAATTCTCCGCAAAGCCCAACGATAGCGGTTCCGCTTCGGTACAGGTAGCCCTGATCACCGAAAGGATCCAGTATCTTTCCAAGCATCATACCACCAATCCCAAGGACCACGCCTCGCAGCGCGGCCTTACCACGCTGGTTTCACAGCGCAAGCGCCTTCTTTCCTACCTGGAAGCCAACAACCGGGCGGAATACCTGAAGGTCATCAAACAGTTAGGCTTAAGGAAATAATAAATGACAAACTACCCGAAACCCCTCCGCATGGAAGTGCAGGTGGGAGATAAGTCCATTTCATTCGAAACCGGGCAGCTGGCCAAGCAGGCCGGCGGCGCCGTGATCATCCGCATCGGAGACACCGTGGTGCTCTCCACCGCGCAGCAGGCCAGCAAGCCCAA
>DAOPZW010000180.1:0-5773 GCA_035353595.1 Elusimicrobiales bacterium | reverse complement strand
GGCGGCGCTCAGGCCGGACTCTTCGCGCACCTTCGGCTACCGCCGGGCGGAAGTAGTGGCGGCGCTGGCCAACGCCATGCTGCTGTGGATCTTGTCCGGCTACATGCTGCGGGAAGTCTATGAGCGCTTCCAGGCCCCGGTGCCGGTGCTTTACGGGCCCATGCTGGTGGTGGCGGTGCTCGGCCTGATGGCCAACCTGGCCTGCGCCTGGCTGCTGCACGGGCACAGCGGCGAGAATATAAATATCCGCGGCGCCTTCCTGCACGTCCTCAGCGACCTCGCCGGTTCCGTCGCCGCCATCATAGCCGGCGCCGTGATCTATTTCACAGGCTGGTACCTGGCCGACACCATAGTTTCGCTGCTTATAATCGGCCTGATCCTGTTCAGTTCCACCAGGCTGCTGCGGGAAGCTTTCCATATCCTTATGGAAGGCGCGCCGCGGGGGCTCTCGCTGAAAGCCCTTGAAAAAGAACTGCGCGGCATAGACGGCGTCACGGACGTGCACGAACTGCACGCCTGGAGCCTGTCCTCGGGTTTTAACGCCCTCAGCGCCCACCTGGTGGTGAAGGACCCGGCTAAGCACCAGGCCGCGCTTAAAGCCGCTACCTGCAGCGTGTCGGCCTCCTTCGGCATACGCCACAGCGTTTTCCAGGTAGAGAGCGAACCCGTGGAAAACTCCTCCTGCGATATCTGTTCCTGACGCATAGACCTGCCATTTAAAAAGTTGTATCCTGAATGGCGGGGGAAGAACATTAAACATCTATACCGTCGCGGAAGCCGTCCCATTTGAATGATAAGGCTCATTGCATTCGCCTGCTGTCTTTTAACCCCGCGGGCCTTTGCCGCGCCCTACGGCACGGCTTGTTCCGCCATGGTGGATATGCCTGAGGCGCAGGAGTTCGCGGCGCTGACCGCCCTGCCGGCGGGCCGGGAACTGGCGGCGAACAGGCGCGCGGCCGCCCTGCTGGCGGCCAACCAGGCGGCGCTGGAAGCTTTTCGCGAAACGGCCAAGCTGGGCAGCGACGGTAATTTTTTAATGCAGAAACCGGAAAAGCCGGAAACAGTATCGCCCGCGCCGGCCTTCGGTGAGATTGAGAAGCTGCTGAACCTGGTCCTCCTGGACGCCAGGATGCATACGGCGAGGAAACTGCCGCGCGCGGCGGAACGGGACCTGCTGGCCGTCGCCGGCCTGCTGGTACAGCTGGCGCAGCAGAAATACGCGATGCTCCCGGCCTCCCTCACACTGCAGTCCTTCATGCAGAAAGCGTATCCGCTGCTGGCGCAAAGCGCAGGGAAGAAGGCTTTGCCGTCAACCGCGTACCTGGCGGAGCTTTCCGGGCAGCTGGCCCGGATCGCGCGCGAGCAGGACTTCCTGGCCGCCGCCATCCTCGAGGAAACCGAGATAAAGAAAAACGCCGCCCGCGAGCGCGCCAACATGCGCAACTCGGACCAAGAGCGCAAAAAGCTCGCGCTGGGCAAAAGCCTGGTGGCCCTGGCCGTGCAGGACCTGGAATTTTTCTCCGGGGTTTACGAGCGCTTCGACGCCGCCGCGGACGCCGAGGCCCGCGCGGCCGGCGCAGCCGTCAGGGAGAACTCGCCAAAGATCGAGGAAGACTTCCTTGCGCAGCGCGACAAGCAAATAGCTGAGCGCAAGAGCGCGCGCGACAAACGCGGCTGGCTGGACACCCTCAGGGACGGAGCTACGGGCGCCGCGGAAACAAAAAAATTACTTGCGGAAGAGACAGCGGACGCGCTGACCGGCACGGCCGCCGGCCCCGGCTGGACTAAATTGGCGGAGCCCTACCATGTGTTTTTTAACCAGTTGAACGCGCTGCATACCGGGGTGGCGCTGAAGCTGCGCCTGCGCGAGCGGGGAAAACTGCCGGAGGACCTCAAAAGCCTTGTCCCCGCCTATCTTTCTGAAGTGCCGGCTGACTCCTTCAACAAATTCCAGCCGCTGCGCTATTTGAAAAAAGGCGGCGGCTTCAGGGTTTACAGCCTGGGCCCCGACCAGAAGGACGAAGAGGGCCTGGCCGCCTTTGACTGGGCGAAGTATAGCGCCGATCCGGCCGCCAGGGCCGGAGATATCGTGTTTGCGGAGTAAGTTCTAACCCTCGCGCCGCACCGTTTCGTGGGAGAAAGCCGGCAGGCAGATAGCCACGTATTCCGCGCCTTCCGGTTCCGGGGTGGAGTAGCGCACCCGCTCTCCGGGCTCGAAAATTATAGCCTGCCCCGCCCTGACCTCGAAAACTTCGGTCTGGGTTTCCACCCTGAGCAGCCCCCGCAGCACCAGCGTGTACTCGGAAAAACGGGGGGTCTGCGGAGGTTCCTCCCAGCCGCCCGGGCTTACCATGCGGGCCACGCTGATAGTGGTGGTCTTGGAGTTGACCCGCCCGATATATTCCTCTATGATCTTCGGTTTATTGCCGGCCGCCCGCACGATAGCCGGTTTTTGTATAAATTGAGCCATTGGTCCCTCCCGCAAAAAGCTTATACCTGATTCTACCAAAACCCGGACCTCCCGCCACGCAGAAAACGGGACGCCCCGCCTATTTACTATAATATAGATATGAATATTGAAAAAAACACGTCAGTCACCCGTATGGACGGCAGCTCAGCCGGGGCAGCCATATGATGGCCAACACTTTTGCCGGCGACCTGCACACCACCCGCAGGACCAAGATCATCTGCACCATCGGGCCCGCGTCCGAGAGCGAAGCCTGCGTACGCGACCTGGTTAAAGAAGGAATGAACGTGGCGCGCATCAACTTCTCCCATTGCGCCTACGATGAGGCGCTCAACCGCGTGCGCATCCTGCGCGCGGTGCGCGCGGAAATGAACGTACCGCTGGCCATCATGCTGGACACCAAGGGCCCGGAAGTGCGCATGTTCGGCTACAGCAAAGCGGTGCTCCTGTCAAAGGGCGAAACCATCTACATTGAAAGCACCGAGCGCCAGCCCGAGGAGATAAAGGATTTCCCTCCGGAGAAAAGGCATTTTTACACCAACCTGCCGCGCATAGACAAGCTTTGCCAGGTGGGCACCCGCGTGTTGCTGCAGGACGGCTTCATCGAGCTGGAAGTTTCCCAGCTGCACGGCGAATGGCCGGGCGCCGTCACCCTGCGCGTCCTCAACGACGGCAAACTCAAGGACAAGGCGCACCTGGCCATCCCCGGCGTGCAGTACCCCATCCCGTTCATGTCCGAGAAGGACAAAAAAGACATCGCCTTCGCCGTGGAGAACGGCTTCGAGTATATCGCGCTATCCTTCGTGCGCACCGCCAAAGATATCGCCGACGTGCGCGAGATCATCAAGAGCGTCAGGCCCGATTCGCCCATCAAGCTTATCGCTAAGATAGAAGATAAGCAGGCCCTGGCCAACCTCGACGACATCATCCGCGATTCCAACGGCATCATGGTGGCGCGCGGCGACCTGGGCATAGAGCTGCCCATCGAGGAACTGCCCAACCTGCAGAAGACTATCATCAACCGCTGCTACCTGGCCGGCAAGCCCGTGATAGTGGCCACGCAGATGCTGGAATCCATGACGGAAATGACCTACCCGACGCGCGCCGAGGTGACGGACATCGCCAACGCCGTGCTGGAGCTGACCTCTTCGGTCATGCTTTCAGGCGAGACCGCCAAGGGAGCGCACCCCAAGCGCGTGGTCAACATGATGGGGCGCATCATAGACCGCACCGAATCTTCCATCGACTACCATACGCTGGCGCGCATCACGCACGACTACGTTAACCGCGACGAAATCACCAACATCATGGCCTACAGCGTGGTGAACACCGCGCACGACTGGAACGCCAAGGCCATAGTGGTGGTGACCGAGACCGGCATCGGCGCCAGGGCGCTGTCTAAGTTCCGCCCGGGCGTGCCCATCTACGCCTTCACGCACGACGTTACGCTCTTCCACCAGCTGGCCCTGAACTGGGGCGTGGTGCCCTTCCTGATAGAGGACCCGTCGAACCTCCGGTTCACCGAAGTGGCGGGCAAGATCATTGACCACCTGCTTAAGTGGGGGGCCATAGAGAACGGCGAGAAGCTGGTCTTCATGGCCTCGAGCCCGTTCGGCAAGCAGCGCCCGACCAACACCATCCGCTGCGAAGTGGTGGGGGACACGACCTTCCACGAAGCCACCTGACCGCCCGCGGCGGCTAAAAAAGGAACGCCCCGGAAGGGGCGTTCTTTTTTGGGCCCGCCGCCGCGCCCGCGTTTGACAAGCAGTTCCGATTCTCCTAGTATGCTTTCAGGAGGGGACAGTGAGCGAATACGATACCGGCAAGACCTCGATATCCTACTATTGCGCCGGCCCGGACAACGGGCGGCCGGTAGTGTTCCTGCACGGCGCCACCGCCGACCATGTCTCTATGGCGAACGTTTTTGAACCCCTGTTCCACCGCCGCAAGGCGGCGCACAAGAGGATCTACCTGGATTTCCCGGGACACGGGACCTCCGGGGTACGGCTGCTGCGGGCGACCGTGCCGGACCTGCTGGAGGATACCGCGGCTTTCCTCCTGGGAAATTTCAAGCGGCCGCCGCCGCTGGTCGGCTATTCCATGGGCGGGTTCCTGGCGCTGAAACTGGCGGAGAAGCTGCGCTTCCCATCACTTTTCCTTATCGCCCCGCCGGTGCGCACCAACGGTTCCAGGCTTGAAAGGCCGGAAGCGGTGACCGTCAGCTCCGACGAGCTGACCGAGACCGAACGCGCCGGAGCCGACGCCAGGTACCTGGAGCTGGCCGCAAAACGGACCGCGCAAACCCTGCGCAAATATAAAGCCGCCGTCGGTCCGGGATCCTCGCTGATGAGGAGGGCCTACCAAACCATCCTGTTCAATACCGCCGCCACGCAGGACATAAGGATCAGCCATCGCCTTATCAAGTCGCGCACCACGTTCCTGACGGGCCGGCAGGACATCAGGGCCGGCTACCGCGACCAGTTCCGGCTGTCGTCCCGGTTAAAGGACAGCGATTACCATTCTTTTAATGACTGCGGGCACTTCCTGCCGCATGAATGCGCGCAGTTCGGGGCCCTGTTCAAACACTGGCTGCGGCATTGCGACTCTTAACCGCAAGAGAACTGAGTTCAAAGGAGATCCATAAAATGAAAAGGCCATTTCCCCTGTCCAAAGTCTACAGCCTGCTCGAATCAGGCCCCGTCATCATGGTCAGCACGGCTTACAAAGGCCGCAACAACGTCATGACCATGTCCTGGCATACCATGATAGACTTCAACCCGCCGCTGGTAGGCTGCGTGATCAGCGACCGCAACTACACCTTCGGCCTGGTCAAAAAGACCAGGCAATGCGTCATCAGCATCCCGACGCTGGAAATAGCGAAAACCGCCGTAGCCTGCGGCAATGTCTCCGGCAGGAAGACGGACAAGTTCGCGGCTTTCGGACTAACCCCCGTAAAAGCGGCGCAGGTCGGCGCTCCGCTGATAAAAGAATGTTACGCGAACCTGGAATGCGAACTGGCCGACGCGCGCCTGTCCGGCAAATACAACCTTTTTATCTTCAAAGTTGTAAAAGCCTGGGTCGACACTTCGAAGAAGCACCCCAAGACCATACACCACCGCGGCGGCGAAGAGTTCATGGTCTCCGGCCCGACGATAAAAATAAGTTCGAAAATGGCGTAAGGACCGTCCAGGTCTTCCCGGGAGGGGGATATGCGCTGGATTTAGTGCGACCCGGTGCGGCCGGTGCCTGGTTGCGCAAACCCTCACGGAAGGCTCGGCTTGCGTAGCGCCGAGCCTGAGTGGGGAG
>DAOPZW010000179.1:0-5775 GCA_035353595.1 Elusimicrobiales bacterium | reverse complement strand
ACACCGGCAGAGGTCTTTAACAGTTTTGTTGCACTAGCGCCTTGAATGTGCCGGGACCGGCAGGCCCTTGACGGGAATGACCGCGCGCTCTACACTATTGGATAAGCGCATAGAACAGCGAAACAACTAAAGGGAAACACTTCATGGCTGACAGATCATCCGTAATATTGCCGGCGCTGCTTCTGGTTACCGCTTTCTTCGTGGCCGGGCCTAAGAACAGCCCGCTGAAAACTAACGATTTCAGGGACGCCCCCAACAGCTCCGCGCTGGACGCGCTGGGCTACGGCTTCGGCGGCGCGCCGCAGGCCGGCGCCCCGGCCGTTCCCGCCCCGTCGGCCGCCGGGACGGTGCCCGGCACCGCCATGGTTTACCCTGCCATGCCGCAGAAAGAGTGGACCATCCTCGTCTTCCTCAACGCGAAGAACGACCTTGAATCATTCGGCATGGGCGACATGAACGAGATGGAGCGCATCGGCTCCGGCAAGAAATTCAACGTGGTGGTGCAGCTGGGCCGCACGCCCGGCGAGGACGCCTCCGACGGCGACTGGTCCGGAGTGCGCCGCTACTATATGCTTCAGGACAAGGACCAGAAGAAGATAAATTCCCCCATGCTGGAGAACCTGGGCATGGCGGACATGGGCGATTACCGCGAGCTGGTAAAGTTCGTCAACTGGGGCAAGCAGAAATATCCCGCCGAGAAATACCTGCTGATCGTCTGGAACCACGGCGCGGGCTGGCCGGGCATCTCTTTCGACGGCGACACCGGCAACTACATCACTACCCCGCAGCTGGCCGGCGCGCTGGCCGCTACCGGCGGCGTGGACGTGATGGCCACCGACGCCTGCCTGATGCAGATGGCCGAAGTGGCCTACGAGCTCAAGGATTTCGCGAAATACATCGTGGGTTCGGAGGAGACCATCCCCGGCAAAGGCTACGGCTACCATAAGATCCTGCGCCGCCTGAAGTTCAACAGCGGCCGCGACGCGGAATCCATGGGCAGCATGATCACCCGCACCTACGGGCAGTACATGATAGGCGATAAGGGCGCCACGCTTTCTTCGCTGGACGCCTCACAGCTGCCCCGGCTGGCGCAGCTGATGGACGGCTTCGCGCGCGCCGCCATGGCCTCGGGGCCCGAGGGCAAAAAAGCGCTGAAGACCGCCAGGGATGAAGCCTATAAATACGCGGAGCCGAACTACAAGGACCTGTCCCGCTTCGTCATGGCCGCCGCCAAACATCTGCCCGACGGAGAACTGAAAACTCTTGCCAAACAGCTGTCGCGCCACATAAAGCGGGACCTGGTGGATACCCGGCGGCGCAATCTCTTCTCCATCGATACCGAAGAAGTCACCGACTCAGAGACCGGCGAAGTGAGCGAGAAGAAAAGCCTGCAGCTCCTGAAGAATAAATCGAAAGGCCTCTCCGCCTACCTGCCCGAAAAGGCTTTCAGCTGGAAGTATTCACAGCTCAAGCTGGCGCGGGACACGCAGTGGGACGAATTCGTGCAGTGGCTGCAGCAGCCTTAAGCCGCGGCCGACTGCCCGCGGGCGAAATAAAAAGTTTATCATGGAGAGCCGCTTCGCCGGCCCGGGTACCGGGCCGGTCTTCTTTTTTCCTTTCAGCGGCTTTATATCCCGGTCAACCGGGTTATAGATAGTCTGCCCGTAATCTTTACAGCTCATCTTTTCTATTTCGCCTCAGCCCGGCAATGGTTGAGCAGCCTGTCCGCGGATTTATCGAGCGATATTTTCCGATTCATATGATCCCTTCAGCTTGCAGCGGAAATAAGCTACGGCAGGGAACCCCTTACTAAAAATCCAGCTCTTTTCCCGGCTGGAATTTTCCCCAGGGCTTTCCCTCCGTTAATTACATTTGCAATAAAAAAACCGGCGTTTTTCCTGGATTCATAAGAGCTCCCCGCGCCGGGCGGCGGCCCGGCCCGATTGAACGGACCGGCGCATATTTTCTAGGATTGATGTATACAGCTTTGCCCGCTACGGAGAACTCCATGAACGCCCTGCCGCTGCTGCTGATCGCCCTGCTGGTCTTTACCCTGGCCTACCGCTACTACGCCGGATTCATAATAGCCAAAGTGCTGGTTTTCGACAAGGACAGACCGACCCCGGCTTATACCAAAGAGAACGGCTACGACTACAAACCCACCAATAAATGGGTGCTGTTCGGCCACCATTTCGCGGCCATAGCCGGCGCCGGCCCGCTGGTGGGCCCGGTGCTGGCGGCGCAGTTCGGCTATATGCCGGGCTTCCTCTGGATACTGATAGGCAGCGTGCTGGCGGGCGCCGTGCACGACATGGTCATCCTGTTCGCCTCGGTGCGTTACGACGGCCTGTCGCTGACCGAGATCGCCCGGCGCGAGATAGGCCGCGTCACCGGCGGGGCCACCGGCACCGCGGTGCTGTTCATCATCATCACGGCGCTGGCGGGCCTGGCCATGGTGGTGGTCAACGCCCTGGCCGAAAGCGCCTGGGGCACTTTCTCCATAGCCATGACCATCCCCATAGCGGTGCTGGTCGGCCTGTACATGAACAACCTGCGCCCCGGGAAAATAACCGAGGCCACCGTCATAGGCGTTACGCTGGTGACCGCCTGCATCATCCTGGGCGAGCCGCTGTCGCGCAGCGCCTGGGCGCATTATTTCCTTTTCTCCAAACCGAGCCTTTCCATAATCCTCGCCGTGTACGGCATGCTGGCTTCCATACTGCCCGTCTGGCTGCTGCTCACCCCGCGCGACTACCTGAGTTCCTACATGAAGATAGGCACCATCGCCCTGCTGACGCTGGGCATCATCTGGGTGCACCCGGACATGGCGGCGCCGGCCTTCACCACTTTCACCGCCGGCGGCGGCCCCATAATACCCGGCAAGGTCTGGCCCTATGTCTGCATCACCATCGCCTGCGGCGCCATCTCCGGTTTCCATTCGCTGATCAGTTCCGGCACCACGCCCAAGATGATAGCCAGCGAGAATGACATACGCATGATAGGCTACGGGGCCATGCTGACCGAGGGCTTCGTCTCCATCATGGCGCTCATCGCCGCCTGCGTGCTGGTGCCGGGCGATTACTTCGCCATCAACGTGCCGCCCGAAGTCTTCCAGAAGCTGGGGCTTTCGGTGACGCATCTGCCGGACATGGCCGCGGCCGTGGGCGAACACCTGGAAGGCCGCGCCGGCGGGGCGGTGTCGCTGGCGGTAGGCATGGCGCAGATCTTCTCGGCCATCCCGGGCATGAAAGGCCTGCTGTCCTACTGGTACCATTTCGCCATCATGTTCGAGGCGCTGTTCATACTTACTACCATAGACGCAGGCACCCGCGTGGCACGCTACCTTACGCAGGAAATGCTGGGCAAAGTTTACGCGCCTTTCGGGCGCACCGACTGGTGGCCCGGCGTGTTCTTTACCAGCGCGCTGGTCTGCGCGGCCTGGGGCGGCATGCTGCTGGCCGGCAACGTCACCACCATCTGGCCCATGTTCGGCGTGGCCAACCAGCTGCTGTCGGCCATAGCGCTGGCCATCGGCACCACCTTCATCATGAAGCGCGCGAAACCGGTCTACGCGCTGGTCACTTTCGTCCCGTACGTGTTCATGATGGCCACCACGGCCGTTGCGGGCGTAATGAACATCTTCGGCAACTACCTGCCGCGCGGCGACACGCAGGGGTATATCAACGTGGCGCTCACCGTGATAATGCTGGCGCTGGCCTGCGTTATCACGGTAACCTCCGCCGCGTCCTGGATCAGCATACTGCGCGCCCGCGGCAAGGAAAGCCCGGCCGTTCCGCAATAAACGCGCAGACAAAGAACCCCGGGCGGCCGGGGTTCTTTATTAAAACTGCACCTGCGCCTTTTTGAAAGCCGGCCCGCGCAGCGGCGCGGGAGCCTGTATTAAACAGGCGGTTCCTCCGGTGTTCCTGTCATATAACCGGCAACCCAGACCTGCTTTCCGGAGGCCCGGACCGGGAATCCAAGCCGTGCCAAATGCCGTACTGTATTTTACTTCACCGTTGTCTTCGTTCCTTTCAGCCAGGTGGGTAAAGATAAATCTATGCCTCTCCGGATTGGGTATCCCCTGAATAACATTTCCCTGCCTCCCCGATTTAGACAACACGCGGCCCTTCTGCCTGTTGCCGGCGGCGCGGCCTGAAATATGCTCCGTGGTTTTTTATCAATAGCGCGGTTCTTACTTCACCGGCGCGCTGTTCACGGTGCCCCGGGTATGATAAAATTCGATTTATGGAACACAAAAACTTATTGCGCCGCCTGGGCCTCAGCTCATTATTATTCGCCTTTTCCTGCGCGGTTCACGCGCAGGCCGGGGACGCACATGCCTGGAAATACCTGAACGCGGACGCCCTGTCCGTCTCGCAGATAGCGCCCGTCCCGGCTGACGGCTCCGCGGCGGACCTGCTGGATATGGAAACGCTGCTCGAGTGGCAGAAAAACAGGACAGAGCAGCAGTGCGAGGACGCTAAGAAGGAAACGAACGCCGCTTTTTCGGAAGTGTTCGGCGCACTGAGCCCCTTCCCGGAACCGCTGCCTGAAAAAGTCGCCGCGATACTGAAGAAGATCAAGTCCGACACCGACTACGCCGTTGATGTCATAAAAAAACATTATGCCCGCCAGCGGCCTTTTGCGCGCAACCCGGAGCTGCGTCCCTGCCTGGACCCCGCCAAGGGCAACATCGGCCCGCTTGCCTACCCGAGCGGTCACGCCGCTATATCCCGGGTCTTCGCCCTTACCCTTTCCGACCTGGTCCCTGCCAAAAAAGACCTGTTCCTTGGTAAGGCGGACGAAGCCGCGCTGAACAGGGTAATAAGCGGCCTGCACCATCCTTCGGATATTGAAGCCGGAAAACGCCTGGCCGACAGCCTTTACGCCAGGTTCCTGAAAACGCCGGCCTTTAAAAAAGACCTGAAAAAGCTGCGCAAGGCGCTGGCCCGGGAAGCCGCCGCGGCTAAATAGACCGGGCGGCAAAGCCGGCAGCGCCAGGCGCAACAACAGTACAGGATTTCCCCCCCGCTCTGCACATCCATACGGGCGTATACCCGCGCGGCCGGCCTGCCGCTGCATTGCAGCCCCCGGCCCGGCGGGCTCTACGGCGCGGTTTGCGCGCCTGGCGCCGCGGCGGGCAGTTTCTTCTGCAGTTCCGCTATGCGGAAGAGCAGTTTATCCTTTTCTTCCTTACCGGCTCCCAGCTGCGCGGACTTCTTATAGTTGCGGCGCAACGCCCCCGCTCACTTCAGGCCCAGCGCCTGCGCGATATCCGCGTCAAGGTCCTCCGGCCTGGTCTGCGGCGCGTAGCGGTTCAGCACCTGCCCGTCCTTGCCCACCAGGAACTTGGTGAAATTCCATTTAATGGCTTCGCTGCCCAGCACGCCGGGCGCCTTCGCCTTCAGGTGTACGTACAGCGGGTCAGCGCCGTCGCCGTTGACCTCTATCTTGCCCATTACGGGAAAACTCACGCCGTAGTTCAGCCTGCAGAAACTCTGTATCTCCTCGTTGCTGCCAGGCTCCTGCCCGCCGAACTGGTTGCACGGGAAGCCCAGTACCGTAAACCCTTTTTCCTTATACTTCTTATAAAGTGCCTCCAGCCCGGCGTATTGCGGAGTGAAGCCGCACTTGCTGGCCACGTTCACCACCAGCGTCACCCGCCCCCTGAGCGCGGCCAGGGCATAAGCTTCGCCCAGCGCCGTCTTTACGGTGAAACCGTACACGGTATTCTCCATTTTCTTTTCCCCCTCCGCTCCGCCCTGCTTAGTA
>DAOPZW010000178.1:0-5837 GCA_035353595.1 Elusimicrobiales bacterium | reverse complement strand
CGGGGCCCATGCACATAGCCGCGGCGCTGGGCGTGCCCGCCGTGGGGATCTTCGGGCCCACCACGCGCGAACTGGGCTTTTTCCCCTACGGCGCTGAGAACCGCGTAGTGCAGACGCAGCTCGGCTGCCGCCCCTGCGCGCTGCACGGTTCCAGGACCTGCCCGCGCGGGCACTTCCTCTGCATGCGCCTGCTTACGGTCGGCGAAGTGTTCGGGGCGGCCAGGGACAGGATAGAGGCGGTCAACATTACGAGGTGAGATCATGGCAATAGCGATAGCCGCATTGGCGATAATAATCCTGGGGCTCAGCGCGCGCTGGACCTGGTGGCGCCCGAAAACCGGCGGGCTTGAAGTGCTCTGCTATCACAAGATAGGCACTCCTCCTCCGGGCTCGAAGCTGCGCGAATTGTGGGTCAGCCCCGAAAAGTTCCGCGCGCAGGTAAAGTTCCTGGTCGACAACGGTTACAAGACGCTGCTTTTCTCCGACCTGCTCAAAGCCTATAAAGAGAACGCGCCGCTGCCTGAAAGGTCCGTGCTGATAACCTTCGACGACGGCTACGAAAATAATTACCTGACCGCCTGGCCTATCCTGCGCGAGCTGGGCGCGAAAGGCAACATCTTCGTCGTCTTTAATACCATCGGCAAGGCTAACCTGTGGCACAACCCCGCCTCAGAGGCTTGGGTGAACATGGCTACGCTCAGCCAGCTCAAGGAAATGCAGGCCAGCGGCGTCATCGAATACGGCTCGCACACCATGAACCACCCGCACCTCGGCGCGCTGCCGCTGGAAGACGCGGCCTGCGAGATGACCGAATCGAAGCGGCAGCTGGAAGCGGCCCTGGGCAAAGAAATGTGCGCCTTCGCCTACCCCTACGGCGACGGCGCCTATAACACCGCCGTGCGCGCCAAGGCGCTGGAAGCCGGCTACGTCTTCGATTTCAGCTTCAAGCAGGGCAAGACCCCCTGGCCCTGGGACCGGGCCGGCGGGCCGCTGGACCGCCTGTTCATACAGGGCGGGGACAACAACTGGGACCTGGAACTGCAGCTCACCCGGGGTGCGTCGCGGCTGTAAGGGGATTTTACCCGCCGTTAAAATTGGGCTATAATTAAGGTTTGCGCGGAGGCAAGACCAAATGAACGATATCGGAAAACTTGTAAGCGAACTGGCGATGACGAACACCGTGCTCTGGCACGAAGAGGACAAGGCCCGCGTGGGCGACGTCCCCGCCATAGCCGCGGCGAAGAAGAACATAGACAAACTTAACCAGCAACGCAACGACCTGATCGAGCGCATCGATGAAGCCGTACTGGAGGCGATCCATGGCGGAGACAATAGGCAGCCTGGTCGATAAGCTCACCATCATTCAGCTCAGGATCTGCCACATGGGCGAACAGGTCCTGCGCAAGGACGCAGACGAGGCGCACCGCGACCTGGCCCGGCAGAAGATCGGCGTGATGGAAATTCAGCGCGCCGACCTCGAGGCCGAGCTCACGAAGCTAGTGTCCGACGTGGCGGCCGGGCGCGTGCGGCTTAAGATCTATCGGCAGTTCAAGATGTACAACGATCCCCGCTACCGCGGCAAGACGCCATAATGGGGCCCGGAGTCCTTGTAATAGTTTTTAAAGGGATAGGCGACGTGGTGCTTACCACGCCGCTGTTGCGCGCGCTGAAAAAAGGTCTGCCGGACAGCCGGATCTACTTCCTCACGAAGAAAGCTTCCCGGAGCATACTCGAACTGAACCCGAATCTCGACGGCGTCTTTTGCCGCGAGGATTCCCCCCTGGGCGCCATACGCCGCGCCGGGATCGATATCTCCCTGGATTTTATGCGGTCGTCCGTCTCCGGCTTCTATTCCCTTTTTTCCGGAGCGTCGAAGCGCCTGGCCTTCCGCTACGCGGGCGGCCGCCTGTTCTATAATCTCATGCCTGAAAAGCGCGAAGCCTCCGGCTACACCGTGCTGGACAGGCTCCAGCTGCTCGGGCCGCTGGGCATAGCTTCCGACGGCGCGCAGCCGGATCTTTTTTTTCGCCCGGCCAACGCCGCCAGGGCCGAGGCCTTCCTGGCGGCCGGCGCGGTGCCGCCCGGCGCCTTTACCGTAACGCTCGACATCACCAGCCCCCGCGAGCATCGCCGCTGGGCGCCTGAACTTTTCGGCCGCCTGGCCGATCAGCTCGCCCGCGCTTTCGCCGCTAAGGTGGTCTTTCTGTGGGGCCCCGGAGAGCGCGGCTACGTTGAAGCCGCCCTGGCCGCGGCCAAAGAGCCGCACCTGCTGGCCCCGGACTTCGACCTGCTCGACCTGGCCGCGCTGCAGCGGCGCGCGGCGCTGCACGTCGGCCTGAGCTCCGGGCCGATGCACGTAGCCGTAAGCCAGGGCACCCCGACCTTTACCATTTACGCCCCGCAGAATTCCCCCCTGAGCTGGAGCCCGCCCGGGCCGAAGCATGCCTGGGTGCAGGGCGACCTGGCCGCGCTGTCTTTTGACGCTGTCTGGGAAAAGCTGGGCGCCCATATAAAGGCGCTGCAGGGAGGCGGCAAATGAAGGCTCCTGACGGTTTTTCACCGGAACGCACCCGCAACAAGATCAAGGCTTTTTGGTTCGGCCGGGCCGCGCTGCGCCTGCTGTCGTTGGTCTACCTGGCTGGCGTCTTTCTGCGCAAAGCTTTGTACGGCGCCCGTATCCTGCGGCGGCGCCGGCTGGGCGTCCCCGTGGTGTGCTTCGGCAATATCTCCGCCGGAGGCACCGGCAAAACCTCCACCGTGGTGAGCGCGGCCCGGGCCCTGGCCCGGGCGGGGCGCAGGCCCGCGATCCTGATCCGCGGCTACAAGCGCCGGGCGCCCTCCGCCAAAGTAACGGTAATGGTGCGGGGCCGGGATTTCGACCCGCGCGAGGCCGGGGATGAAGCTCTGATGCTGTACCGCATGCTGGAGGCGGACAATGTCCCGGTGCTGGTTTCTTCCGACAGGTTCAGCTCCGGAACGGTGGCCGTACAGGAACTCGGGGCGGACCTGCTGCTGATGGACGACGGCTACCAGTATTTCGCCCTTGAGCGCGACGCGGACATCCTGCTGGTAAACGCCGCGGCCCCCTTCATGGAGGATTCCGCGCTGCCTTTCGGGAACCTGCGGGAACCGGTGAGCGCGGTGACCCGCGCCAGCGCTGTAATACTGTCGCACTGCGGGCAGGCCGGGCCCGCCGCGCTGGACGCGCTGCGCGCGGAAATAAACAGGCTCAACCCGCGCGCGGAGATCTATGAGAGCAACCACGTCCCTGAATTCTTCGTCGATCCCGTTACGGCGCGCACCACGCCGCTCGACGCTTTAAAAGGACGGCAGGCTTCGGCGCTGTCCGGCATCGGCGACCCGGCCTCTTTCGAGGCCATCCTGGCCGGCCTTGAGATAGATCTGAAGCAGATCTGGCGCTACCCGGACCATCACGCCTTTACGCCTACCGAACTGAATTCCGCGCGCCAGGCGGCCGGGGACCTGCCGGTCATCACCACCTACAAGGATTTTGTCCGTTTCCCGACGGGCTGGCAGGAAATGCTGGGCAGCGGGCTCCTGATCCTGTCGATACAGGTGACCTTCCGCGGCGACGGCTGGGCGAAACTGCTGAAGTTCATCTCAGGCTTTAAAAAGGACGGCGCCTGATGCGCGCCTGGTCCTCCCCCGCGGCCGGTCCGGCCTCGCCGGCGGCTTTCCTGGACAGGGACGGCACGCTCAACAGGAACCGCCACGGCGTTTATGTGACCCGCCCCGGACAGCTTGAATTATACGCGCGGGTCCCGGCGGCCCTGAAGCTGCTAGCGAAAAAAGGCTACCTCCTTATCGTGGTGACCAACCAGTCCGGCATAGCGCGCGGGTACATGACCGAGGCCCGGTCCCGCGCCATACAGTTAAAGCTCGTGGCGCAGCTGAAGCGGCGCGGCGTCAAACTGGACGGCGTCTATTTCTGCCCCCACGCGCCAGACGGCGGCTGCGCCTGCCGCAAGCCGGCCCCGGGCCTGCTTAAAGAGGCGGCCGCGGACCACCGGATAGACATGCGCCGTTCTTTCGTGGCCGGGGATAAAGCCTGCGACCTGCAGCTGGCCCGGCGGGCCGGGATCAAAGGTTATCTTGTCATGACGGGCGGCGGCAGGGCCGCCGCGGCGGGCAGCGCGGCCCCGGGGTTCCGGGACCTGCTGTCGCTGGCGCTGGCGGTTCCTGATCATAGCGGTAAAGGCATAAAATGAAAAAACGCATTTTGATCTCCCAGATCGTCACGCTCCTCCTGCTGATAGCGGCGAGGCCTGTAAGCTGGACTTTGTTCCTCGCCGGGCTTGTCCTGATGGCGCTGGGCCAGGGCGTGCGGTTGGCGGCCAGCGCCGCGATAGTTAAATCCCAGACCCTGACCACTTCCGGTCCTTACGCCTCCGTGCGCAACCCGCTGTACCTGGGCACTATGCTGATGACGGCTGGCCTGATGACGATGCTTTCCTCCCCCTCGCGCCCGCTGCTCACCGCGGGCGTGTGGCTGCTGGCGATAGCGGCCTTCGGCTGGATCTATTACGTAACCATCAAGAAGGAAGAGGAATTCCTGCTCGGAGTCTACGGCGACGCCTTCCGCAGTTACGTCGCGGCCGTGCCTTGCCTGCTCCCCCTGCGCGGGGCGGGCGGTTTTTTCGATACTGCGGCGTATTCCCGGGATGTTTTCAGGAAGAACAAGGAATGGCGGGGCATTTCCGCGGCCCTGGCCCTGGCACTTTTTGTGGCGGCCAGGATAAAATATGGCTTTTAGGAACGCGGGCCTGGCGCTGCTGCTCTTTGCTGCCGCCCCCCCCCTGCGGGCGGGCGCGGCGGAGAAGCTGCTCAGCCATCCATATGCGGCCCTGCCGCCTTCGACCGCGGCCGCGGCGGCGCCCGCCGCCGGTTTTGTAAAAGGCGAGACGCTGGAGTACGAGATCTACTGGGGCGTAATAAACGTCGGGCGTTCCTTTCTCCGCATAGAAGAAACCGTAAATATCGCTTCCCGGCCGGCCTGGCACCTGGTCTCTGAAGCGAAGTCCTCTTCGTTCATAAACAATTTTTACAAGGTCGACGACCGCAACGAGTCCTGGATGGACGTGGAAACGCTGAACTCCTACGGGTATTATAAGAAGCTTTCCGAAGGCAGGCATTTCCTCAACGAGTGGGCGATCTTCGACCTGCCGGCGAAGAAATATTACGGCCAGAAAATAAACCGCAAGCGCGAATTATCGAGCTTTGACGGCCTGCTGGAGCATACGGTCAACGATATGCTCTCCGCGGTGTACCGCGTGCGCGCCATGAAACTGGCGCCCGGCGGCAGCTACCAGATGGAGGTCAATACCAAAAAGACCTGGCCGCTCACCATCAAGACCTTCAAGACCGAGAAAATAGAAACGCCATACGGGAAAAGAAAATGCCTGCTGGTGGAGCCCATGGCCGGTGAGGAAAGCCTTTTTGTGGCCAAAGCCGGCAAGCGCATGCTGATCTGGGTTACCCAGGACGAACTGCAGTTGCCGCTGGTCCTTAAAGCCGAGATCTTCATCGGTTCCATAACCGCCAAGCTTGTCCGCCGCGATATCCGTTAAGCGCCGCCTCCGTCCGCCGCCGTCCGCCGCCGCTTTTTGTTATAATAATCTATATTATGACCAAGGCCGGATTTAAGAGACTTTCCTCGGTAGCGGATAAGTTCCGCGGCAGAAAAATAGCCATATTCGGCGACATGATGCTGGACCGCTACGTAAAGGGGTCCGTGAAGCGCATTTCCCCCGAAGCCCCGGTGCCCGTGGTGCGGGTTACTTCCGAGTCGTCCGTCTGCGGCGGGTCGGCCAACGTGG
>DAOPZW010000177.1:0-5909 GCA_035353595.1 Elusimicrobiales bacterium | reverse complement strand
GCATAATTATGCCTCGCTCTAAAGCCGGGCCTCACCTCGCCTTCCGTGAGGGTTTTGGGAACCCTCTCTCCGCCTGGCGGGCCCTGCGCAACGTACTATCCCTCCAGCTTATCCGCAGGCTTCGCCAACCTGGCTTCCAGCGGGGACAGCAGCCAGCCCAGCGCGAAGGTGGAGACGGTGCCGATGACTACCACCCAGCTCCAGCCGATGGCCGCGTAGCCTTTCTCCGAAAGGAAAAGGATGGTCCCCGCCAGGGCGGCGCTGAAGACCATGGCCGCCACATTGGTGCGGTTGCCCGCCCGCTTGGTCAGCAGGCCCAGCAAAAACACCCCCAGCAGGCTGCCGGCGGTCACCCCGTTTATCTTGAAAGCCAGCCAGAGCATCCGCCCCGAACCCGAAGCGCACAGCCAGGCGATGCCGGCCAGCAGCAGACCGAAGGCCGCCACGCTCAGGCGGGAGGCCAGCAGGTAATGCGCCTCGGCGGCCCCCTTCTTCAGCAGCGGCCGGTAAATATCCGTTATGAACGACGAGGACAGCGAGCTCAGCGGCGAGTCGATGCTGGCCATGATCACGGCCACCAGCACCAGGCCCTTGATGCCGGCCGGCAGCACGTTCACCGTGAAATGCGAAAGGATCTTATCCGCGTTCTCCGGCAGCGGCAGGGCGGGATTCTGCTGGTAGAACACGAACAGCAGCGTGCCGATGAACAGGTACAGCGCGGTCAACGGGAAGCTGGTGAAGATGGTGGAGATCAGCGTCTTCTGGCTTTCCCGCCGCGTTTCCAGCGTGAGCAGGCGCTGCATAAGTTCCTGGTCGGTGCCGAAGGACGCCATGGAGCCGAACACGCCGTTGAGCACGGCCACCCAGAACACGTTCGGGTTCTTCACGTCCCATCCGAAGTTGAACATGGAAAGTTTCCCCGCCTCGTGCGCCACGTTCCAGGCGCCTGAAAGACCGCCGTCGATATGCAGGACCAGGTAGCCGGCCACCGCTACGCCCGCTATGTAGAAAGTGGCCGCCTCGAAAGCCCCGGTCCACAGCACGGCCTTTATGCCGCCGAAGCCTATAAAGATTATGCTCACTACAGTGAAGAACCCTATGGTATTACCCAGCTGCCAGCCCATGATGACCGACACGGCCAGCGACGCCGCGTAAAGACGCACGCCCGAAGCGAACAGGCGCGTGACGAAAAAGAACACCGACCCGGCGTACTGCGTCTGCGCCCCGAAGCGGTGCTTCAGGAATTCATAGATGGTCGTGCAGTTGAACTTGTAGAAAGCCGGGATAAAAATGAACGCGATAAAAATGCGCGCGGCGGCCGAGCCGATGAAGAACTGGAGGTACTGCAGGTTCTCCGTATAACCGATGGGCGGTATGCCCACTATGGTCATGGCGCTGATCTCAGTGGCTACGAAGGATAGCGTGGCCACCCACACCGGTGTCTTGCGCTGGCCCAGGAAGTAATCCTGCGTATCGACCTCCCCGCGCCCTTTATACCACGCGATGAAGAAAAGTACGGCTACGGCGCAGGCCACCAGCCCGTAGTCCAGCGGGGAGAGACCGGTGATCTGCTGCAGGGCGGCTGTTTCGTTCATGATAGATCCTTTAAGGTAACCGGCATAGTCCCGGCGGCCCGGGCCGTTCCGGCAAGCACGCCCGCGGCGCATTGCTGGAACTCGCCAAGGCTGCAGAAAGCGCACAGCGCGGCGTCGGGCCGGCGCTCAAGTCCGTCCAGTACGAAAGGGCTGCCGAAAGCCGCTATCACGGACCCCGCGGCGCCCTTTATGGCGCAGGCCAGGTCCGTCCGCTCGTCGGGGCCAAGGTTTATAGCGGCGCTGTAAGCCCGCGGCCTGGAAAATACTCCGGCCACCAGCTTCAGGCCGCGGCCGGGTTCATAAGGCACTACGCGCACCCCCAGCCCGGACAGCGCCTCTATGAAAGCCGCGCCTTTCCAGTCTTTCTGCGCGGTTCCCGGCTCATAGTAACCGGCGGTCTCGCCGGCTTTCAGGGTGAATTTCCCCCCGCCATAAGCCCAGGCCAGGCAGGCGGGCGCGGCTTCCGCCGGCCACGCCAGGTGTTCGGCGCAGCGGACAACGTCCTGCGGAGGCGGGGCGCTGCGGAAAGGGGAAAGCTTGCGCACCAGCGCGTCCTGGCGGGCCAGCGCCTGCGCTACCAGCGCTTCGGAAATAGTCCCGTCGAGGGCGGCCCGTTCCAGCGCGGCCAGCAGTTTGAAAGGGTCCTCGGGAAAAAGCAGGATATCCGCCCCGGCCAGGAAGGCACGCACCCCCGGCTCGCCGGCTCCGGACAGCGCCTTCATGTTCAGGGCGTCGGTGATCACCAGGCCTCCGTAAGCCAGCTCGCCGCGCAGCAGCTCTTTTATCACCTTGCCGGACAGCGAAGCCGGGTTGGCCGCGTCGTAAGCGGGCACTTTCAAATGGCCCACCATCACGGCGTCCGCCGCGCGGGCCAGCGCCCGGTAAGGCTTCAGTTCGCCGTCCTCAAAGGCCTGCCGGTCCTTGTTCACCTCCGGCAGTTCCAGGTGGGAATCCGTTTCAGTGTCCCCGTGGCCGGGGAAATGCTTAAGTGCGCACAGCGCGCCCTGAGAGTTAACGCCCGACATATAAGCGCCGGCCAGCTCCGCCGCCAGCCGCCAGTCCGCGCCGAAAGCCCGCACGTTCACTATGGGGTTGGCCGGGCGCACAGCCAGGTCCACCACGGGCGCGAAGATCCAGTCCACGCCCAGGGCCTTGGCTTCCAGGGCGGTTATCTCCCCCTTGCGCCGCGCCAGGTCCGGCGAGCCCGACGCGCCTATGGCCATATTGGTGGGCAGCTCGGTGCCGCCTTTAACCCAACGGCCCACGCCGTCCTCGTAATCGGCCGCGATCAGCAGCGGCGTACCCGACGCGTCCTTTAAAGTCCGGGCCGCGTCGCGCACCTCGTCGGCCGTGCCGCCGTAAAAACAAAAACCGCCCACGCCGGCATCCACCAGCTTCAGGGCCTGGTCCAGCGGGGTTTTTCCGAAACGGAATTCTGGATAGATGAGGCGGGCTAAATGCCTGGGATTCATTTTTTCGCGGCCCCGGCTTTTTCCGCGAGCTTTATTTTCTTCCACTGGCGCAGCACCTGCGCGGAAGTGGCCAGCTTCTCCCCGCCGAAAACATGCGGGTGGCGGCGCACCATTTTCGCGTTCACGGTCTTTACCACGTCGCCCAGGTTAAAGTGGCCGGCGCGCCGCGCCAGCGCCGCGTGAAAGACCACCTGCAGCAGCACGTCGCCCAGTTCTTCTTTAAGATTTTCCCAGTCGCGCCGGCGCACGGCGCGGCTAACTTCGCCGGATTCCTCGCGCAGGTATTTCAGCAGCGTGGCATGCGTCTGCCGGCGGTCCCAGGGGCAGCCGCCCGGGTCCAGCAAAATATCCATTATGCGCTCCAGGGAGCGCAGGTCGGGGCTGGCCGCTAATTTTTTCCCGTCACGTTGTTGCTTATTCTTCATAAAATATGTTCCGTACTGGCGCGGCGCCGCGGGGCAAACCCGGGACGGCCTTTCAATAAGACTTTGAAAAGTATATAATTTTATACTAATTTCCCCAAAAAATAGGCCGCAGACCGGCCGCGGAGGCGTATGCTGAAAACGGAGAAAAAAAGCGGGAAGGACCTGTACCCCGTGCTGGACAAAGGTTTTGTGAAGCTGGTGGACTTCATGGGCGGCGACCAGCGCGCGGTGGACTCCGCCAGGGTTTCCTTCGGCGGCGCCTCCAAAGGCGAAGAGCGGGACCGCAAGCTCATCGGGTATCTGCTGGCCCACGACCACATCTCGCCTTTCGAACACTCCGTTTTCCAGTTCCACATAAAATGCCCCATTTTCGTGGCCCGGCAGTGGATGCGCCACCGCATAGCCTCCTACAATGAAATTTCGGCGCGCTATACAGAGGTGAAGGACGAGTTCTACATACCCGGGGCTTTCCGCCTGCAGGACACCATAAACAAGCAGGGCTCCGTTGCCGGCGGAAAGCTGGACAATGCCCGCCTGCTGAAGCTTTACACGGATTCCGTGCAGGCGTCCTTCGCCGCCTACAATGAACTGCTCAAGGCCGGCGTGGCCCGCGAGATGGCCCGCATGGCGCTGCCGGTGGCCCAGTACACGCAGTTCCACTGGAGCGTGAACGCGCGCAGCCTGCTGAATTTCCTGCGGCTGAGGCTGGACGCCCACGCCCAGTACGAGATCCGCGAATACGCGGCCGCCCTGCGGGAGATCTTTAAAGAAAAAATGCCCTGGACCTGGGAAGCTTTCAATAAACTCAATGAACAGAAAAATCCTTAGCGCCGCCGCGGTGCTGCTGCTGGCCGTACCCGCCATGGCGGCAACCCGGAAGGCGGCCGTAAAAAAACAGCCTCCTGTAAAACAGGAGCTGGTAAAGAAGCAGGCCGCGCAGAAGCCGGCGGCCGCCGAGCCGGAGGAGACAGCGCCGGCGGCCCCGGCATCAGCGGCCCGGACGGCCGCACCCTTCATAACGCAGACCGAGACTGAAATAAAAGCCGGCGGCATCGAAGTATACACCCCGGTTTCAGGAATAACCACCGCGCAGGAAACCTACGAAATTTACGCCCCGTTCGACGGGCGCGTTGAGGAAGTGCAGGTAGAGCTGTTCAACTTCGTCACCCCGACTAGCATCCTGGCCCGCGTTATTTCCATGGAAATGGCGGCCTTGCTGGATTCCAGCCCCGACGGGGACCGCAAGCAGACCGAGCGCCGCTGGCAGGACGTCTACAAGTACTACGACATCAAGCCCGAAACCCAGGGCATCGTGACCAACATCTACACCAGCCCCAGGACCACGGTCTACAAGGGCGACCGGCTTTTTACCGTGGCGAAAAAAGTGATCATAATCGGCAAGAACACCGCCCCCCTCTACTCGCCCCTGGCGCTGGGCATGACTTCGGACATGCATCATTACCGCACCGGCGAAGAGTATAAGACCCGCCTGACCAATTTTATCCGCCTCAAGGACAGCCCTTACTACAACCGCCTGTGGCTGGAAGTCCTGGACCTGGGCAACGGCATCCACATCGGCGAGCAGTTCAACGGCCGCCTTTTCGTGGGCGCCAACCCCGCCACGCGGCTGGTGCCCCGCAAGAACCTGCTGGAGCGCAACGGGAAGAAATATCTGCTGCTGGAAGTGGGCACCGGCCTGATGACGGAAGAAGAAGCGGAACTGACCGGCACCGGCGAGCGCTACCTGGTGATCAAATCTCCCGACAAGGAAACCGAAGATGGAAAACAAAAAGAATAGCGTCTACTCCAGCTTCATGTTCCTCAAGCTCCAGCCCGAATTCCGCCGGCTGGTCTCCAACGAGAAGATCGCGGCCAAGCAGGAATTCGAAGGCATGGTGGCGTCCTCCCAGGAAAAGCTCTTCCTGCGCACCTACATGGTAGCCGGCCTGCGCGCCGACTCCGACATCCTTTTCTGGCGCATGTCCGACGACCTGGCCTACCTGCAGGACATCTGCGCGCGGACTTTCTCCTCGGGCGCCGGCAAGTATTTCAACGCCTCCCATTCCTTCCTGGGCGTCCACAACCCGCCCGCGGACCACAACCCGAAGGACCTGGAGTTCGGCTTCCTGCCCAAAGATTATTTCGGCCGCTACCGCTATATGCTGCTGCACCCGGTGATAAAATCCAGCACCTGGTACGAGCTGCCCGAAGCCGAAAGGGAAAGCCTGATGGCCGAACGGGCGAAGGTCATAGCCTCCCACAGCGAGATCCACGAGAATACTTTCTTTTCTTACGGCCTGGACGAGCAGGAGATGATAGTGGAGAGGGAAGCGCGCACGCTCGAAGAGCTGATCGCGGCGACGAAGGAACTGCGCCGGCTGCGGATAAAGGCGCACACCACCGTGAACAAGCCCGTC
>DAOPZW010000176.1:0-5919 GCA_035353595.1 Elusimicrobiales bacterium | reverse complement strand
CAGCCCGTTGACCTCTATGCAGTGGTCCAGCACGCGGCGCGCGCTTGGTATCATGCATGTGCTTCACGGCGTTGGCCAACGCCTGTGCGGACTGGTTTATGGTGTCGGCGAACTGGACCATGTAATCCTCGTTGGCGTTGAGCTTGTAAAGCTTTATCCGGTTGGCCATCGAATTTATCATATCCAGGATATCGTCGAGCGTGTTGGCCAGGGCGTAGATATCCTCGCGGTCGATGGGGGTGATGAAGGTGCGGTTGAGCATGTCCACGATCTCATGCGAGAGCGTGTCGCCCTCATGCTCAAAATCCTTTATCTTCCTGACGGTTTCCTCGTCGAACAGGCCCTGCTTGACCGCGGCCTTGAAGCAATCCGCAGCTTTAACGATGTTCTCAGCCTGTAAATTAAGGTAGTCGAAGAATTTTACTTCTTTCGGCATGAAGTTGAAGGCCATCTGGGGAGCTCCTTGAACCGCTGGATAGTTTAATTATATCCTTTTGGGAAGCGACAGGCAATTACGGAGGCCACTATGGATTTCAAGACTTCTCTCTACAAGCGGCTGCAGAAATACGCGGCCGTGGACACCCAGAGCGACGAAAATTCCCAGACTTTTCCCTCGACGAAGAAACAGCTGGTGCTGGCGAAGATGCTGGCCTCGGAACTGAAGGCCATCGGCGCCAAAAGCGTAAAGCTGGACAAATACGGCTATGTGACGGCCGAAATACCGGCTACTGTAAGAGGGAAAAAGCCCGTCATCGGTTTTCTCGCGCACGTGGACACTTCCCCGGCAGCTTCGGGAGCGAACGTTAAAACGCAGCTGCACAAAGCCTGGAAGGGCGGCGATATCGTTATCAGCCGCAAGCACGGCGTTATCCTTAATACGAAGAACTGCCCCGAGCTGGCGGTCTGCAAAGGCGATGACATCATTACTGCCGGCGGCGACACCCTGCTGGGCGCCGACGACAAAGCCGGGCTGGCCATAATAATGACGGCCGCTGAATACCTGCTAAAAAACAAGGGCATCCCGCACGGGGCCCTGAAAATAGGCTTCACCCCGGACGAGGAAGTCGGGCAGGGCGTGAAATACTTCAATGTAAAGGCCTTCGGCGCGCATTTCGCCTATACTTTCGACGGAGACGTGGCGGGCGCCGTCGAAGACGAGAATTTCAACGCCGACGGCGTCAAGATCGCTATAACCGGCAAGAGCGTCCACCCGGGCACGGCGAAGAACTCCATGGCCAACGCGACGCGCATAGCGGCCGACCTCGTAACCGCCTGGCCGGAGAACCTGCTGCCCGAGACCACCGAAGCCCGCGAAGGGTTCATCATGTTCACCGATATCTCCGGCGGCACGGAAAAAGCGGAAGTGTCCGGCATCGTGCGCGAGCATGACATGAAGAAACTTAAAGCGATGGAAAGGCAGCTCGAAGCCATTGTGGCCGCAGCCAGGCTGAAATACCCGCTGGCAAAGATCGAGCTGGCCTTCCGGGAGCAGTACCGCAACATGAAGGAAGTTATAGATAAACACCCCGCGGTGATGGGGAACCTCCTGGCCGCCGTAAAACAGGCCGGCCTGGAACCTCACATAAAACCCGTGCGGGGGGGAACGGACGGCGCGCGGCTGTCTTTCATGGGCCTGCCTACGCCCAACGTTTTTACCGGCGGCTACAACTATCACGGCCGCTATGAGTGGGTTTCCCTCGACGGCATGAATAAATCCGCCGAAGTCCTGATAAACCTCGCCAGGAAGTGGGCCGAATAAAACACCTACGGCATACATGCCCACGCCAATAAAAGCCGGCGTCCCGGCCGCCCCCGGCGGCTTCGAATGGTCGGATGCCTGGGGCGGAATGGCGGCGATGCTGGTGGCGCTGCCCGCAGCCATCGCTTTTGGCGTGGCGATGTATGCGCCGCTGGGGCCTGGTTTTGCGGGCGCAGGAGCGCTGGCGGGGATCCTCGGCACCGTGGCTATGGGCCTCCTCGCCCCGGCGCTGGGCGGCGCACCGCGCCTGATCTCGGCGCCCTGCGCTCCGGCGGCGGCCGTCATGGCCGCGCTGTGCGTCAGGCTTGCGGAAGGCGGCGCGTCCCCGGACAGCATAATCACCTCCCTCGCCCTGGTCGGCCTGTTTTCAGGGATCCTCCAGCTGCTTTACGGCGCGCTGGGCGGCGGGCGCCTGATCAAATATATTCCTTATCCGGTGGTTACGGGCTACATGAGCGGCGTCGGCCTGATGATCCTGCTGAAACAGATCGGCCCGTTCTTCGGCTGCGCAAAAGACGTTGCCCCGATGCTGGCCCTGCTTTCGCCGGCCACCTGGCAATGGCCCGCGCTGTGCGTCGGGATCGTTACAGTGCTGGCGACAGTGGCGGCGCCCCGGGTAACAACGCGCGTCCCGGCGGCAATACTCGGCCTCGCGGCCGGAATTGTAGCACACCTGACCGCGGGCCTGGTGAAACCCGGGCTGCTGGGCCTGGCCTCTAACCCTTTCATTATCGGGGCTATCTCCACTGATCCGGCGGTAATCCTGGAAAATTTCTTTTCAAGGTTCGGCGCGCTGCGCCTTATGGGCACGGGCGAGCTATCCCTGCTTGTCGGCCCGGCGCTGACCCTCTCCGTGCTGCTCTCCATCGACACGCTCAAAACCTGCGTCGTTACGGATACGATCGTCAGGACCCGCCACAGGTCCGACCGGGAACTGGGAGGGCAGGGGGCAGGCAATATCGCCTCCGCCCTGCTGGGCGGCATGCCCGGCGCGGGCACGCTGGGAGCTACCATGGTAAGCCTCGCCAGCGGCGGCAGGACCCGCTGGGCGGGATTGTCCGAAGGCGCGTTCGCGCTGCTGGCCGCGCTGGCGCTGGGCGGCGCCATCGGGCGCATTCCGCTGGCGGCGCTGGCGGGCATCCTGGCGGTCGTCGGGGCGCGGATGATAGACAGGTCCAGCGTGCGGCTGGCCCTGAAGAGCTCCACCATACTGGATTTCGCCGTCATCGTGGCCGTGGCCGGCACGGCGCTGGCCGTAGACCTGATCGCGGCCGCCGGCATCGGCATTATCCTTTCCATCCTGCTTTTTATCCGCGAACAGATGCGCCTCACCGTTATCCGCCGCAAAACCACCGGCGCGGAGATCTCTTCGAAGCAGCAGCGCCTGCCGGCGGAGCGCGAGGTGCTGGCCGCGAGGGGCGCGGATACGCTGGTGGTAGAACTGCAGGGCAGCCTGTTCTTCGGCACCACCGACCAGCTGTTCACGGAGATCGAAGCGGAGATGCGCCACTGCCGGCGCCTGATACTGGACCTGCGCCGCGTGACCTCGGTGGACTTTACGGCCGTGCACATGCTGGAGCAGGTCGGGGAAATGCTGGGCGAGCGGGGCGGGTCGCTGGTGTTCTCCCATCTGCCTCCGAGCCTGCCCACCGGACAGGACCTGCGCACCTATTTCAAACACCTGGGGCTGACGCATCGCGCGCGCGGGGTGCGGATCTTTGAAACGCTCCACGACGCGCTGGAGTGGGCGGAGGACCGGGCACTGGACGAGGCGGGCGTAGAGCGCCCGCCCGCGGGGGAATTGCTGGATTTCCAGCAGATAGATTTTTTGCGGGAGATGGACGCGGCCTCCCTGGCCGGGCTGCGCGCGGTTTTCACGGAACGCCATGTTAACGCCGGCGACCCGGTCTTCCTGCGCAAAGGCCATGGCAACGAACTCTTTCTTATCCGCCGCGGAAGGGTGCGCATCGTGCTGCCTTTAATAGAAACTCACCGGCAGCACCACCTCGCCGTTTTCGCGCCCGGCGACTTCTTCGGTGAAGTGGCCTTCCTGACCCGCATGCCGCGCACCGCCGACGCCCTCGCCCTGACCGACACTGACCTGTACGTGATAACCCGGGACGCTTTCGACGGGATCGCCGCCAGGGACCCGGCTGTCAGCGCCGCTTTCTTCCAGCGGCTGGCCGGCGTGGAAGCGCTGCGGCTGCGGGACGCGGACAGAGAACTGCGCCGCCTCCAGGACAGCTGAACCGCCCGCCGCCGAATGCCGCTCTCCCGTAACAAATCGTATTTGCTAAAATATAATCTGCCGCGCCGGCAGGCGGAAACAGGCAGCCGCCCTGCGCGTTTCACTTTCCGCGTTAACTGGAGAGCCTCAATATGAGCGAACTGATCATCGATAAAAAATACAAGTCCCTGTTATCCCTGCGGGAAACCGAGCGGGCGATAAAATTCATCAAGGACAGTTTCCAGGTGAACCTGGCCAGGGCGCTGCGCCTGCAGCGGGTTTCGGCCCCGCTGTTCGTCAGGGGGGGCTCCGGCATCAACGACGACCTCAACGGCAGCGAGAGGAAAGTCACGTTCCCTATCAAGCAAGATAATTCGCGGGCCGAGGTCGTTTTCTCGCTGGCAAAATGGAAGCGCATGGTCCTGGCCGACTACAAGTTCCGTCCCGGCGAAGGCCTCTACACAGACATGAACGCCATCCGCCCGGACGAAGATTCGCTGGACAACATTCATTCAGTCTATGTCGACCAGTGGGACTGGGAACGCATAATAACGAAAAAGCAGCGCAGCCTTTCGTTCCTGAAAACGATAGTAAGGAAGATCTACGCCGCGATGAAGGAAACGGAGCGCGTAGTACACGCGAAGTATCCCAACATACGCCCCGCGCTGCCGGCGGCTATAACCTTCCTCCATGCCGAAGACCTGGTCCGCGCCTACCCCGGGCTGCCTCCCAGGGAGCGCGAGCGCGAAGCGGCGCAGGAGCACGGCGCCGTCTTTATAATCGGCATCGGCGGGGCGCTGGCCGACGGGCTGCCGCACGACGGGCGCGCGCCGGACTATGACGACTGGACGACGCATACCGGCGGGGGCAGGAAGGGCCTCAACGGCGACCTCTTTGTCTGGTACGAGCCGCTGAAGATCGCCCTGGAAATAAGTTCAATGGGCATAAGGGTGGACCGGCAGGCCCTGCTGAAGCAGTTGAAGGAAAGGAACGCGCTGAGCCGCAAGGACCTGTTCTGGCACAAAAGGCTGCTGAAAGGACAGCTGCCGCTGACCATAGGCGGCGGCATCGGACAGTCCAGGCTCTGCATGCTTTTCCTGAAAAAGCTGCACATCGGCGAAGTGCACGCCAGCGTCTGGCCCGACGCCATGCGCGCAAAATGCTCCAGCTCGGGGATCAATCTCCTGTAAGGCGGCCGCACAACCATTTATGAACAACTTCATCATGATCTCTCCGCAGTACCCTCCGCGCCTGCGCTTCTTCGCTAACAGGCTGAAAGCCCGCGGGTTCAACGTGCTGGGCGTAGGTGACGCGCACTGGGGGGACCTGCACGGCGAACTGCAGGCCGACCTGGCGGAGTATTGCCGGGCTGAACTAGCCTGCTACGCCGGCAACGAAGAACTTATCCGGGAAAAGTACGCTCCGATACTGGATACCGTGAGGTATCTGGCCGACAAGCACGGCCGGCCCTCCTACCTGGAGTCTTTCAACGAATGGTGGCTGCCGCTGGACGCGGCCCTGCGCCAGGACCTGGACATTTTCGGGCTCAGACCGGCCGAACTTTCCCACCTGGTACGAAAATCCCTGATGAAGGAGCGCTTCAGGACTGCCGGCGTCGCGGTGGTGAAAGGCGCCCTCGTGACCGACCTGGCCAATATGCTGGCATTTTTCGAGAACGCGGGGCGCGATATTATCGTAAAGCCGGACCGCGGGGTGGGCGCTTCGGATACCCGCCGCCTGAGGAGCCGGGAAGAGGCTGAAAGCTTCTTTAAAGGCCGCAGCCCGGCTTTTCCCTATTACCTGGAAAAATTCATCAGCGGGCCGGGACGCGAACTGTATTCCTTCGACGGCTTTACCGACGCCGAAGGCAAGCCTGTCTTCTATACCTGCCACCATTACAATGCCGGCATCCTGGAAGTGGTGGAAGGGAACC
>DAOPZW010000175.1:0-5946 GCA_035353595.1 Elusimicrobiales bacterium | reverse complement strand
TCAGATGATAAACGTGGAGCAGCTGCGCTTTCCCACCGGCGTGGCGGCGGCGGAAACCCTCAGGGCGCTGCACGGTGAAGGGGCGCACGGCGCCGCCAAGGCCAGGCTGCTGGGCTGGGGCGGCGTGACGGGGGCGCTGGTGGCCTTCTTCCGCGACGCCAAGGCGCCCTGGATGCATTGGAACCTCCCCGAGAAAATACAGATCCCTTTCATTACGCTTAAAGGCCGCCCGCTGACGGATTACACGCTGTCCTTCGAGGGCAGCCTGATCATGCTGGGGGCCGGGGCTATCATGGGTTTCCGCGCGGCCTGGAGCATGCTGCTGGGCGCGGTGATAAATTTCGGCGTGCTGGCCCCGTGGCTGTACGAGCGCGGGATAATAGATTCCCGGCTGGGCTATAAGCATATAGTGGCGTGGAGCGTCTGGTTCGGCTCCGCGATGATACTTACCAGCGGATTGCTGGCTTTCGCTTTCCAGTGGCGCACCGTGGTGCGCGCCGTGAAGAGCGTGGGCACGGCGTTCGGCGCCCAGCTCACCGCCGAGGAGCGCGCCGAGGTGCCGATGCTGTGGTTCTTTATCGGCCTGGCTGTGCTGTCGCCCGCGGTGATCTTCCTGGAATGGTTCTTGTTCGGCATCAAGCTCTGGATGGGCGCCATTTCCGTGGGGCTTGGTTTCTTTATCGCCATCGTAGCCTGCCGCGCCACCGGCGAGACCGACACCACGCCCACCGGCGCGCTGGGCAAGATCACGCAGATAACTTTCGGCGCGCTGGACCCTTCTAATATTACCACCAACCTGATGACGGCCAATGTCACCGGCGGCATGGGCCTGCACGCGGCCGACCTGCTGACCGACCTGAAGAGCGGCTACCTGCTCAAGGCGGACCCCCGGCAGCAGTTCTGGGCGCAGTTCTTCGGGGTGGTCTCGGGCTCGCTGTTCGTGGTGCCGGCCTACCGGCTGCTCATCCCCTCGGCGGACCTGCTGGGCACAGATAAATGGCCCGCGCCCGGCGCGCAGACCTGGAAAGGCGTGGCCGAGCTGCTGGCCAAAGGCTTCCATACCCTGCATCCCACGGCGCAGGTCGCCCTGGCCGTGGGGGCCGCGCTGGGGATAATCCTGGTGCTGCTGGAGAAGGCTTTCCCGAAGTATAAAAAATTCATGCTTTCGCCCACGGGCCTCGGGCTGGCTTTCACTACGCCGGCCTTCAACACTATTTCCATGTTCTGCGGCGCGTCCATAGCGCTGCTGATGGAAAAGAAGAACGCCGCCTCCGCCGAGCGCATAGTGGTGCCGGTCAGTTCCGGCTTTATAGCGGGGGAAAGCCTGATCGGGGTGCTTATAGCCGCGCTGGTAGTTGCCGGGGTGCTGCTCTAGGCTGACGCTGTTCGTGCTGCCGGCGCTCTATGGCTATTTTTCCAGAGGGGAAAAACCGGAGTAACACTTTCAGAACAAAAGGGTATAATATTTATATCCGGAGAAATTATTCGCGGAAATACCGCGGGATATAAGGAGAATAATAATGGGCTTCAATCTTAGAAACAGGAACTTCCTCAAAGAGCTGGACTTTACGAAACAGGAGCTGGTTTTCCTGCTGAAACTGGCCAAAGACCTCAAGGCCGCGAAGTACGCCGGCGCCGAGCAGCAGCGGCTGGCCGGCAAGAACATCGCCCTCATCTTTGAAAAGACTTCCACCCGCACCCGCTGCGCCTTCGAAGTGGCCGCGCACGACCAGGGCGCTCATGTTACCTACCTGGAGCCGTCGGGCAGCCAGATGGGCCACAAGGAAACCGTTAAGGACACCGCCCGCGTGCTGGGCAGGATGTACGACGGCATAGAATACCGCGGTTTCGGCCAGGCCATAGTGGAAGAGCTGGCCAAGTTCGCCGGCGTGCCGGTGTGGAACGGCCTCACCAATGAATGGCACCCCACGCAGATGCTGGCCGACGTGCTGACCATGACGGAGCATTGCTCCAAACCCCTGGAGCAGATCTCCTACGCCTATGTCGGCGACGCCCGGTTCAACATGGGCCGTTCCCTGCTGGTAATAGGCTCCCTGCTGGGCATGGATGTGCGCATCTGCGCTCCCAAGGCCCTGCAGCCCGACGCGGAGCTGGTGGCCAAGTGCAAGGAAATAGCCAGGGATTCCGGCGCGCGCGTAACCATCACAGATAAGCCCGAAGCCGCCGTCAAAGGCGCGGACTTCATCCATACCGACGTCTGGGTTTCGATGGGCGAAGCCAAGGAAGTCTGGGCGGAGCGCATTAAACTGCTCAAGCCATACCAGGTCAACCCGGCGCTGATGAAGAAGTCCGGCAACCCGGACGTGAAATTCATGCACTGCCTGCCGGCTTTCCATAACGCCGACACCAAGGTGGGCAAGCAGGTGTCCGAACAGTTCGGCCTCAACGACGGCATCGAGGTTACCGAAGCGGTCTTCGAGTCGAAAGCCTGCATCGCCTTCGACCAGGCCGAGAACCGCATGCATACGATCAAAGCCGTAATGGTGGCGACGCTGGGCTGCTGAAGAAAAGCGGCAGTTCCGGCGCCGGGGCCGGGTCCTGAGCTTTGACCTGAAACGTCAAAAGTAAAGGCCCGGCCCCGGTCCTTTTTCCGGCTTAAGGCCGAACTTGACAGAAGAATTTTGGTGTGATAAAGTAGGGCCGGGAGAGGTTTGAAACGCACCGTTTTTTTGCCGTCGGAATCCCGCATTAATTGCGTCCCGGAGAAATCTGGCCTATGAACGATACGCGCGACAAACTGAAGATACTGCTTGATAATATCCAGAAGGTGTTCGTCGGCAAGACGGACGCCGCGCTGTGGGCCATGGTTTCCCTGCTGGCCAGGGGCCACCTGCTGATAGAGGACGTGCCGGGCATAGGCAAGACCCTGCTGGGGCAGGCCCTGGCCAAGTCCGTGGACGCCAGTTTCCGGCGCATCCAGTTCACCAACGACCTGCTGCCCTCCGACATACTGGGCATCACGCTGGTCAACGCCCAGGACCACTCTTTCGAGTTCAAGCCGGGGCCTATCTTCAGCCATATCGTGCTCACCGACGAGGTCAACCGCGCCACGCCCAAGACGCAGTCGGCCATGCTGGAAGCGATGAACGACCTCCAGGTTACCGTGGACGGCCGGACCCACGCCCTGCCCGTTCCCTTCATGGTCATAGCCACGCAGAACCCGGTGGAGTATCACGGCACTTTCCCGCTGCCGGAAGCCCAGCTGGACCGCTTCCTGCTGCGCATCCGCATCGGCTATCCCGCAGCCGGCGACGAGAAGCTCATCCTGCGCGAGGGGGACCTGGCCCAGCGCCTCAAGGACCTGCAACCGGTGTTCTCGGTGGGACAGGTCCTGGAACTGCAGGCGGAGGCGGACCGCGTGAAGGTGGAGGATGTCCTGCTGGAATATGTGGTGGCCATAGCCGAGGCTACGCGTTCGGCCAAGGGGCTGAAGCTCGGCCTGAGCCCCCGCGGTTCGCTGGCGCTGTGCAGCGCGGCCCGGGCGCTGGCCCTGGTTTCCGGGCGGGATTATTGCATTCCCGACGATATCAAGCGCGCGGCCGTCCCGGTGATGAGCCACAGGCTCCTGATGGATTCCAATCTGTACGGTCTGGCCCGCATCGAGGAAGCCGAGTACGCGGTAGAGTCCCTGCTGCGCACCGTGCCCAGCCCCTAGCGCAAGTCCCGCCGCCGGCAGATCGCGGGCGTAGGAAAGCCCTATCCAAATGAGCCAGACGCCTCCGGGAAAATATTACAGCGGCAGCCGGGCCGGCCTATGACCCGCGACCGCGCCATGCGCCTGACGGCGCCCGGCTGGGGCGCGCTGGCCGCGGCCTTCATCACGCTGTCGGCGGCGGCCGTAAGCGGCAATAACCTCCTCTATCTCCTTTTCGCCACCATCCTGGCGGCGTTCGTGCTGTCCTGGGCGGCTGGAAAAGCTAACCTGCGTCCGGTCGTCGCCGGCCTGTCCGCGCCGGGGCAGATCTTCCGCGGCAGCGAGTTTTCCCTGAAGGTGATCCTGGAGAACCGGGGCCGCCTGCCTGTGCTGGGGCTGCGCCTGGCCTGCCGGGGCCAGCGCAGGCCGGTGGAAAGCCTGGCCGCCGGCGGCAAGGCGGAACTTGAGCTGCGCTACCTGCTGCCCCACCGCGGGCGCAACCGTCCTGAGGACCTGCGCCTGGAGAGCGAATTCCCTTTCGCGCTGCTGCTGCACAGCCGGCCGCTGGCGGCGCCGGAACTGACGGCCCTGCCCCGCACCCCGGAGATCCGTTCGGCGGCCGAACTTGGGGCGGGGGTAGAGGTGCTGGTCTCTTCCGCCGCGCGCCGCGCCCGCTCCGGCGACCTGTGGGGCGTGCGGGAGATGCGGGCCGACGACGACATCCGGGCCGTGAACTGGAAGCTTTCGGCCAAAGCCGGCCGCCTCATGGCGGTGGAGTACGCCGAAGCGGCGGGGGCGCGCGTTACCGTGAGGCTCGAGGCCGCGGCTGCGGGTCCCGCCGGCGAACAGCGGGTTGAAGAGGCGGCCGGCGCCTGCCGGTTCTTTATCGACTCCGGGGCGGAAGTAAGACTGGTGATGCCCGGCGGCGGTGTGGATTACGGGCGCGGCTTGCTGCATCTTGACCGGCTTTTATGGGCGCTGGCTCTGGCCGGTGACGGCGCGGCCGCGCGCCCGGCCGTGCATCCTGACCCCGCCCCGGCCGGGGCGCCGGCGGACGAAGCGCTCCGGCGCCGCCTGGTGCTGCTGGGCTGCTGGACCGTGTATGCCTGCCTTCTGCTCATTGAAGAGTTCCGGGGCTCCCCCGCGGTCCTTGCAGCGGCGCTGCTTGCCGGCGGCGCTTTCGCGCCTCAGCGCGGAAAAGGGGCGCCGCCCGCCCGGTTCTGGGATGCGGTTTCCCTGGCGGTACTGCTGTACAGCGTGCTGTTCCACTGGCGCCAGGCGGGGATTATGGTGGCCAATACCTGGCTGGTAGCCTACCTGCTGGTCTACTTCGCCTTCAATCCCGGCGACCGGTCCGCGCGCTGGCGCGCTTATATAGTTTTTTATATCGGCTTCTTCCTTGTTTCCGGGCAGACCGTCAGCCCGCTGTACTTACCGGCCTATCTGGCTTTCCTGGCCTTTTCCACGGCGTGGATGGCGGCTGAATGGGGCGCAGGCTTGCGCTCCGGGCGCGGCTGGCACCGGGTGCTGGCGGCGGTTATGGCGGCGGAGTTCGCGTTGGCGGCGGCGGCTTTCGCCGTGATCCCGCGCATCGAGCCTTTGGGCCGCCGCGGCCCCATCGCCGCCTCGCTCGGCTGGGATAAGCTGCGCGCCCGCTCGCAAGCGGTGACGGGGTTCACGACCACCGTTTCCCTGGGGTATTTCGGCGAGATACGCCGTTCCAGCGCCCGCGTGATGCGCGTAAAGCCGCTGAAGCCGCCGCCGGGGCCTCCGCCGCCGCTGTATGTGCGCGCCATGGCGTTCGACAGCTTCGACGGACGCCGCTGGTACAAGGGGGGGCGGGACCTCCGCTACCGGCTGGGCGGCCGCTTGTATTGGCGCATGGAAGGCGGAGCGCCTATGCGGCGCTCCGGCGGGCTGCTGGTCTTCCCCGGCGCGCCGGCGGCGGCGCCCGCCTCGGCGGCCGAGTACACCATCTACCCTATTAACCTGGGCGTCATCTTTTCCGCCTATCCCGTTGTTTCCGTAGAGCGGCCCGATGGCGGCGCTTTTTTTGATTATACCGACAGCGCCTATTTCCCCGCACCGTACCTCGCGGGCATTACGTATACCGTCAACGGAAGTTCCGGGGCCCCGGCCGAGGGCGCTATGGCGCTGGTGGAGGACCCGGGGAAATTGCTGCGGCTGCATCTCGGCGTTCCCGCCGCCGCCGATCCACGCATAGCGGCCCTGGCCCGGGACCTCACTCTGAACCGTTCCGACGCTCTGTCAAAGGTGCGCGCCGTGGAAAA
>DAOPZW010000174.1:0-5963 GCA_035353595.1 Elusimicrobiales bacterium | reverse complement strand
GGCTTCCGGCGAAGCTTTTAATGTCAGCTCAAGCCCCGCCCTGGGGGCAAGCTCTATGCCCGCAGGGATCGGCGCGGGCGCCGGTTTGGGCTGCGCGGCCGGAGCCGGCTTCGGGGCGGGCTGAGGCGCCGCCTGCGCCGGTTTTAGCTGCGTCGCCGCCGGAACGGCTTTCGGGGCGGATCGCGGCGCGGGTGCCGGTTTGGGCTGCGCCGCTGTAGGGGCTGGTTTCGGGGCGGGCTGAGGCGCCGCCTGCGCCGGTTTTAGCTGCGTCGGCGCCGGAGCGGCTTTCGCGGCGGATCGCGGCGCGGGCGCCGGTTTGGGCTGCGCCGCTGCAGTGGCGGGCTTCGGGGCGGGCTGGGGCGCCGCCTGCGCCGGTTTTAGCTGCGTCGGCGCCGGAGCGGCTTTCGCGGCAGGTTGCGCCGCGGGCGCGGGTTTGGCCTGCGCCGCAGGAGCCGGCTTCGGAGCGGGCTGGGCCGCCGTCTGCGCGGGTTTTGGCTGAGCCGCCGCCGGGGCCGCCAGGGCGTATTTTAAAGGGCGCTTTTCAAGTACGGCGTGCAGGTCCTCCGCTATTTCGGCCCCTGTCTGGTAGCGTTCGTCAGGGTTCTTCTTCAGCGCTTTTTCTATTATGGGCAGCACTTCTTTGGGGAAATCCGGCCGGTATTGAACGGGGTCCGGCCAGGGATCGGAGGAGATCTGGAAGAAAAGCGTGCCTATCGCTTCGCCGCCCTTCCAGGGCCTTTCCCCCGTCAGCATTTCGTAGAGCATCACGCCCAGCGAGAAAAGGTCGGCGCGGCCGTCCACCTTTTTCCCCGCGATCTGTTCAGGGCTCATATAATAAGGAGTGCCCATTACTGTGCCGGTGGCGGTCTTGGAAGATTCCGTGATGCGGGCTATGCCGAAGTCGGTCACGCGCAGGGTGCCGTCCTCAAGCAGCATGATGTTGGCCGGTTTTATATCGCGGTGGACTACGCCGTTCTTGTGCGCGTAGTCCAGGGCGTCGGCGGTACGGGCCATATAATCCAGCACCTTTTCCACCGGCAGCAGATTGTCCTTGGTCGCCCATTTCTTCAGGTCGTCGCCCTTGAGCAGTTCCATGGCCAGGTAGGCTATGTCCTGCTCTTCTCCGGCGTCGAACATCTTTACGATATTGGGGTGTGAGAGGTTGCCGGCGGCCTGGGCTTCCCTGAAGAAGCGCTCCTTCTGGTCCTTCAGCGCCTTTTCCTCTATGCCTTCTTCGAAGCGCATGGTCTTGATAGCCACGGTCCGGTTTATCTTCGGGTCGCGGCCCAGGTACACTATGCCCATGGCGCCCTTGCCGAGTTCCTTGGTGATCTCGTAGCGGCCCAGCGTGGGAGTGGTGGACGAGCCTCCCATGAGCAGGGTGGAATCGTTGCCCTTCGCGCCGCCCAGGGCGCCGCCGAATACCGCGCCGTCTGAGGCCTTCTTCAGCATGTCGATCTTGCTGACGATGTCCTTATAGCCGGCGTCCACCTGGCCGATATGCTCGTAGACGGCGGCCGCTTTGTTGAACTGGCGCTTGCGCTCGAAGTCCAGGGCGAGGTTGTAAAGGGTGTCCTTCATGTTGTCGTCGACGGGGCACAGCCGGAGCTTCTCGAAGGCCAGGTCCAGCATGCCCTGCCCCTGGAAAGAAAGGCCCAGCATCTTGTTGGTCTCGATCTGGGAAACCTCGATGAGTTCTTTCCTTTTCTCCGTGCTGAAAAAGCGCTTCGAGATCACGAAAATATAGCCCGTGATCAGCAGCACCGAAGGGTACATCGTCTTAAGCCAGAGCCCTTTCGAGGTGAACAGGTAGATCCCGGCGCCTATCAGGGCGGTCAGCGTAACTCCCGCCACCGCGGCGCCCGAGCCCGCCTTCAGGCGCGGCAGGAGGAAAGCCGTGAAAATGCCGGCCAGGATTATAAGTCCCACTTCGGCCGGGAAGGCCCAGTCCGGGCGCGCGACGAACCTGCCTGAAAGGATGTTCTCCGCCACGTTCGCGGTAACGTCCACCGCCGGCATCGCCGAGTCCGTAGGCGTAACGTAAAGGCTGCCGATGCCCTGCGCGGTTATGCCGATCAGGACAATTTTATCTTTGAAAGCTTCCGGGACCACCTTGCCGTTCAGGACGTCGTAGAACGAGTAATACTTGAAAGCTTTGCGGATGTTGAAGGCCACCAGCGCGGAGGATGCGGCGTCCAGCGGCATTACGCGGCTTTTTCCGAAAGCCACGGCGGCGCCCGGGGTGAGGCTGACCTCGTTCGGGGCCAGGCCCAGGCGCACGCGCACGACTTCCGCCGCGAAGGACGGGTAGAAGTTCTGGCCGTAGGGAATGAACGGGTACTCCTTGCGCACCGCGCCGTCCAGGTCGCTGAAAACATTGACGTGCCCGGCGCCCGCGGCGGCCGCGCCCAGGGCGGCCAGCGGGGCCGTTATTTCCGTCCCCTCCTCGGCTATGTCGGCCGGGCCGGCGCTGTGGGAAACCGCCGGCGCGAAGCGCTTGAGCCATTCCGGTTCGGGCTTCGGCTTAGAGGTCGGCACGCCGGTGCCGAAATACAGGGGCAGGACCACGTTGCCGGCCGCCGTGCAGGCCGCCGCCAGCTTCGCGTCGTTGTCGGCGTCTTTCCTGGCCGTTTCCAGCAGTTTAAGGAATTTTGAGTCTTTGCCGGCTTCCTTGATCTCTTTTGCGGCCACCAGTTCGGTGTAGCGGCCTTTTATATAGTCCGCCATGGCCGCTTCGCCGCTTTTCTCCGGCTCTGAAAAAAGTATGTTGAGCCCGATAACCGCCGGCTTGGTCGTTTCGGAAGAGAGCATGACCAGCATGTCCGTTATTTTCGACCGGGACCAGGGCCACCGGCCTATCTTCGAGATGCTGTCGTCGTTGATCTCGATTATCGCCACCTCGTTCTTCTGCGGCTGGCCGGCGCTCAGGCGGGCGCGGAAGTCGTAGAACTTAAGTTCGGCGGTCTCGATCCCGGTGTTGGAGAAATAGCAGAAAAGCGCGGCCAGGGTCAGGCCGAATCCCCACAGGATGTTTGAAAAAATAAATTTACGCACTTTACTCCCCCCGGGCTATTGAAAACTTTCCGTATCGCTGTAAGAGGTGAACAATTCCTCGATAAAGCAGATATTCGCCATCAGCGCCAGAAAAAGGCCTATGAAAACTATCCCCGCGGAATCGGCCAGGGCGGTGCTTATGCGCATGCTCAGGTCCGTGTAGTATTCCACGCGCGCCTGGTTGCGCAGAAAATTCAGTTCCTGCGGCTTCACTTCCACCGGCGGAGTCGTCTTTTTCTCTATGGGCCTGCCCTCGGTGTCATAAAGCACTTCGGCCTGGGCCGCTTCTACGGCGCGTTTGTAATCGTCCCGGTTCCGCTGGTTGGTCGCGTTCACTGTTTCCGCGTCCGCGGCGACTTTTTCCCTGGTCCGCTGTTCCACCTGAGGGTTGGTGAACATGGCGAAGACGGCCAGGTTAGCCGCCAGGAAGAAAAGCTGCGGGTTAATAATAAGAGAGAACTGCCGCTGTACGATAGCCGCCACCAGGCCCGCCGCCGAGAGGGCTCCCGCCGCCGCCAGCCAGGTTCCTCCGGGCGCGGTCTGCAGGCCCGTTCCGAAGTAGCGGAAGGTAAGCGCCAGACCGCCGGCGTAGGCGGCTATGGCCAGCAACTTGGTAACCCAGCTGTTGCGGAAAACTATTTTCGACGCCAGCAGGTACAGGAAAAAAGCGTAGATCAGCGGGGCGGTGGAGGAAGCGATGTTCTCCATGCCTATGGTTATCGCCAGGAAACCCTTGGTCGCGGCGTCGGAGCCTTCCGGCGCCGGGATGTACACCCCGCCGGCAAAAGCGGCGGCCGCGGCCGTGGCGGCGAACAGGGCGTAAAGCATCGTGAATTTCCTGGGTTTCATGTAAAGCGCCCAGGTAAAAAGGGCCACGCCGAAAACGGCAAAAATAACGGTGACTATCGGGTTCGTTTCCAGCGGGCTGGAGAATGACCCCGGGGTTTTGCCTGAGGCGCCGGCCAGTATGAAACAGCCGACAGCCCCGAGGGACAGCGCGAGGTGCGTTATTATTTTTACGGCGTTGTGGAGCATCGCCAGCTGCATGGCGGGTTTGCGGCCCGGTTTTGGCACCGGCGCCGGCTCCTTCTGGGGTTCCGGCGGGGGTCCCCAGGGGGCCGGCGGCGGCGCGGCGGGGGCGCTGCCGGCGCCGGGAGGCGGCGGCGGAGGAGGCGGGGCGGAGGACATCAGCGGGGTCGTTAAAATGTCAAAGGTCTTTTCGGTGGAGGTCTGGGAAATGTTCAGCTCTCCGGAATTATATTTGCGCAGCTCGCTGGCCACGTCCTCCGCTTTCTGGTAGCGGTCTTCCGGCTTCTTGCGCATCAGGCGCTCTATAACGCGCGAGGCCCAGAGCGGGATGTCGGGGTTTATCAGCAGCGGGTTGGGCACGGGGTCGCTGATGTGCTTGTGAATTACTTCGATGGAGGTTTTCCCGTCGAAAGGGTATTTGCCGGTCAGGATGTAGAAATAGGACGCCCCGGCGGAGTAAAGGTCCGCGCGGTTATCCACCTGGCCGGCCAGGCATTGCTCCGGGGACATGAAATACGCCGTACCGATCATTTCGCCGGCCATGGTAAGCTGCTTTTCTTCGCTGAGGCTGCGGGCCAGGCCGAAGTCCACGATGTGCGGCACGCCCGCTTTATCGACGAGGATATTGGAAGGTTTGATGTCCCGGTGGATAATGCTCTTCGAATGGGCGTGGGCCAGACCGTCCAGGATCCCGGCGATGAGTTCCGTGGCTTCCGGAACCGGCAGGACGCCCCTCTGTTCCAGTATGTCCTGGAGGCTTTTCCCCTCGATATAAGACATGACGATGAAGTACGAGCCGTTCTCCTGGCCGAAGTTGTAGATATGGACGATGTTGGGGTGTTCTAGCTTGGCCGCGGAGCGGGCTTCGCGCAGGAAAAAGTCTATGTTGCGCTGGTCTCTGGCCAGATCGGGAGAAAGCAGCTTTACGCAGACCAGTTTGTCCAGGTTCTCGTGGTGGGCCAGGTAAACGGTGCCCATGCCGCCCTGTCCGAGTTTGTCGCTTATTTTGCAGCCGGCGAATACCTTGCCGCGGAAATCGGGTTCGGTCATCAGATTCTTCTGTCCCTTACGAAGATGCTGCCGCGCCTGGAAGGAAGTTCCTTGGCGTAGCATTTAAGTTCCGCGGCGCTTTCCACTATCTTGGCGTAATGTTGCTGCGTTTTCGGCGCTACGATGGCTACGGTAAGCGACATGATCGGGAAGTCCCGCGTTTTGTTCTTCCTGTCCATCGTAGTTATATATCCCCGTTTCTGGTCCTCGTCGTTGTAGTAGCCCGGGATAAGGCGGTCGAATTCTTCCGTGACGGCTTTCGCCACCTGCTCGCAGGTCTCTGGCGAGGTTATGAATACGAAATCGTCCCCGCCGACGTGGCCCACGAAATAATCGCTGCCGGTGGCGATCTTGGCTTTCTCCCCGAGCAGCAGCGCTATGCGCTTAATGACTTCGTCCCCCTTCGCGTAGCCGTAAACGTCGTTGTAGGCCTTGAAGTTGTCCACGTCGACATAACAGAACGCGAAAGGTTCGTTATCCGCCAGCCGCCGCAGCACATCTTCCTCGATAGCGGGATTGCCTGGCAGGCGGGTCAGGGGGTTGAGGGCGGTATCCGAGATCTTGCGCTTTATCAGGCGGTTCACGCGGGCGCGCAGTTCGCGCACGTCGAACGGCTTGGTTATAAAATCGTCGGCGCCCAGCTCTATGGTAGTGACCTTCGCTTCGGTTTCGGAAACGCCGCTGAGTATTATTATCGGGATATCGCGGGTGTCCGGGGCTTCGCGGACGTGTTTGCACAGCGCGTACCCGTCTATGCCCGGCATGCGCAGGTCCAGCAGGATGATATCCGGCTTGTTGTCGCGCAGAAAAGCCATAACCTCGCCGCTGTC
>DAOPZW010000173.1:0-5986 GCA_035353595.1 Elusimicrobiales bacterium | reverse complement strand
GAATCCCGGCACCAAGGTCAGCGTGGAATACAACCAGTTCGCGCAGGTCTATGCCGACATCTCTTCCGGCCGCGCGGATTTCGGGTTTATCGCCTGTCCCTACCGGCGGTCCGCCGGGATCTCCATGTTCCCCGTGGCCAAGGACGAAATGGTGCTGATAGCCGGGAACTCATCCCCGCTGGCCGGGCGCAAGAGCGTCAGCGTCCGGGAGCTGGACGGGATGGACTTCATCTCCTTTGACCGGGTGTTCCCGTCCCGGCGCTATATCGACGCGTTCATGCGGCGCTACAATGTCAAGCACAGCGTTAAGATGGAACTGGATAATATCGAAACCATAAAAACAGCCGTCGCTTCCGGAGCCGGCGTTTCCCTGCTGCCGCTTTCGGCCGTGCGCGACGACGAGAACGGTATAAGCCTGCACGCGCTGCGCATCTCCGACGCGAAGTTCCAGCGGCCTATCTACCTGCTGCACAGCCGCGCGCGGAAACTGTCCGCTCCCGGACTTAAATTCATGGCCATGTTCGACGCCGGCAGGAAAAATACCGGTGAAAAGGTGAAAATATGAGACGTCCCGAGACCATAGTCCTGGCGCACGGCAGCGGCGGCCGGCTGAGCCGCGAACTGGTGGAGAGCGTTTTCCTCAAGAGCTTCTCGAACCCTGCCCTGTTGCCCCTGGAAGACGCCGCCGAGGTCCGTCTCGGCGGAGTTAACCTGGCTTTTACCACCGATTCCTACGTGGTGAGCCCCGTCGAGTTCCCCGGGGCGGACATCGGCCGCGTGGCGGTATGCGGCACGGTCAACGACCTGGCCGTTAAAGGCGCCAGGCCGGCCGCGCTGAGCGCCGGGTTCATCCTGGAAGAAGGCTTTCCCATGAAGCTTCTGGCGCGCATCTGCGCTTCCATGCGGCGGGCCGCCCGCGAGGCGGGGGTGTCCATAGTCACCGGCGACACGAAAGTTGTGGAGAAGGGGCACGCCGACGGGATCTTTATCAACACTTCCGGAGTCGGCCTGATCCCGGCCGGCCGCGAGCTTTCTTCGGCGCGGGTCAGGCCTGGCGACCTGGTGATAGTGAGCGGAAACCTGGCCGACCACGGAGTGGCCGTGATGAACGCCCGCAACCGGCTGGGCCTGAAGGGCGGGGTGAAAAGCGACGCCGCCCCGCTCAACGGTATGATAGAAGCGGCGCTGGCGGCCTCGCGGGGCATACGGGCCATACGCGATATTACCCGCGGCGGGCTGGCTACCGTTCTCAACGAAGTTTCCGGCGCCTGCGGCCTCAGCGTTGAAGTGGAGGAAGAGGCTGTGCCCGTGGCGGCCGCCACGAAGAACGCCTGCGCCCTGCTGGGCCTGGAGCCGCTGTACGTGGCCAACGAGGGAAAGGTGGTCCTGTTCGCCGCGCCCGCCGAGGCGGGCAAGGTCCTGGCCGCGCTGCGCCGGCACAAATACGGCCGCAACGCCGCGGTAGTGGGCCGCGCGCAGGCCGGGAAAAATCCGGTCGTGCGCCTGCGCACCGCCATCGGCGGCAGCCGGGTGCTGCTGATGCTGGAGGGGGAGCAGCTGCCCCGCATCTGCTGACCATGAGAAAAAGCCTTCTGTGGGTGTTGAGCTTCCTTATCACGGTCGCCTTCGCGCTGTTCCAGCGTATGACCGGGCCCACTTACCCCGTGAAAGGTTCCGGCATTTCCGCCGGGGGCGTCAGTATCGCGTCCTACCGTTTTCCCAGGAGCTGCACTACGGACGGGCAGGACTGCGTGGTCCGGGTAAAGTCCGCAGGCGAACTGCAGGGGTTTCTCCTGTGGCGCAGATATAGAACCGAAGACGCTTTTCAGAAAGCCGCGCTTATATATAAGGAAGGGCAGCTGTCGGGGGCGCTGCCCAGCCAGCCGCCTGCGGGGAAACTGGAATACAGGGTGTTCCTGAAGACCGCGGAAGGGGAGACGGAGCTGTCCAAAGACGCCGTCGTTACGCGCTTCAAGGGCGCGGTTCCGGCCTGGGCGCTGATCCCCCACATAGTTTTTATTTTCCTTTTCATGTTTTTCTCCGTAAGGATCTTCCTGGCGGTGTTCTTTTCCGGGCTTACCGTCCGGCACGCCGTGCCGCTTAACCTGCTCTTCCTGCTGCTGGGCGGGTTCGTCTTCGGGCCCGTAGTGCAGCATTACGCTTTCGGCCAGGCCTGGACAGGCTTTCCTTTCGGCTATGACCTGACGGACAATAAGACGCTGCTGATGCTCGTCTTCTGGCTGCCCGCTTTGGCCGCCGTCCTTAAGGACCGTCCCAGCCGGGGCTGGATCCTGCTCGCTTTCTCCGTTACCGCCCTGGTTTACCTGGTGCCGCACAGCATGTTCGGCAGCGAACTGGATTACCGGAAAGGCGAGGTAGTGACCGGCGGCAGCAGGTAGCCGCGGTTCCCGCAATAATTTATGCCCGTGATCCTGAGAAAGCGCATAACGGTTAAAGGCGTGGTGCAGGGCGTCGGTTTCCGGCCTCACGTTTTTAAGCTCGCGGCGGCGTACGCCCTGTCCGGCTGGGTGAAGAACGACGCTGCCGGGGTTACGATAGAGGCCGAGGGGGCCCCCGGCAGCCTGGCCGGTTTTATCCGGGACATCGGCGCTAAAAAACCGGCGGCCGCCAGGGTAGATTCCGTAGCGCACTCCGCCTTGCGGCCCGCTGGCGGGAAGAATTTCAGGATCCTGAAAAGCGGCGGCAGGGCGCAGGCCTCCGCCATCATCCCCGCCGACCTGGCCCTGTGCGAGGACTGCCGCCGGGAAATGGCCGACCCGGCCGACAGGCGCTACCTTTACCCTTTCACCAACTGCACTAACTGCGGCCCGCGGTTCACCATCGTGCGGCGCGTTCCCTACGACCGGCCTTTCACCACCATGGCCCCGTTCAAAATGTGCCCCGCCTGCCGCGCGGAATATGAAAACCCGCTGGACCGCCGGTTCCACGCCCAGCCCAACGCCTGCCCGGCCTGCGGCCCGGCGCTGAGCTTTGAAGAGCGGGGCCGGACGGCCAGGGGGGGGGCGTTGGTTCTGGCGGCGGCGCGGCTGGCCGCCGGGAAGATCGGCGCCATACAGAGCCTGGGCGGTTTCCACCTGGCCTGCTCCGCGTTGGACCACAAAGCCGTGGGCCGGCTGCGCGCGATCAAGGACCGCCCGCACAAACCTTTCGCCCTGATGTTCGCGGACCTGGCCGCCGCCAGGCGGTATTGCGTCGTTTCCCCCGCGGAGGCCGCGGTCCTCGGATCTTCCGGCGCGCCGGTAGTTATGGTTAGGAAGCGCCCCGGCTCCGCCCTGGCCCTGGCGGCCCCCGCTCTGGGTTCGGCGGGAATAATGCTGCCCTACACTCCGCTGCACGCGGCCCTGTTCGCCGGGCTTTCCAACGCCGGGTTTTCCGGCCCTCTGATAATGACTTCCGGGAATTTCCGGGACGAGCCCATAGCCAGGACGGTCGCGGAGGTGCGCAGCCGGCTGGGCCGCCTGGCGGATTTTACCGTGTATCATGACCGCGAGATCCATAACCGGGCCGACGATTCCGTGGGCTTCGTCGCCGGCGGTGTTTTCCGCTTCGCGCGCCGCGCCCGGGGCTTCGTGCCGGGGGCGATAAAGCTGGCTGCCGGCAAAGCCGGCGGCGTGCTGGCTGCCGGCGCCGACCTGAAGAATTCCTTCTGCCTCACGCGCGGCAATGAAGCTTTTCTGAGCCAGCATATCGGCGACCTGGCCGAGCCGGGCAACCAGGCTTTTTACCTGGAGACCCTGGGTAAAATGAAAAAACTGCTGCGGGCGGCGCCCCGAACCATCGCTTTCGACCTGCACCCGGATTATGCTTCTTCGGCGGCGGCCCGGGGTTTTAAAGGGCGCAAAGTGCCGGTGCAGCATCACGCCGCGCACGTGCTGAGCGTGGCCGCGGAGCACGGCCTGGCGGAGCCTTTCATCGGCCTCGCTTTCGACGGCACGGGCTACGGCACCGACGGGAAGATCTGGGGTTCGGAATTCCTGGTTTTCGAAAATAATTCCTGGCGGCGGGCCGCGCATCTGAAGTACTTCCCGCTGCCGGGCGGAGATGCCGCAACGCGCGAGATCTGGCGTCCCGCCATAGCCCTGCTCCGGTCGGCGCTGGGCGCCGGCTGGGCCGCGGCGGCCGGGAAAATAGCGGAGGGGATCCCGGCGTCCGGAATTGCCGTTGTCGGACGCATGCTGGAAGCCGGGTTCAACTGCCCGGAGAGTTCCGGCATGGGCAGGCTGTTCGACGCTTTCAGCTGTATAGCGGGGGTTCGCTCCGAAGCTACTTACGAAGCGCAGGGGCCGATGGAAATGGAGAGCCTTTATAAAGGCGGCGCCGGCGCTTACCCGTTCTCCGTTGAACGCTCCGGAGGAGAATTTATCATAGACCCCGCCCCGGCCGTGCGCGCCGCGCTGGCCGACAGGCTGGCAGGCCGCTGCCCGGGCTATATTTCAGGCAGGTTCCATCGGGGCGTCGCCGCCATGGCGGCAGCTGCCGCCGCGCGCCTCTCCGCTTCCACGGGAATAAAGAACTTCTGCCTTTCCGGCGGCGTTTTTCAGAACCGGGTTTTGCTGGAACTCGTGACCGCCGGCCTGGAGCGCCGCGGCTATAAAGTTTTTACCAATATCCAGGCGCCGGCCAACGACGGCGGCGTGGCGCTGGGCCAGGCCTGGTACGCCATCAAGGGCTACCGGCAAGCCTGAGCGCGGCGCTCCGGAAATAAAAAGGCCCCTTCGTGTGAAGGGGCCTTTTTCATCGTCTTGCGGGCCCGGTTACTTTGCGGTCATCCACTGCATGAATTCGTCCCACTGCCCTGTTTTAGACAGGGCCAGTTTGGAATAATTCGAGTCGAAGCTGTAAGAGGGCAGGTAGATGGCCAGGCCGCCGGCATTCTTGAACTGGTCGCCGGTGGGGGAGTTCTTTATCATCATCTTGCCGGAGATCAGCGCCGCGATCTCCAGCCCCTTGGCTTTCAGCGCGGGAATTTTCTTGCCGGCCAGGCTGAGGAAATGCGGCAGGTCGCGGGAATCCACTGCTTCGAAAGCGGTGGCTTCGTTGAGGGCTTCCATCAGCTTGGCCTTATCCTGTTTCATCGCAAGGCCTACCCACTGGTCGGTGAGCAGGCGCAGCGGTTCCGCCGACGCGGCGCGCACTGCCGAAAGCGTAACGGCCTTGCCCTTGGCGGAATAGGACGCCGCATAACCTTCGACCGCTGCGGCAGCCACCGCCTCGGGGGCCAGGTTCGAGGCCATCATCCTGGTAAGGAAGGCGGTGTAATCCCAGCCGTCGCCCGGCTCGGTCTCTTCGGAGCCGACTATCACGGGAGCGTAATTCTTCAGCTCGTAGACAACTTCGGCCATCTGCATCAGGCAGGCGTCGGAAGCGTAAATGTCGACGCCGCCTGCCTTGGCCAGGGCCTGGCCCAGCTGCACGGTGGTTATGCCGTTGCCGGTCTCGTCGTCGTAGGAAATACCCTTGGCGATGGCGGATTCCGCGCCCAGGCTTTTGGTCTTCCAGCCGTCGCCGTGGTTCCAGACCACCAGCATGTATTTCTTCGCCGGGTAATTCGTCTTGGCCCACTGGACATATTCCGCCAGGTGGTTCCAGTCTCCCATGTCGGCTTTGGGCAGTTCTTCAACCAGTTGGGAAGCCAGCGCCGAGGCGTTGGCGTCTTTGGTCACATAGTAGCGCCGTACGCCGGCTTCCCACGCGCCGGCCGCCGCCTGCTTGTTCCTGAAAGGGGGCATGCCGCCCGGGTGTATGCCGGGGTGTATGCCGCCGGGGGGTATGCCGCCCCAGGGGTTATCGTAATCGTCCCAGCCGCCGGGATAGTCCGGGTATGAAGGGGCGGGGGGGGCTTTGACCTTGCCGGCTTCAACCACGATGTTCACCTTGTCGGTGGAGCCGACCTGTTCCATCTCGTTCATGTCGTAGTCTACGTATTTAGCCAGGTTGTTCTTGCCGTTGAGGAACAGCATGATGG
>DAOPZW010000172.1:0-6016 GCA_035353595.1 Elusimicrobiales bacterium | reverse complement strand
GTCGGAGTCGTTCCCGAGCTCGGCACTTTCGGCGCCGACGATATGGCCGTTACGCTGGCTTACGCGAAAAAAGAGATCATGCCTGAAACCCTGCCCCGGCTGGACGGGGGGCTTGCGGTGAAATTCATCCGCTCCACCATCTATACGAAGTCGGCTTTCGCCGTAGCCGCCGACGCCGGCGCTATTTACCGGGCCACCGACAAAATGAAGATCTCCCTGGCGCTGCAGAACCTCGGCACCAAGATGAAGTTCGAGGAGGAGGCGGACCCGCTGCCGGTCTGCCTGCGGGCCGGAATGGCCTACAAAGCCGGGCCGAATCTGAACATCGCCGGAGAAGTCGCGGAATACCTGCAGGATGAAAAGATCTACCCTTCCGTGGGCGCGGAATACTGGTTCCGTAAGGCTTTTGCCCTGCGCGGCGGCTATAAGTTCGGGTACGATACGGCGAACCTCGGCTCCGAAGTGGGCCTGAGCCTGGGGTTCGGCGTAAAGGTGGCGGGGCTGGGCGTAGATTACGCTTTCCTGCCTTTCGGCGACCTGGGCAGCCTGCACCGCTTCGGGCTGTGGCTGCAGTTCTAAACCCGCCGCGTCGGAACGCGTAAAGACTGGAGTAATTCACGCGGATGAAAAACCCCCGGCTTTTATGGGCCGGGGGTTTTCTTTTTTGCCTTTTTATTTCAGGAAATCCTGTTCGGGCCAGTCTCCCGGCGAACCGTCAACGGAAGCGAGGCGCGGGTCCGCGCCTTGCCCCGCCAGACCTTTAAAGGAGCCGGCTACGTCCGCTATCGCGCCGTCCGCCTTTTTTACCCGCATCATCAGGTAGTAGGTTGCCGCCCACATGGCCGCCCCGGCCGGCATCACGTACATCCCGGTGGCTGATTTGATCATTAAAAGCAGGATGCCGCACAGGAAAGCCCAGAAAGCGAGCAGCAGGCTGACGCCTAAAAGAAAATAAGAAATAATAAGGTTATGTTCCTCGCTCTTCGGCAGCGCGGATACCAGGAAAAGCAGGCCTATATTGAGCAGCACCAGGTAGAGGGCCCTTTCAAGCCAGGATTTCCAGCGGAGCTTGTAAATATATCTTACGGTGCCGTTCGGTTCCCGGGTTAATTCAACCTGGCTCATGTTCATTACGACGGTAGGCTTAGCCGCCTCCTCGATCTTTTCTCCGTTCGCCGGAACATAATCGAAGGGGTTCGCCTCGTTGGCGGCGGGGGCCTGGGCGTGAAGCCGGGGCAGCCCCGCCAGCAAGGGCAAGGCGAGCGCGAACAGCGCTGTGAAAAGAATTCTTTTGGCGGAAGAGACTTTCGTTTTCATGTTATTCGGTGGAACCTTGTTCGCTTTCTCCAAGGCGCGGGATCGAGGGCGCGGTTTCTTCGTCCACGTGGTAGTACTGCGTTTTTCCGGATTTTGTTTTGGGCGCGATGTATTCCACTTCCCTGATCCTTTTGCCCCGGTCCCGGGTGGTGTCCTGGATGACCGGCTTCATGCTGCTGAACGCGTCCACCGTATCCATGAAATGCCAATAGGCGCACACATAGGAGGCTATTACGGAGGCGAGGATTATACCGGCGTTGAGATATTGTTCCCGGTCTTCCCGGATCCAGAATTTTCTCATTACGCTCATTTTAACTCCTCCAGGATAGCGGTAAGCCTTGAGACCTTGCCGGTCAGGTCCGAGGACCTGGCCTTTATTTTCTCAACTTCGGCCGTTGGCGCGTGCGCGGCGAAAGCCGGATCCTTCAGGCGTTCAAGGCATTGAGCGCTGTCCTGCCGGGCGCGCTCCAGTTCCTTCTCCAGGCGGCCTTTCTCTTTCCCGAGGTCCACTGTGCCGTCCATCGGGATGTAAAGTGTGAACGGCCCCGCTATGGCGCTGACCGCGCGCGGAGGCTTGGGCAGCGCGGGCTCGACGGTAAGCTCCTCCACTTTTGCCAGGAGCCTGACGTAGCCGGCCCCTTCCCTCAGGCGGGCCAGCGCGGCGGCTTCGCCCGAAGTCGCCAGGGCTTTTATCAGCTTGCCGGGGGGGATCTCGAACTGGGCCCGGGCCGTGCGCACCTGGGTTATCACGCCCATCAGCTCCTGCATCAGCGCCGTAGCGCCCGAGGCGGCCGTCGGCGTTTCGGGCCAGCTGGTCTTGAGCAGGTATGGCGCGGGGTCCTTGATGCATGGCTTGAGGCTGGAATAAAGCTCTTCCGTGATATAGGGCATGAAGGGGTGCAGGGCTTTGAGGGCGCCGGTGAACAGCTCGATCATGAGCCCCAGCACCTTTTCCTTGTCCGGGCCCGCCAGGCGCGGCTTAGCCAGCTCCAGGTACCAGTCGCAGAATTCGTCCCAGACAAAGGCGTACAGCGCGTCCTGCGCTTTGGGCAGGTCGTATTCCGCCATGGCAGCCTTCGACTTTTCCAGGGCGGCGGCGTAGCGTTCCTTTATCCAGCGGTCGGCCAGTTCGTCGGGGCGCGCGTCGGTCGGGGCCGGGTTTTCCGGCAGGTACATCTGTATGAAGCGGGCCACATTGTAAAGCTTGTTGACGAAATTCCGGCCGCCTATGATGGCATCCTCGGAGAAGGGGATATCCTTGCCGCCCAGGGTTTGCGCCATCAGGGAAAAGCGCATCGCGTCGGTGCCGAACTTCGCGGTCATCGCCAGCGGGTCTATGACGTTGCCCAGCGACTTGGACATCTTCTTGCCGTGCTTGTCGCGCACTATGCCGTGCAGGTACACTTGGCTGAACGGGCTCCGCCCCAGATGCTCGAGGCCGCTCATCACCATCCGGGCCACCCACAGGTACAGGATCTCGTAGCCCGTCACCAGCACCGAAGTGGGATAATAATACTCAAGATCTTTGGTCCTGGCCGGCCAGCCGAAAACGGAGAAAGGCCACAGCGCCGAGGAGAACCAGGTGTCCAGGACGTCGGGGTCCTGCAGCAGGTCCGCGCCCCCGCAGTCGGGGCAGGCGGCGGGTTTTTCGAAAGAGATCACCGGTTTCGCTCCCTGCGCGAAAGAGACGCGGGAGAGCTCGCCTTTCTCCGAGAACTTAAGGCCGGCTCCGGAACATTTGCGGCAGTACCAGGCGGGGATGCGGTGCCCCCACCAGATCTGGCGGGAAATGCACCAGTCCTGGATATTGTTGAGCCATTCCGTGAAAGGCTTTTTCCACGACGGGGGATAGAACTTCACGTTGCCGTTCTCCGCGGCGGCCGCGGCGGGCGCCGCCAGCCCTTTCATTTTCACGAACCACTGCTCGGAGACCAGCGGCTCTATGTGCTGGTTGCAGCGCGAGCATTTGGAGACCGAATGCTTGTACTGCTCCTCTTTTACCAGCAGCCCGGCGGCGGTAAGGTCCTCCACCACCAGCTTGCGGGCCGCCTGTACGCTTAAGTTCGCGTACTTCTCCGGACAGTTGGTCATGCGGCCTTCGTAGGAAATAATGCGGATAATTTCCAGCTTGTGTCGCTGGCCGATCTCGAAGTCCAGCGGGTCGTGGGCGGGGGTGACTTTCACCGCGCCGGTGCCGAAGCCCTTCTCCACGCCCTCGTCTGCCACCAGCGGTATCAGGCGGTCCGTCAGCGGCAGCCGCAGCATTTTGCCGGCCAGGCCTTTATATCTTTCGTCTTCCGGGTTCACGGCCACGGCGGTATCGCCCAGCAGGGTTTCCGGGCGCGTGGTGGCTACGGTAACCGAGCCGGAGCCGTCCTCGAAAGCGTAGCGTATGTGCCAGAGCTTGGATTTTTCGTCCTCGTGTTCCACTTCAATGTCCGACAGCGCGGTGCCGCAGCGCGTGCACCAGTTTATCATGCGCTCGCCGCGGTAGATCAGCTTCTTCTGCCACAGCGAACGGAAAGCCTCGAAGACGGCCGCGGCCCGCGGCTTGTCCATGGTGAAGCGCACGTTCTCCCTGCTGAAATCCAGCGCGCAGCCCAGCTTGCGCAGCTGGCCCAGGATGGTGTTGCCGCATTCCTCGTACCAGGCCCAGGTGCGCTTTAAAAATTCTTCACGCCCCAGGTCGTGGCGGGACTTGCCTTCGGCCTTGAGCATCTTTTCCATCACGTTCTGCGTGGCTATGCCGCCATGGTCGGTGCCCGGTACCCAGAAGGCTTCGCGGCCCAGCATGCGGTTGTAGCGCACCAGCACGTCCTGCAGCGTGGAATTGAGGGCGTGGCCCATGTGCAGGGCGCCGGTAATATTAGGAGGGGGGATAACTACAACAAAGGGTTTTTTGTCCGCGCTGGGGGTCGAGATAAAAAGCCTGTCTTTCTGCCAGGCCTCCGCCCACTTCGCTTCTACAGGTGAGGGTTCATAAGCCTTGCTTAGCATAGTTGCCTTTTTATGGTAGGTTTCAGTTGTCTAAACGAACTCGCGGAAAACGGCGTTGGAGAGGTAGATGCGGCTGCTCTTTATTTTTATGGTCCGGCCGTGTTTTTCTATCAGGTCCCGGGCCAGCAGGCTGTCTATTTCCCCGCTGAACTCTTTAATTATATCACTTTCAAGTTCGATCCCGCCCGTTTTGCGCAGGCCGAGCATTATCTTTTCCGCCCGCCTGGCGCGGCCTTCAAGGGTTTCCCTGCTCTGCGCGTCGGGGAGGCCGCGCGCCGCCACGGAGGCCAGGTAAGTTCCCAGGTCCCCGGTGTTCGTTCTGCGCTCGCCGTCCAGGTAAGAGGCGGCGGCGGCGCCCAGCCCCAGGTATTCCCCTTGTTCCCAGTAATTCAGGTTGTGCCGGCACTTGCGTCCGGCCCTGGCGAAATTGGAGATCTCATACCTGCGGAACCCTGCCGCCTCAAGCGTGGCCGCGGCGGCCTCGTACATTTCCACGGCGGCGTCAGGCGCCTCTTTCACCCCGTCGCGAAAAAATGGCGTGCCCTCGTGCACTTCCAGCGCGTAAAGGGAAACATGCTCCGGCCGCCTGCCCAGCAGCCAGTCCAGCGACGCGGTGAAATCGGCCAGGCTCTGCTCCGGCAGGCCGCACATCAGGTCGGCGTTCAGATTGTCGAAGCCGGCCTTCCGCAGCGCGCTCCAGGCGCGCTCGAAATCCGCGGTCATCGCCACTCGCCCCAGGCCGCGCAGCAGCCTGTCCTGCGCCGCCTGCAGTCCCAGGCTGACGCGGTTTATCCCGGAGCGTCTGAGCAGGGCCGCTTTCTCCGCGTCCAGGCTTTCCGGGTTGGCTTCAAAAGTGGCTTCCGCCGGTCTGCCGGCCAGCCGGGCTGTTACCGAGAAAAGTTTCTCAAGCTGCGCGGGCGCCAGCAGGCTGGGCGTGCCGCCGCCGACGTATAGCGTGTCGAAGGAGCCGGCCAGGCGGGAGAAGGCGGCGGCCTCCTTTTCCAGGGCGTCAAGATACTCGTCGGCGCGGTCCGCCCCCGCTACGGACGCGAAGTCGCAGTAGCCGCATTTCTTTCTGCAGAAGGGGATATGTACGTAAAGTCCGCGCATAGGGGCTTTGCCTGCGGCGGCGGGCGGAAAAAAGCCGGCCCGGTTTTAAAGCCGGGCCGGCTGCTCGCCCGCGGGCGCTTTTACGCCTGGGGCTTATGGTTCTCCATGAACATCTTTATCATGTCCATGGGCACGGGGAAGATTATGGTGGAATTCTTTTCCGTGGAGATCTCGGTCAGCGTCTGCAGGTACCTGAGCTGGACCGAAGTGGGATTCGTCGCCATGATCTGCGCGGCGTCCGAGAGCTTCTGCGCGGCCTGGAATTCACCTTCGGCGTGGATGACCTTGGCGCGGCGCTCGCGCTCGGCTTCGGCCTGGCGGGCGATGGCGCGCTGCATGTCCTGCGGCAGGTCCACATTCTTAACTTCCACGCTGGAGATCTTGATGCCCCAGGGCTCGGTATGCAGGTCTAGTATTTCCTGGAGGCTCTTGTTTATCTTGTCGCGGTTGGCAAGCAGGTCGTCGAGCTCCTGCTGGCCGAGCACGCTGCGCAGCGTGGTCTGGGCCAGCTGGCTGGTGGCGTACATGAAATTCTCGACCTTCAGCACGGCGTTCTCGGGGTTGATCACCCTGAAATATATCACGGCGTTGA
>DAOPZW010000171.1:0-6087 GCA_035353595.1 Elusimicrobiales bacterium | reverse complement strand
CGCCCCAGTAATAGGCGTCGCCCAGGAAAAGCCGCGCGGTTTTAATGATGTTCTTGCGCAGGGAGCCGGTGCCGTGCTTTACAGGCAGCGCGTTGAGGTGGCGCGCGCGGGGCAGCGCCGCCGCGGTTCCTGCAGCCTGCGCCGCGTGCGGGCCGAATTTAACGCCCATCGAAAATTTCCTGCCGCCGGCCAGCGCGGTCTTTGCGCGGACCACTGCGGTATGGGCGGCGGGCAGGCTGAAGGCGAGGTCGTCCAGGCGCAGCCAGCCTTCGTAGGGCGCCAGCGTTCTTTTATCGGGCTGGAGGTGGGCCTGCTCCAGGGCTTTAACCCTGGCCCAGCCGCCGGAGATCCCTATAAGCTCGACGCGCTCGTTGGCCAGCAGCTGGCTTTCAATAAGTTTAACGCGGGCCTTTTTGCCGGGGCCGGGCGGTTCCGAGAAAAATTCCGTCACCGGGGCCTTTACCGCGAGGAAAGCGTTGAGGTCCCGGGCCACTATATAAGCGGTGCCGTACTTGTTCTTCAGCCAGGCGGCGGCGAACTGCGCGCGGTCATATACGCGCTCTACGGATTTTACCGCCGGCGCCGCGGGATCGTTGACTATGACATTTCCCGCGGCGTCGAACCCCTTTATGACCAGCAGGTGGCCCCGGGTTTTCTCCAGGGGGGAATTATTCAGCTCGCCGGGGGCGAAGGTCACGCTGGCGATGACCGGGATGCCGGCGGCGATAAAAAGGCGGGCCTCTTCCAGGGAATTCAGCCGGGTCAGGAAGGAATAAAAACCCTCGCTGCCGGCGAAAGCGGTATTGAAGAACCAGTTGCCGTAAATGTTTTCCGCGCTGTCGCGCACCAGGGCCGCGGCTTGCAGCGGGCCCGTGGGGCGGCCCAGCCTGGTTAAGGCCATGGCCAGCGAGACTGGGCTGCAGATGTCCCGCGCGTAGGGGACTTTCTGCACCATCTGGGAATACGGGCGGACTTTCAGCTTTAAAGGTCCGAAGTCCGGGGATCTTTTAACGGCGGCGGCCGCCGCGTAGGGCGCGGCGGAATCCGTATAGGACGCGGCGGCCAGCTTTATGACCGCGCGGCCGGCGCCGCATGGCGGGATAGTAAGCCGGTAGCGGAAAGCGGAAGCTTTTTGCGCAAGCTTAAGCACATCTACGTCCAGCTTGCCGAAACGGTTGGCCTGGGACTTTACGCTGGCCCCGCCTTTTCCTTTTGTAAAGCGGCCAAAGCTGAACCACGGGCTCCAGCCGGCCGCTGTTTTCACGCGGGCCTCGGCCTGCAGGGTTCCGCCCCGGGGCAGCAGCACGGCGGCGGAAACGAGCAGCTGGTCAAAAGGAAAAAGGGCGGGGAGCCCGGCGGAAGTGAGCCGCGCGGCGCGCCGCGTGTTTTTTACCCGGAAAACACCTTCGGGCAAGGACAAGTGCTCCAGGTTTTCCTTTGCGGCCGGCTTAAAGTCGCCGGGCAGGAAATGGACCACGGTCGCGGAGCGCGGCAGCGTAGTGTTCTTTGTTTTAGCGTGAGCGTTCATAAGATGCGGCCCAAAAGCCCCGGGAAGCTGGATTTATAGTATCAAAAATTGAAAAGCCTTGTCATAATAGATATTATTGGACAGTGAAAATTTCCGTAGTCATCCCCGCCTTTAACGAAGAAAAACTGCTGGGCCTCTGTATTGATTCCGTGCGCGCGGCCTTTGCCGCGCAGGAACCGCGCGCGGAGCATGAAATAATCGTCTGCGATAATAATTCCTCCGACGCTACCGCCGCGCTGGCCGCGGCCCGAGGCGTAAAAGTAGTGTTCGAACCGCTGAATCGTATCGGAGGCGCGCGCAATTGCGGCGCGGCCGCGGCGGCCGGCGGCTGGCTGCTTTTCCTGGACGCCGATTCCGTGCTTTCCGCCGCAACCCTGCGCGCGGCCCTGCAGCTGATGCGCGGCGGCGCCGTTGCCGGCGGCGGCGCTGTGGTCGGTTTTCTTTCCCGGCCCCCTTGGTGGGGCCGGTGGATGCCGGCGGCCTGGAACCTGATCTCGCGCGTTTTCTCGTTGGCCGCGGGGTCTTTCGTGTTCTGCCGCGCCGACGCCTTCCGCGCGGTAGGCGGCTTCAGCTGTCAGCTTTACGCGGCGGATGAATTTCAGCTCAGCCTGGCGGTCCGGCGCTGGGGGCGCGCGCGCGGCCTGGCTTTCAGTATAATAACATCCGCGCCGCATTTCAGTTCCAGCCGCAAGTTCTTTATGCATGGTTTTCCCGGCCTGGTGAAACTCAGCGCGAGTTTGCTGGTGTCGCCGCTGCGCAGCCTTAAAAGCGCGGCGCATCTTCCGCTTTATTATGACGGCAAAAGATAAAAAAATCAGTTCGCTGTTCTTTCCTGCTTTGTTGCATATGGCCTGCTGCAATCCCTGCCGCGCGCAGGACGGCATAGTAAAGGAAACGCTGAACCGCGCGGGGGCGGTGCTGTCCGCGCCCGCCCGCATAAATTCAGGCTCGGCGCTGTGGCTGGCCGGGATTTCCGCCGGCGGGCTCCTGATCTATTCCGCCGACGGGCAGATCCGCAACGCCTTTAAAAAGAATCGGTCCGCGGCCAACGACAATACCTCCCGGGTACTTGAGAAGTTCGGCAACGGCGGCTATGAAATGGGTTTCCTGGGCGTATACGGCGGCCTGGGTTACCTGTTTAAAAAGCCGGAGCTGAGCCGTACGGCCGTGCTGGCCTTCGAATCTTTCGCGGCGGCTAATATCGCAGGCACGCTGCTTAAATGCGCGGCCGGGCGCTACCGGCCTTATGCCGGCCGGGGTAAAGGCTCGTTCCGGCCGTTCAAACTGAAAACGTGCAACACTTCCTTCCCTTCCGGGCATACCACCAGCGCTTTCTCCATCGCCTCGGTTTTTTCGGCGCGTTCTGAGAGCCGGGCCGTAAGCGTGGCCGCTTATTCTATGGCCGCGGGGACCGCCCTGCAGCGTATCTACGCCGACAAGCACTGGTCTTCCGAAGTGTTCGCGGCGGCGGCGCTGGGCACGGTGGTGGGCCGCTGGATAGTGTCGAAAGAACGCGGCCAGGCGAAGCCTTCGGCCCTGCTGCTGCCCGTTTACACGCCGGGCTATGCCGGCGCAGCCGCGGTCTTTAATTTCTAATGGCGGGTATGAAACTGGCTGGGTTTTTACTTCCGGTCCTGCTGGGCACGCCTTGCGCCGCGGGCGGCGTTGCCTTGCCCACGGTGGTTTTTCAGCCTTCGCATCAGACCGACACAGGCGAGAATTACAACGAGGCCGAAACCTGCGGGGCAATAGTGGACTACGCCCTGAGGGAACCGCCGTTCTACCAAGAGCGCAAGGTGTGGAGCTATAACCAGGGCGGCCTTCACCACGCCCGCGAGGGCACCAATACGAAGATAGAGCATACCACCGCCCTGCAGGACGGCAAACTTTCGGGGTATGCCTGGGAACTGGCGCAGTCCAACGCCCAGGCGCCGGAGTTCTTTATCGCTGTGCACAATAACGGGGGAACCGGCCGGCACGCTTTATGGGGCTATATTCACGACGGGGACGCTATGGAGGCGGCCAACCGCAGGTTTTCAAATATCCTTATTGAGGAAATAGCCCGCGCCACGGACCTTGAGAACCGCGGCACGCATCTGGACAGTTCCGCCGGCCGCAACGATCACCGCTGCGCCGTTACGGGGCGCCAGTCTTTTTACAGCATAGACGAGAATGTGAACAAGGCGCCTTACCGGGTGATACTTGAGATAGGCGACAGCGAAGCCAGCAGGGCTTTCCTGCTGGACGAAGGCCGGCGCCGCGCCATAGGCGCCGCTATCAAGCGCGGCCTTGAGAGGTTCCTGAAAACGCTGTAGGGAAAATTGTATCGGGGCAGGGAGAATCGGACTCCCACTTCATGCTCCCAAAGCACGCGTAATACCATTTTACTATGCCCCGAAGTAAATACATTCTATCAAAATTGCCCTCGGGCCGCATTGTCTTGTTACCTGGTTTTGTGTAAAAGGCCGGAAAAATATATAATAGTAGAACATTCCGGGATGGTGAAACGGTATCACAGGGGACTCTGAATCCCCTTTTCTAGGTTCGAATCCTAGTCCCGGAGAAAAATTTGGGCCCCTGTAAAAAGGGGCCTGTTTCTTTTGTATAGTTTCACACTAGTTGGTCGGATGTAGGTCTGGAACATGTGCGACACTAAGGATTATGAGGCAAAATGATTGAGCGAATATTTATTGGAATACTGCTTCTGACATCATTAGCTACCACTGCTTTCCCAAAACCTAATACTACCAGCGCTTCTGTTTCAGAATCGAAAATTGAGTTAATACAAAATCGATGGAAAAGAATTGACGCACGGCTCGCTATTGCCTTGATAGATGTCAGTAAGCACAAAAAAGCCTTGCCGGTATTCAAAGACGTTTCAAAGGAGTTAGGTCAGGGCAATGTGGAATCCTCGAGTCTTGATGAATTGTTTGTGCTAATAAATAGATCCGGGCATAAAATAGTTGATGATAAAAATTCAGTAAACGAGGGGGTAATAAAGCTATTAGGCAGAATTGATAAACAGCTTTCTGCTATTGCAAATGATAAGAGTGTTGAATTATATTTTCAACAAAAAGGCACCAGTGCTGCAAAAGGTGCTTTAGCTGGATTTCGATATGCTATAGGGCAGTATTATGCGGATAATAACGGGGATTTCCCGATAGACCCTCAAGACTTAATTCCTAAGTATTTGTCCTCATTTTCCAAAATTAAAACATTTGGACATTCACAAGTTACTGATAATGTGAAAATTATTTCAGGTATTAATACGAACGAGGCGCTTTATTCAAAAGTAGACGATTCTGGTGGTTGGCTATATGTCGGGGATAGGAATTCTAAGCTTTGGGGAACACTCGTGATTAATTGCTCACACAAAGATGATAAGGGTGTCGAATTATACAAAGCTGGGAATTAGTGCGCGGGATATTCGAGGCGTATATTTCTGTCGATAACAAGATAGTTCCCTGCTGTGTTCCGTAAGGGGAGAAAAATTTAAAAGACGCTGGCAAAGCAGTTTTGCCGGGGTCTTTTTGTTTGGTATAGTTGATTGGCTTCGAAAGCGGCACAATACACGGGGTGAAATTAATAATGTTCAGGATCGCAGCGTTCGTTCTTGCGTTCTTTACTCTCTGCACTGCCGGTTACGCGCAGGAGCAGGCTTACACCATTGCCGAGGGGAAGCTTGAAGGCTCGCTTTATAAAATAGCGGTCCCCAAAACCTGGAATAAAAAGCTGCTGCTGCTGGCCCACGGGGCGCTGCGGGAAAAGGCGCCCCTTTCGGCGGATTTCGAGATAGAAAAGACTTATGTCGGGGAACTGCTGAAAGAGGGCTGGCTGGTGGCCGGAACCAGCTACCGGCGCAACGGCATCTTCGTTACCGACGGGTTGGCGGACATTGTCGCGCTTTATGAGCACACCGTAAAAGAGTACGGCCGGCCTGAAAAAACTTATCTCGCCGGCTGGTCCATGGGCGGCAACCTGGCGGTGAAGCTCGCCGAGGAGGCTCCCGGGCGCTTTAACGGCGCGCTGGCCGTCGGCGCCGCGCTGCTGTGCGACGATAACGGGACCTCGTCCGAAAAAAACATAGGAAGCTACAAGAAGCTTGCCTTCAAGCCGAATATCCCGGTGTTGTTCTTAAGCAATGTTAACGAAACGAAATGGGTCAGGAATTACGCGGAGCTGGCCGTTAAAAATAAAGCGGACGCCGCGGTCTGGACCGCCGTCCGCCGCGGGCACTGCAACGTGAACGACGCCGAAACGCTGAAAGCGCTGCGCGCCCTGGCGGCCTGGGCGGAGAAAGGGCTGAAGCCGGCTGACGAAACCGTTTCCATCGACACCGCCCGCGAGGCTTCGACGGCGCGCCGGGAGAAAAGCCGGCTCTACGCCAGGATCTCCCACGCCGACCCGGCCTACGGCAACCTGACGGCCGACGTTAGCCGGAGCGATCTTACAGCAGCCGGCATAAAGCAGGACACTTATTTTTACGTGGGGTTCAAAGACAGGAAATTCAAGGTTTACCTCGGGTATCATTATGCCGACGTGAAAAAGGGGAAGTGGAT
>DAOPZW010000170.1:0-6150 GCA_035353595.1 Elusimicrobiales bacterium | reverse complement strand
GGCCCTGAGCCGTTTTGGTTCGGCGCCGGGCGCCGGCAGCTTGTACTGCTCTGGCAGTCATTTTTCCGGAGAAAGGCTTGCGGCGTCCCGCCCGGGCCCGGTCAGGGGAAGTGCGGGGCGGCCTTGCTTACGGCGTCCAGCAGTCCCGCCACCTGATCCTTATCCGCCACGCCATCGCGGATGAATCGCACCTCGAGCAGCGTGCCGTCCAGGGTCAGCGAGTGAAAGCCTCCGGCGGCGGTGAAAGCGGCGGGGGCGTTGGCGCCGCGCAGCCGCCAGAGGCCCGACAGGTCGGCGCCGGAGGGCTCGCAGCGCACCGTGCAGTCGGTCCACGGCGGCGGCGCCTCGGCGCGGCTCAGGGCGAGGCAGGCCGCCTCTCCGTCCAGGGGCCCGCCTTTAACGGCGTACAGACGCAGGCCGCGCCGGTTCTCGGCGGCGCAGGCCACAGTTAAGTCGAATACCGGTTTGCGCGGCCAGCGCCGCCCGGGAATAGTGGAGACGCTGCTGTCGATAACGGAAAAAGCCATCTGCACGCCGTTGAAAGCGCCGTGCACATCGTAGTCGGAATCTTCCTTGATCGTGCCGAAATTCAGCTCCCGGCCGATATCCAGGCTGAGCTGCGTCACCTGGCTGCGCCCGGCGCGGAAAATAGAGACCAGCGCGAACAGCCCGGCCGCCGCTCCCGCGGCCGCTAAGACCAGGCGGCCTTCCAGCAGGCCGAACAGCGCGGCGAACAGCGAGGCTATGCCCAGCAGCGCGTAGCCGATGGCCGCGGCGAATTTGGGGGCGTTCTTCCGGTCTGTTTCTGCGCCGGCGAAAAGCCGGGCCAGCGCGAGCAGCGCCGCCCCGGCGCCCGCGGCCCACAGTCCCGCCCGGGCCTGCGCGTTCAGGCCCGGCGGCGCGGAAAAAGCCGCAACGAGGCCCAGCGACAGAAGTATAAAACCGGCGGTTTTGAGCATTGTTCCCTGTGGCGGCGAAACGCTTTTTGTATTATAGCGGTAGGACGGGCGGTTTGGCAATCCGCCGCGCGGAATTAAGGGGACAGGCTACTTAATGTGTATGGGGCGGCGCATGGCCATCCCGCCGCCGCGGCTGTCACTGCGCCGGGGCCAGGCCTTTGACCAGCGTAACCAGCTTCAGGATATTGGTGAGCCGTTCCAGGCCCGGCGGTTTCATTATAAAATCCAGGGCGCCTTCCTTCAGCGCCTTGGTGGCCAGCTCGATATTGTCCAGCCCCGTTATGATGATCACACAGGCTTCAGGATTTTTTTCTCTGGCCTTGAACGAGAGCTCCAGGCCGGAAACTCCGCGCAGGTAAATGTCCGTTATCACCACTTCGAAAGGCCGGTCTGCCAGGTGCCGGCGCGCCTCGTCCGCGTCGCAGCAGTTGGTAACTTCAAATTGCGGAAACTCTTTTAAGATGTCATTGACCCGGTCAATGACATAGCCCTCGTCCTCGATCAGAAGCAGGTGTTTTTTTGCCATAGTTAAAACCGCCGGAGGCCGGCCCGCCTTCCGGCCGGGCTGGCTGTAGCCTTACTAGCTTGATGATATTATGACTGTTGGAGGTTAAATAATGGTTGCGGAATAATTAATGAACGGTTTTTTCGAAGATGCGGTATTTCCGGTACACCCGGCCGCCTACGGCTTCAATGACGCCGTTTATGGCGGCGTTGTCTTCCAGCGTCCAGGACATTTCGCCGTAAGCCCATTTCATCCGGCGCGCCGCTTCCATGGCCCGCTTGATGAGCAGGATCTCCAGGCCGCGGTTCCTGAATTCTTTTTTTACGCCCAGGGTCAGCAGGCGCCCGGCGCGGATCTTGAAGAACATATTATAAAGGAAGGGGAGGAGCGTCAGCGGGTTGAGGCTGCCATGGGCGGTTTTGAGCGCCACGTTGAAGTCCGGCAGCATCATGACGAAGGCCGCCACCTTGCCTTCCACTTTGGCGAAGAACAGGTAGTCGGGCTTGAGCATGGGCTTGAGCGCGTTGCCCAGGTCGGTCAGCTCGGCGTCGGTCATGGGGATGAAGCCCCAGTTCTTTTCCCAGGCCGCGTTGTAGATGTCTTTCAGGTCCGCGATGGCGCCGTCGAGGTTCTTGATGTCCACCAGCTCCACGGTTATCTCCCCGCTGCGCAGGGTGCGTGCCGCTATTTTTTCGAACCGCTCGCCTATGCCGTCCGTGACGTTCATCTTGTAGGCGAAGAGGTCCTTGGCCTTGGCGTACCCGGCGGCCTCTATCAGCCCGGCGTAGTAGGGCGGGTTGTAGGGCATCATTATCATCGGCGGGCCGTCGAAGCCTTCCACCAGCAGGCCGCAGGTTTCGTTGGTGGAGGGGTTTACCGGGCCGCGTATTTTATCCATGCCTTTGGCGCGCAGGTATTTCTCCGCGGCGGCGAACAGGCCGGCGGCGGCGTCACGGTCGTCGGCGCAGTCGAAGAATCCGAAAAAGCCGCAATTTTCGCTGTGAAAGGAATTGTGGGCGCGGTTGATTATGGCGGCCAGGCGTCCTACGGGGGCGCCGTCTTTGAAAGCCATCAAAAGGGAGCGTTCTCCGTGGCGCCAGAAAGGGTGCGCGGTGTCCAGCAGATGCCGGGTGTCCTTCTTCAGCTCGCCCACCCAGTGCGGGTGGCCGGCGAACAGGTTGTAGGGATAATCTATGAAGGCGTCGAGCTCGGTGTCGGCGAGTTCCCGGATGGTAATGGACATAAATTGCGGCCGCGGCGGCTATTTGATCAGCGCGGCGGGCTTTTTCTTAAGGACTTTCTTCACGCAGGTTTCGAAAATATTCAGGGCGCGGTCGAGCTGCTCGCGGGTATGGGTGGCGGTGGCCACCACGCGCAGCAGGGCGCGCTTGGGGGGGACGGCGGGGCTGATCACAGGGTTGGTGAACAGCCCGTTGTCGTAAAGCATTCGCCAGAGCGTGAAAGTCTTTTCATCGTCGCCTATGAGCACCGGGATGATGGGCGTCTTGGTCTCTCCGGTGTTGAGGCCCAGGTCCTTGAAGCGCTTCATCAGGTAGGCGGCATTGTCCCAGAGCCGCTTGATGCGCTGGGGCTCTTCCTCTATGATGTCGATGGCCCTGGAAATAGAGGCTACCGAGGCGGGGGGCAGGGCGGCCGAGAAGATCATGGAGCGGGAAATATGCTGGATATAGTGGATGATGTCCGCGTCGCCCACCACGAAGCCGCCTATGGAAGCGAAAGATTTGGAGCAGGTGCCTACCACCAGGTCCACGTCCTTGTGGGACAGGCCGAAATATTCGCAGGTGCCGCGGCCGTGTTTGCCCAGCACGCCGGTGGCGTGGGCGTCGTCCACCATCAGGCGGGCGCCGTGGCGGCGACAGATCTTGGAGATCTCCGGTATGGGGGCGATGTCGCCTTCCATGGAGAACACGCCGTCCACGATCACGAGTTTGCCGTGCTTGGGCCCTATTTCCTTAAGGACCCTGTCCAGGTCTTCGGGGTTATTGTGCTTGAAGCGGCGCAGTTCGCCCTGGGAAAGCCGGCAGCCGTCCAGGATGCTGGCGTGGTCCAGCTTGTCTATCACCGCGAAATCGCCTTTGCCCACCAGGGCGGAGACCACGCCCAGGTTCATCTGGTAGCCCGTGGCGTAAATGAGCGCGGCTTCCCGGCCTTTGAAACTGGACAGCTTGCGCTCCAGCTCAGTATGCAGGATGGTATTGCCGTTGAGGAAGCGGGAGCCGGCTACCCCGGTGCCGAACTTCTTTATGGCGTCTATGGCCGCGGCCTTCATGCGGGGGTCGTTGGCCAGGCCCAGGTAATTATTGGAGCCGAACATTATGAATTTCTTGCCCTTGATGGTGATCTCGGGGGCCTGTTCGGATTCAAGTTCTTTGAAATACGGGTAGATGCCGGATTCTATAAGTTGGTGTACTATGTTGAAGTTCCTGCATTTTTCAAAAAGGTCGGTCATATTATCCTGATATTTTATGATATTGGCTGGGTAAGGGGAAGCGGAAAAAAGGCCTATTTGAGGCTTTTTCGCGACAGCCTGGCTGCCAGGGCGCTGGTGGAGCGGCCTTTGAGCAGCGGTACCAGGGCCACGCGGCCGGCAAATTCTGCGCCCACAACGGCTTCTTTGCGGTAGTCGGCGCCTTTTACCAGCACGTCCGGCCGCAGCGCTTTTATGAGTTCCAGGGGCGTGTCCCGGGTGAAGACCACCACCGCGTCCACTGCGGCCAGGGCCGCCAGCACCCGCGCCCGGTCGGCCGCGGTATTGAGCGGGCGGGACGGGCCTTTCAGCCGGCGCACGGAGGCGTCGGAATTCAGGCCCAGGAAAAGGAAGTCGCCGAAAGAGCGGGCTTTCTCCAGGGCGGCGATGTGCCCCGCGTGCACTATGTCGAAACAGCCGTTGGTGAAGACCGCGGTTTTGCCGCGGCGCCGGAGGCCGGCGCGCAGGGCCAGGGCGCGCCGTAGCGGGATTATCTTTGCGGCGGTGTTCATGCCTTTACGGGTTCGGCCGGGGCCAGCAGCCTTTCCATGAAGCCGGTGTCGGTTTTCCCGGCCTTGAACTCCTCGCTTTCGATGATAAGCTTGTGCGCGTCTATGGTGGTATGTACGCCTTTTACCATGAAGTCTTGCAGCGCCCGCTGCGACCTGGCCACGGCCGAGGCCCGGTCCGGGCCCCAGACTATGAGCTTGGCCAGCATGCTGTCATAGTACACCGGCAGGCTGTAGCCTGCATAGACGTGCGTGTCGATGCGGATGCCGGGGCCGCCGGGGAGTATCCATTCCTCCACCCTGCCCACCGAAGGCGCGAAGTTACGGCTGAAATCCTCCGCGTTGATGCGGTGCTCTATGGAATGGCCCTGGTAGGGCACTTTATGTCCGCCGGTATGGGAAAGCTTCTCCCCGGCCGCGGCCAGGAGCTGCTCTTTTACCAGGTCGAAACCGGTGATGTATTCGGTGACCGGGTGTTCCACCTGCAGGCGGGTATTCACTTCCATGAAGTAGAATTCGCCGGTCTGCGTCAGCAGGAATTCCACCGTGCCCACTCCCACGTAGTTGGCGGCCTCGGCCAGTTTCACGGCCGCGTCCTCGAGCTGCTCGCGCAGCTTCTTGTTGACGGCCGGCGAAGGGCTTTCCTCCACCAGCTTCTGGTGGCGGCGCTGTATGGAGCAGTCGCGCTCCGGGAAAGCGATGACATTGCCGTGCGAGTCGCGGGCGAACTGCACCTCGATGTGGCGGGGCAGCTCGATGTAGCGCTCCAGATAGGCGTCGCCGTTGCCGAAGGCGGCCTTGGCTTCGCTCTGGGCCATGTTCAGCTCATGGGCCATCTGGTCGGGGGAGCGCACTATGCGTATGCCCTTGCCGCCGCCGCCGGCCGCCGCCTTGATCATCAGCGGATAGCCCACTTTTTCCGCGTCCTTCATGAAATCCTTGCCCACGCATTCCTTGGTGCCGGGGGTTATGGGGATGCCCGCTTTGGCGGCCATCTTGCGGGCCTCGGATTTGTGGCCCAGCTGCTGTATGGACTTGGGCGAGGGGCCGATGAAGGTGATGCCGTTGTCGCGGCAGGCGGCCGAGAACTCCGCGTTCTCGCTGAGGAAGCCGTAGCCGGGGTGGATGGCGTCCGCGCCGGTTATTTTCGCGGCGGCTATGATGGCGGGGATGCTCAGGTAGCTTTCGCGGGCCAGGGCCGGGCCTATGCAGACGGCTTCGTCGGCCAGGCGCACGTGCAGGGAGGAATGGTCGGCCTGGGAGTAGACGGCCACGGAGGCGATCTTCATCTCCCTGAGCGTCCTGATAACGCGTATGGCTATTTCGCCGCGGTTGGCTATAAGAACTTTTTTGAACATAATCCTCCAGGGGTATCGCGCGGTTTGGGCCTGTTAGGGCAGGGCTCCGGGCTCGGGGGCTTTTTCTACTTTGCCCTGCCGGGTCCACAGGTTCACGAAAAACACGAAAACGTCGCTGGTTTCCTTTTTCCTGGAGGCGGGGTTCAGCACTTCCTGCCGCAGGTAAACGCGGTATTCCGGCCCGGCCAGGTGTACGGCCACCCAGGTGTCTTTGGGCATGAACCGGGCGTTCTTGGGCCCGAGCTTGGCCGCCTTTTCCTCAAGGTGGCGCCGGCGCACAGCGCTGATGGGCGGCATGCCGGGCCCCAGCCTGGACATTTTCGCGAAATTG
>DAOPZW010000169.1:0-6174 GCA_035353595.1 Elusimicrobiales bacterium | reverse complement strand
CAGGCCCTCGAGCGGTGTGAAGCCCATGCTGGTGTCGTAGGAAAGGCCGTTCTTAACGGCGTTGACGGAGGCGCCGTTGCCGATGTGGCAGATCACGAGGTTGGTCTTGAAGGGGTCTTTCTTAAGCAGCACCGCGGCGCGCTTGGCGGTGTAGAGGAACGATGTCCCGTGAAAACCGTAGCGGCGGATGCCGTACTTCTCGTACCACGCGCGGGGCAGCGCGTACATATAGGAGGATTCCGGCATGGTCTGGTGCCAGGCGGTATCCATGATGGCCATGTGGGGGATCTTGGGCATCAGCGCGCGGGCGGCCTCTATACCCTGGATGTTCGGGGGGTTGTGCAGCGGGGCCAGGGAAGAGAGCTCGCGGAAAGCCTCCACCACCTTGTCGTCGATGATGACGGATTTCACGAATTTCTCGCCGCCGTGCACCACGCGGTGGCCGACCGCCGTGATCCCGGACAGGTCGTCTATCACACCGATCGTCTTATCGGTCAACGTGTCTATGACCAGCTTTATGGCGTCTTTGTGCGTAGGACAGTCCTGGTTGACCGTGGCCTTTTCGCGGCCGGGAGCCTCGTGGTTGATAAAGGAGCCGCCGATACCCACGCGCTCAACTACGCCCGAGGCAAGCGGGGTCTTGGCCTGCCAATCGAAAAGCGAGTACTTCACGGAGGAGCTTCCGCAGTTAAGACATAATATTTTCATGGTTTTATCCCTTTATGTAGTCCAGAGAATTCGCTACCCTTAAATTCTACAAAATTCCGCGCCGGCAATTTTTTTTGTAACATTGCCTTATGAGAAAAAAACTGATCGCGGCGGCCGCGGCCGTGCCCCTGCTGCTGGCGGCGGCGGCGCTGGGCCGCTTCGGCGCGGCGATGCCGGCGGCGGAGATCATACGCAAACTGGCCGGCATGCGGGTGGCCGTCACCCTGTTCCGGCTGGAGCATAAAACCTTCCCTGGTTCCTTCGAAGAATTGCAGGCCGCGGGAAAACTGGAAGCCGTCCCCGGGATCAAGCTGGCCTGGCACCGCGGCGCCGCGAAAGTAACGGCGGTGCCCTCCTTTATGATCAGGGACACCGGCGCATGGGCGTACGTGAACGATCCCGCGGACAAGCAGTTCGGGCTCATCTACATCGACTGCGGCCACAAGGATGAAAAAGGCAGGTTCTGGAGCGAGTTTTAAGCCAGCGCCTCTTCATAAAGGCGCAGCAGCAGGTTGCAGACCACGGGCAGGGACATATTGTTGGAAACGTAGTCGAAAGCCATCTTCGACATGGTGTGACAGACGGGGGGATTGTTGATAAGGTGGACCACGGCCTTGGTACAGGCCAGGACGTCCCCCGGCTCCACTATAATGGCGTTGCGGTCGCAGACGACAAAATCGCTCAGGCCCCTGAGCCGCGGCACGACGCAGGCCACGCCGGACGCCTGGGCCTCTATCAAAGACATCGACAGCCCCTCGCGCACGGCGGTCTTGGCGTAGATATGCATCATCGCCATCACCTCGGGCATATCGTTGCGCTCCCAGAGCACGTCCACTTTATGGCTTATGCCCAGTTTCCGTGCCATATCTCTCAGGCGCTCGTCCTTGATGCCGACGATGAGGAAATTAGTATTGGGCAGGACATACAGGACTTCCTTGGCCATCAGCAGGAACAGTTCCTGCTCTTTGAGCGAGGGATCCATGCTGACCATCCCTACCCGGTAGGGGCGCCGCAGGAACATAGCCGGCTTTATCAGCATCGCGCTTTCCCAGCGCCCCAGGTTTAACGCGGGGGGCACGGTGAAAGTTTTGCGCTGGTCTATTCCCGACCGGGCGAATTCTTCCTGCACCGAATTACAGGCCGCCACGTAGCGGTCGACGTACGGTTCCAGCAGGGAAAGTTTTTCAAAAGCCCGCGGGTTGCCCAGTTTTAACTGCGTGACGAATATCTTCGAAGAAGCCCGCGCTTTTTTAAGAAAGAGCGGGTTCATCGAGTCCGGATTGTAAAAGTGGACTATATCCCAGCCCCCGGTCTCAAAAAAACCGAACTTAAGCCCCAGGGTGATCGGCAGGGTGTTTACCTTGAGCTTCCGGCACTCCTCGTCAAGACGCGAATTTTTATGGCAAAGCACGGCCGCGTTATGGCCGGTTTTCACAAAGCGCGCGGCGGTATGCAGGGCCTGGTAAGCCACCAGGTCCCAGACCTGGGTGTCGCAGATATTAAGGATGTTCATTCAGCTTTACGTTCTGAAAGCCTGGAGAGCTCGCGCCGCGCATTCTCGACGTAAACGGCGTCACGGGAAGTGGCGGCTATGTCGGCGTAAATAGCCGCGGCGGCCGCGTAGTTGCCGGCCTTTTTATTAAGGAAAGCGGCCAGCTGCTTGAGCATCACCGGGCAATCTGGATCGCTGAGCAGCGGCTTTATCTGTTCGGCCACCGCCGCGGGATCGCCTGCCTTGCTGTAGCCTATGGCGGCCAGTACTTTCAGGTATTTCCATTCCTTGGGCGAATAGCGCAGGCCGTAGTTAAGCAGTTCCTCCGCTTCGGCCGGGCGCGCCAGGTTGAAAGCCAGCGAACCGCCGCCGTAAAGACCGGCGGAAATGAAGCCCGGGTCTGTTTCCAGGATATGCCTGGACATGGACAGGAACAAAGGATATTTGCCGCCGCCGAAATTCTCCTCATGGTGGTGCCCGTGTTCGTGCAGGCCGGCCGCCTCGGACTGCTCCTCCTCCGATAACTCCCGGGTGCCGTAATACTGCAGCAGGCGCACGAACCACAGGTCCGCGAAGACGCGGCGCGCCCCGAAAGCCAGCGCGAACATGTCGCCCGCCGCGCCCTGGGGCGGCACGCGTATCTCTCCGGGAGGGGGGAAAGGGCTGTGGTAATCTTTGTAGGCGGCGAAACCGCCGGCCAGCCAGGCCAGCAGCGCGGCCAACAGCAGGGGCAGCCCGCGGCCGCGCAGAGAACCAACGCCGCCGCCCGTCATCAGAATTCCTTCCCCGCCAGCAGCCAGAGGGAGGCGAAATAGGCCGCCAGGATCCAGGCCGCGCCGGCAAAGACCGCGGCGGGCGTAATGGAGCAGGCGGCGCCCATAACGTCCCGGGCGTTGAACAGCTGCAGGTTCGGAATAAGCAGGAGGGTCCCTTTCAGCAGCGCCGCTTTGAAACCGGACGCCTGCTCGGCCATAAAGCGGGTTTCGGAAACGAAGTGCCCGAGGGTCCACATTATGCCGGAGATGACCAGCGTGGAAACGGCGGAGGTGGAAAACAGCGATACGAAGAACGCGAACGCGGTAATGACGGCCAGCTTCATGAAAGACCCGGCCAGCGCCCAGCCGTAGCCGGCCGGGACGGGAAAACCCCTGAAAGCCAGCAGCGCGACGTGCATCAAGCCCATCACGCCCAGCATGAAAGCCGCGGTAAGCATAACCCCGCCCATCTTGCCGGCCAGGTAGACGCCGCGCGGCACCGGCCGGGAGAAAACGAGGTAAATGGTCTTGGTCTCGGCTTCCTTAAGCAGTGAGGAGGAAGCCTGGAAAAGGACATAGGCCAGCGTGGTCAGTTCCATCAGGGCCAGGCCCAGGTCCGCCAGCACCCGCGCCTCTTCGTCCACGGCCATAACGCCCGCCAGCACCGAGGCGTAAATAGCGGTGAAGGCGAACACTGTGAACAGGGTAAAGAACCGGTGCCGCACGCTCTCGGCGAATGAGTTAGCCGCTACGGCCCAGGCGAGGGGGACAAAAGTCTTCATTTCACGGCCTCCACGAAAATAGCCTCCAGGCCTCCCGGGGCGGCCTCCCACTCGGCCCTGGTAACGGTTTTTGCCAGCCGGCCGCGCACCATTATCAGCACCCTGCCGCACAGCTTTTCCACTTCGGAAATGCTGTGGGAGGAGAGAAAGATCGTGCGGCCCTCGGCGTTAAGCCCGGCCAGGAGTTTCCTGATATCGTGGATGGCCAGCGGGTCGAGGCCGCTGACCGGCTCGTCGAGCACCAGCAAGTCCGGTTTGTGCAGCAGCGCCTGCGCCAGGCCCAGCCGCTGCAGCATGCCCTTGGAAAACTCGGAAATACGCTTGTCGGCGTGGGGTTCAAGCCCGGTCCGCTGCAGCGCCTCTTCTGCCGCCAGGGAAAGTTCCTTTCCGGAGAGGCCGGAAAGCCGGCCATAATAAGCCAGCGCCGAGCCCGGCTTCAACTGCGGAGGAAAGTAAGGCAGCTCCGGCAGGAAACCGACTTTGGCCTTGGCGGCCTGGCCGGAAGGCGGCAGGCCGAAAACCTGCACCGTGCCGGCGTTGGGAAAAAGGAGCCCGGTAAGAAGCTTCATGATCGTGGTCTTGCCCGCCCCGTTAAGGCCGAGCAGCCCGGTTATCTCGCCCGCAGGGATGTCGAAAGAAAGGTCCTGCACGGCCGTATGGTAGACCGCCCCCAGCAGGCGGGGGCGCTTATAAGTTTTTTCCACTCCGGCGAAGGAAACGGCATTGGTCGTCATCGGATAATTTTCTTATCCTCCTTTTTCTGGCGCCGGACTTCAGCCTCGATGCTGTCTATGGGGATCTCGCCCATTTTCAGGAACAGCGTGTGGAATTTCCGCAGGTCGAAATACTTGGCCTCGGTGCGCTCATAATAGCGGCGCATTTCAAGAATACGGTCCAGGCCGTAAACAAAGGAAAAAGCCTCGGTAGGGACCAGGGAGATCTTAAGGACTTCGTTCTCCGCCTGGGTCTTGCTCATATAAAGCTTGTCCTGGAAGAACTTCGCGGCTTCCGCCGGCGTCCAGCGCCCGGTGTGCATGGCGGTGTCGGCGTAGGCGCGGGCGGCGCGCAGCAGGCGCACATAGCAGCGCAGGAAGCGGGACCAGTAGGAGGAGTAGAAACCCATCTCCTCGGCCAGCAGTTCAGCGTAGCAGGCCCAGCCGTTGGCCACCACGGGCTGGCGCGAAACGCGCCTTATGCGGGACCGGTTGGAAGAAGCTTCAAAGTTGCGCAGGTGTATGCCGGGCATTATCGTATACGCGGTCAGCAGCTCGACCTGCGCGTAATTAAAACCGGCCGCCAGCGACCTCTCCCGGGCTTCGGCTGACGCGGCGGCCGGCGGCAGCAGGATGAAAAGTTCGGAGATCCTGGTATCGTCCAGCGAGAAAGCCGGCGCATAGTAAACGTACGGCAGCACGGAAGCCATGAAGTTAGGCATCTGCTTGATCAGCAGGCGCTGCCGGGGGAACTCCACCACTTTATGCTCGTCGAAATGCTGGTACGCGCGGTCCATCTCATCCTGGAACACTTTCAGGACTTCGCCGGCGGGCGGATGGTCCTTGGGCAGTTTTTCCAGGACGCCTTTCCAGCCTTTTTCCTTGGCCAGCAGCGCGTCCACTGTCAGGGCCTCTTTTTCAAGGTCTTTCAGCGAAGTCTTATACGCTTTTTTAGCTATGCTGTAAGCCGCGCCGGGCGTCATGTCCAGCCCGTGCAGGCGCTCGAGGTAGAAGCCGTAGGCGGTACCGCCCACGGCGGGATCGCCGTCGGAAACGGGCAGGATGTCCTTTTCAAGGAAAGCCGCATAGCGCGCGAAAGCCAGTTTCGCCTTCTCGACGGCGGCGTCCACCTGCGTCTTGAGCAGCGGGTCGTAGCGGGTATAGGCGCTGAAAACCGCCACAAAGTCGGAAATGTGTTCGATACAATCCTTGGTCTGCCGTATCGCCTGGCGCGTCCACAACTCGGGCGGGCGGGTAAGGTTGCGCTCGGCCTGCTCAAGGACCACCGGGATCATTTTCAGCCTGGAAATAGCGTTGGAGGCGCGGAGGCTGTAGTCCTCGTAGTCCTTATTCATCATCTGGAAGATAAGGAATACCGGCTCCAGGTAGTACTGCGGCCGCTTAGTCAGCAGCCCCAGGTTCTCCAGCTCGTAAACATCCACTTCCAGCATATGGTTGAGCACTTCATAATCCAGCCGGGAAGCGGGATACATGGAAGCTTTTTTTATCTGCAGCAGTTTGGAGCGCAGGTTGCGCAGCGCCGCCAGCTGTTTCGCGGCGCGCTCCGGGGTGCGCGAGGTAAGGTAGGGGTCGGCGGAATGTATGCCCAGGCGCGTGGCGCGCTCGGGGTCGTACATCTGTACGGTAGCCAGGTACTGCTCGAAAACCTCGTTGAGCTTGGTGTTTTCCAGGGTGCCCTGCATCTCTTCGGTGGTCAGGACATC
>DAOPZW010000168.1:0-6237 GCA_035353595.1 Elusimicrobiales bacterium | reverse complement strand
ACACCGGCAGAGGTCTTTAACAGTTTTGTTGCACTAGCGCCTTGAATGTGCCGGGTCGTTCCCCCGCCCAATCCGCCACTCTAAATATATTATAATTATCCGTGTGTGACGGGGTCGCAGCCGCATTGCGCGGACAGGAGGAACGTTTATGGCAGAGTCATCGATCGCGGACCTTATTTCCGAAGCTGAAATGGAAATGGCGGAGAAGATAGAAAAATTTAAGCGGGAACTTACGTCGCTGCGCACAGGCCGCGCCAACCCGCAGCTCCTCGATTCCGTCCAGGTGGAGTATTACGGCGCCCGGGTGCCGCTTAAGCAGGTAGCCGCGGTTTCCGTGCCCGAGCCCAGGACGCTGGAAGTCCGCGCCTGGGACGCCGGGGCGGTGGACGCCATTGAGGCCGAGCTGCGGAAGATGGATTTCGGTTCCTCTCCCTCGCGCAACGGCGGCGTGATCCGCATCAACCTCCCCCCCATGACCGAGGACCAGCGCAAAAAGATGGTGAAGATCGTCCACACCATGGGTGAAGATTCCCGCGTGCAGATGCGCAATATCCGCCGCGAAGTCCTGGAGAAGATCAAAAAGGCGCAGAAAGCCGGAGAGGTGACCGAGGACGATCTTGAGCGTCATGAAATAGAGGTGCAGAAGCATACCGACGCCTATGTTAATAGCGTCGACGGGATAGTAGCCGCGAAGGAAAAAGAACTGCTTACGGTTTAATTCAAGGTTAACCGCGGATAGCGCGCCGAATAAAAGCCGCGCTGTCCGCGGGCCGCTTAAATGGCTGTTGTGAAAAACACTTCAACACTTGACCCCGCCCGTTTGCCCGCCCATGTCGCCATAATCATGGACGGCAACCGGCGCTGGGCGAAAAAGCGCGGGCTGCCCGCCGTGGCCGGCCACAGCGCCGGCGTGGAGTCCGTGCACGCCGTGGTGCGGGCCGCCAGCCGCGCCGGGATCAAAGCGCTGTCCATCTACGCCTTTTCCACCGAGAACTGGAAGAGGTCGAAGCTGGAAGTCGCGGCGCTGATGTTCCTGCTGAAAAAAACGATCACCGCCTACGCGGACGAATTGGCCGCGGAAGGCATACGGCTTATGTTCAGCGGCAACATCGACGAGCTGCCCGCCTCCGCCCGGGACGCGCTGCGCAAGGCCGAAGCGCGCCTGGCGGACAACACCGGCATGACGCTCAATATCGCGCTTAACTACGGCGGCCGCCAGGAGATCCTCGACGCGGCCAACCGGGCGCTGGCCGCCGGCGTGAAAAAACTGGACGAAAAGACCTTTTCTTCGCTGCTCTATACCGCGCCGCTGCCGGACCCCGACCTGCTCATCCGCACCTCCGGTGAAATGCGCGTTTCCAATTTCCTCCTGTGGCAGACGGCTTACTCCGAGTTCTACGTAACGGAGACTCTATGGCCGGATTTCCGGGAGAAAGAACTGCGTGAGGCCCTGCTGGCCTACCAGGAAAGGGACAGAAGGAGAGGAACCTGATGCTTTTGCCAAGAGTAATGACCGCGTTGTTCGGCATCCCCGTGGTCGCGCTGCTTATCCACAGCGGCGGCCCCGCGTACGCCGTGTTCGTGTTCTGCATAATCTTCCTTTCGCTTTATGAGTTCGCCGCCATGATGAAAATGGGCGCGAAGCCCGTGCAGGCGCCCACCCTTTTCCTGTTCGGCCTGCTGCTGCCGGCCGCCCTGTATTTCGACCATTACTCCGCGGCGCAGGCCGGCGGCGATAATTTCGCCGGGTTTTTCCTGGCGCTGACCGTCATCGGCGTGATGACCTACGAGCTGTTCACCCCCAAGAAATACCTCGAGCGCATAGGGCTCACCCTGCTGGGGATCTTCATGATCTCCTGGTGCCTGTTCCACCTTATCGCCATACGCGGTCTCCGCCCCGACGGGATGGCTCTTACTTTCATGCTTATCATAACGGTCTGGGTCATGGATACCGCGGCGTATTTTTTCGGCAAGTCGCTGGGCCGGCGGCAGCTGTCCTCCATCAGCCCCAAAAAAACCTGGGAAGGGGCGGCGGCGGGTTTCATCGCGGCCGTGGCCACCTCCCTGGCGATAGCGCACTTCTCCGGCGGCCTGATCTCCCTGTATTTCGCCGCGGGCGCCGGTGTGCTGATAGGCGTTTTCGGCCAGCTTTCCGACATCGCGGAGTCTATGCTCAAGCGCGCGGTGGGCGCCAAGGATTCTTCGAACCTGCTGCCCGGCCACGGCGGGATCCTTGACCGCTTCGACTCTTATATCTTCCTGGCGCCTGTGATCTATTATTACGCGGTGTTCTCCAGATAATGAAAAACGTAGTCATCCTCGGCTCGACCGGTTCCATAGGCGTCAACGCCCTCCTGGCCCTGAAAAAACTCGGGCCCGGCTGGCGGGCTTACGGCCTGGCAGCCAATTCCAACCTGGCGCTGCTGCGCCGCCAGGTCCGGGAGTTCAAGCCGGCCTGCGTGGCGGTTTTTGATTACGAAGCCTGGAAGCAATTCGGCGCCGAACTTCCGCGCGGGGTGCGGCTGCTCCCCCCCGGCGTAGAGGGGCTTGCCGAACTGGCCTCGCTCGGGCAGGCGCAGATCGTGCTCAGCGCAGTGACCGGGGCGGTAGGCCTTGCCCCGCTGCTCGCCGCCATCCGCGCTTCGAAGCATATCGCGCTGGCCAACAAGGAGCCGGTCATCATGGCCGGCGCCCTGCTGATGCAGGAGGCCCGGCGCTGGCAGGCGACCATCATCCCGGTGGATTCCGAACCCTCGGCTATCTTCCAGTGCCTGGCGGGGATAAAGGCCGGGGAATATGACGAGGTCGTGTCCCGTATTTTTCTTACCGCGTCGGGCGGTCCTTTTTACTCCGGCAAAAAGTCCCTTGGGACGGTTACGCCGGCCCAGGCCCTGAAACACCCGCGCTGGAGCATGGGCCCCAAGATCACCGTGGATTCCGCCACCCTCATGAACAAAGGGCTTGAGGCCATGGAGATACAGAATCTCTTTTCTCTGCCGGTCTCGAAGATACAGGTGCTGATACATCCCCAGTCGGTGATCCATTCCGGCGTCGAATTCAAGGATGGTTCCGTGCTGGCCCAGCTGTCTGTCCCGGACATGAAACTGCCCATACAGTACGCGCTTACCTGGCCGCAGCGCGTCCGGTCGCTGGTAAAGCCATTGGATTTTTTCAAGCTTTCACGCCTGGATTTCCTGGCCCCGGACTTCCGCCGTTTCCCCTGCCTCGAACTGGCTTTTTACGCCGCCAGGCAGGGAGGCATCTTCCCGGCGGCGCTTAACGCCGCCAACGAAGTGGCGGTAAAACTTTTCCTGGAAGGGGCGCTGAAGTTTACGGATATCCCCCGCGTGGTCGAGCGAGTTCTCGGCCGCTGCAGCCCGGTCTCAAGGTTTACGCTGGCCGGAGCGGTGGAGGCTGACAGCTGGGCGCGCCAGAAGGCGGCCTCGATCGCGGAAAACATAAAAAAGAGGTAGCAATGATCACATCCATAATAGCCGTACTTTTCACTTTCGGGCTGGTTATTTTCCTCCACGAGTTCGGGCATTTCCTGGTCTGTAAATTGTCCGGGATCAAAGTGGAAGCCTTTTCCTTCGGCTTCGGCCCGGAGCTTTACGGGCGCACCAGCGGCCCCACCCGGTATTCCGTCCGCGCGATCCCGCTGGGCGGCTACGTCAAGCCGGCTGGCGAGAATATCGACGAGGTTTCGGGCGCGCCCGACGAGTATTTCGCCAAACCCTGGTACGTGCGGCTGGGCGTGGTCCTGGCCGGCCCTACCATGAACTACCTGCTGGCTTTCACCCTTTTCTCGGGCGTGATCCTGGGCGTAGGGGAACCGGTCGTTTCGACCGAACCTGTGATCGGGGAGATCACCGCCGGTTATCCCGCCGAAACCTCGGGTTTAAAGCCCGGGGACAGGATCCTCAGGGTGGACGGGGCGGCGATCGACGCCTGGGAAACGATGGCTGCGGTCATACACGGCAGTCTCGGCCGCGAGCTGACGATAGTTTACCGCCGCGGCGAGGCGGAAAATACGGTTAAGCTTTCTTCCCGCCCGGCGCCGGACAGCGCCGCGCGCGGCGTGATAGGCGTGGCCCCCGGCGTTTCCTATAAGCGCGTGCCGGTGTTTAAAGGTCTTGGCATGGGCCTGCACCAGTGCTGGTACTGGAGCGCCTTCACCGTAAAGACGCTGGCTTCCAATATCAGCAAGCGTGAGAAACCGGACCTCGCCGGGCCTATAGGGATAGTGAATATCGTCAGCAAAGCCGCCCATACCGGGCTGGCGGACCTGGTTTTCCTGATCGGCCTTATTTCGGTGGCGGTCGGATTCTTCAACCTGCTGCCGATCCCCCTGCTGGACGGCGGGTGGGCCGTGCTTTTCCTCTTCGAAGGCGCCTTCAAGCGCCGGATCACTCCCACGGTGATGAAGTATGTCAACGGCGCCGGCATAGGGCTGCTGATGTCCATCCTGCTTTTCGCCACCTACAGCGACCTGATGCGCCTGAAAAATTCACGTGACGCAAAGAAAGCGGCCGCGGCCGCGCAAGCCGCCCCGGACGACGCCTCGCCGCAGGGCGGGGCCGCTGCTCCGGACAGCGGGGGCAGGTAAAGTATGCCGGAGGACCCCCGCCCCGTAAAACACCGCGTTACCCGCCGCGTTAAAGCCGGCTCTCTCGCCATCGGCGGCGGCAGCCGCGTTTCCGTGCAGTCGATGTGCAATACCGATACCCGCGACCTGAAAGCCACGGTCGACCAGATACGCCGTCTTGAAGAAGCCGGCTGCGAACTTATCCGCGTGGCCGTGCCCGATATGGAAGCGGCGCGCAACCTCGGCCGCATAAAGCGCGCCATTTCCATCCCCCTCGTGGCGGACATCCATTTCGACTGGCGCCTGGCGGTGGAAGCGGTGCGGCAGGGCGTGGACAAGGTGCGGATAAACCCCGGCAATATCGGCGAGCGGGATAAAGTTAAAGAGGTGGTAAAGGCCTGCAAAGCGGCCCGGATCCCTATCCGCATCGGCGTGAACGCCGGCTCCCTTAAAGCTCTGAAGGAGCATCCCGTTCCGCGCTGGACGCCGGAGGAATGGGCCCGGCAGATGGTAAAGGAAGGCCTGGAAGAGGCGCGCATTCTTGAAAGGCTGGATTTTCGCGACATCGTCGTTTCGCTCAAGGCGGACGACATCGAGCGCACCGCGCTGGCGAACACGCTTTTCGCCGCGAAGTCCGATATCCCCCTCCACCTCGGAGTTACCGAAGCGGGCAGTTTCCTCGCCGGCACGGTGAAGTCCGCGCTGGGCATAGGCCTGCTGCTGGGGCGGGGCATCGGCGATACGGTGCGCGTTTCCCTTACCGAGGACCCCGCCCTGCAGGTGCGCGCCGCCTACGAGATCCTTAAGAGCCTCGGCCTGCGGCGCTACGGGCCGGACCTGGTCTCCTGCCCCACCTGCGGCCGCTGCCAGGTTAACGTGGGCAAGGTTATCCATGAGCTCGAAGAGCGGATCTATTCCGACGGGAATTTGCGCGAAAAAGCGGAGGGGCTGAAAATTGCCGTCATGGGCTGCGTGGTGAACGGGCCCGGCGAAGCGCGCTCTGCCGACTTCGGCGTGGCCGGAGCCAAAGGCCGCGGCGTCTGGATAGAGAAAGGCAAGCAGATCAAGGTAGTGAAAGAGTCTGAATGGGTCAATGAGGTTATAAGAAAGATCCGAAACCCGGAGTAATGGCAGCGGCGGCCCGCGGCTTCAGGGTGTGGCCGCAGCCCGGCCGCTCCGGTGCAAGAGAATAACATGGACAGCTTTTTTAATAACGCGGTATTCATGCGTCACGCCCTGGACGCCATCCCTTCCATAGTGCTTGTAACCGACGAGGACGTGCGCATCCTTTACCGCAACCGGGCCGCGCTGGCCCTGCTTAAGGGCGGGAAAGTATACGGCAGCAGGGCCGGCGAGGCGCTGCATTGCATACATTCCACGGACGTGCCGGCCGGCTGCGGCCATGGCCCGCATTGCGGCGACTGCCTGATACGCAACTCGGTCAATGACGCTTTTTTAGGTAAAAATATCAGCCGTCAGCGCACGGATATCACTATCCGCGCCGGCGGGAAAACGCTTGCTGTCCCGGCCCTGGTGTCCGTTTCCGGTTTTACTTTCGAAGGGAAACTCTATTCGCTGCTGGTTATTGAGGATATCTCCGAACTCGCCGAGCTGCGCGCCCTGCTGCCGATCTGCGCCTCCTGCAAGAAGGT
>DAOPZW010000167.1:0-6292 GCA_035353595.1 Elusimicrobiales bacterium | reverse complement strand
GGGTGTAGTAGTCCAGCCCGCGCACCAGGTTCAGGTTCACTTTGTACTCGACGCCTGAAACCTTCAGCAGTTCCTGCGTGCGGGAGAAATGCTCGGCGCAGGCGGGGCACAGGGAAAGTTTTGGGGATTCTCCGGCCAGCCACGGGCCGTCGGTCTTGCAGTCCAGGGCGCGCAGCGGGTTGCGGTCTATCCTGCCCTTGCAGGGTTCGCACAGCCTGGCGGTGTGCAGGTGCAGGAAGTCCAACAGCGTGGCCCGGTAGGCTTTGCGGCATTCCGCGCAGCCCAGGGAATTAATTTCCGCGAAGCAGCCTTCCACGCCGGCCTTTTGCAGGAGCTTCATCAGCATGGCGATGCTCTCTGCGTCGGCGGCCGGCGAAGGATTGCCGATATACTCCACGTCTATCTGTTCGAATTCGCGGAAGCGGCCGGCCTGCGGCCTTTCGGCCCTGAACATGTTGCCGATGTAGAAATATTTGGCGTTGCGGCCGGTCTGGCCCAGGTTATGCTCGACGTAGGCGCGCACTATGCCGGGGGTGCCTTCGGGACGCATGGCCACTTCGCGGCCGCCGCCGTCGGTGAAGGCGTACATCTCCTTCTCTACGATGTCGGTGGTTTCTCCGGTGGATTTCACGAAAAGTTCTTTGGATTCCAGCGCGGGGATGCGCAGCTCGCGGTAGCCGTACAGGGCGAAGATCTCCCTGGCGGCGGCCTCTATGTGCGCGAACAGCTCCGAGTCCGGGGGCAGGATGTCGCGAAAGCCTCTCAGGGACGTTATCACTGGAGGCTTCCCGCCATGGACTTGAGCCTGGCCTGGTTGAGGATTATGAGTTCCCCCCGGCGGTAGTCGATGGTGCCTTCCCGCTTAAGCACGTTCACGGCGCGGCAGACCGGCATGCGGGTGGTGCCGAGGTATTGCGCCAGTTCGCTCTGGTCTATGGCTATCCTGCCCGGGGTTTTACTTTTTGTTTTAGCCAGTTCGATTATGGCCTCGGCCAGGCGGCCGAGTATGTTGTGGAACAGCATCGACGCTATTTCTTTGTCGGCCCTGGTAAGGCGGTCCGCCAGCGTCTTCAGCAGCTTCAGCGTGAATTCATGGTTCCCGACGATAAGCTTCGTGAAGTTCCGCTTGGAGATGACGTATAATTCCGTTTCTTCCGTGGCCTGCGCCGAGGCCGAGCGCACCCTGCCGCCCAGCAGCGACATTTCGCCGAAGAAATCCCCGCGGTTGAGGAACGCGAAGGTCTTTTTCTTGTCGCCGCCTATCGAGGTGAAGATCTTGACCTTGCCTTCCTTTACGATGAAGAAGCTGTTGCCGAGATCCTCCTTGCGGAAGATGATCTCGTTCTTCTTGTATTTGCGGGAATGCGCGATCTTTATGACCTGCATTATCTCGATGTCGCGCAGTCCCTTGAAAAAAGGAACTTTCTTTAGGGCGGTCCAGACATGTGTCATGCTAAATCCTCCTGGCCTGCGGCGGTGTTTTTTCGCTTACTTTATCTCTTCCATCGGCATGCCGCATTTGGGGCATTTGCCGGGCTTGTCCGAAATGACGCATTTCATGGGGCAGGTGTATTTCTTTGAAGCCTTTGCCTCCTGCTTGCCTTTAGCGGCTTCAGCTTTGGGCGCGGGCCCGGAAAACTCTTTCGCGGCGGCCGCCTGTATCTGCTTTACGGCCTCAGGCGCCTGGGCGGTGATCGTTACCTTGATACCGGCCGGGATGTACTCGAACTTCGTCTCGGCGCCGCGGACCGTGGTGGGGCAGCCGGCGCATTTGTTGCCTTTGTTCTCATAGTGCGGCGCGGCCAGGGCCTGTATCCTGGCCACCGCGTCCTTGTCTTTGGCGGTGATGTTCACTTCGACGCCGTCTTTTGTATTGGTCACTATGGCGGAGGCTCCGGGCACTTTTTCGGGGCACATCTTCCCGCCGCAGTTCGCGCAGTCGTGTTTTTTCGCGCCTTTGGCTTCGGGGCAGTTAATGGTCTTCTCCGCCGCGGCGGCGGCTTTTTTGTGCATGGGGCAGTCGGCGCACTTCTTGCCGGCGGCTTTAACTTCAGGGGCGGCCGGCCCGGCTTTCTTGTCCTGGGCTGACGCGGAGATCGCTCCCAGCGACAGGGCTATGACGGAAAACAATAGGATCTTTTTCATCAGGTCTGGCTCCTTAGCAATAGTTGCTTCTGTAATGCTGCTTGATAATTATATAAATTATAAGAGCCGTGTGACTTGCTTGTATCGAACAGCGACTAATTGATAGATTAAGGCACTATGACTCCTGGAACCAAAAACATGAAGATCACTATCGTTTTACTCGCCCTTTTGCCGCTGCTGGCCTGTAAAAATAATACGGAGCGGCCTTCGGCGCCCGCCACTTCCCCGGCGGCGGTTCAGCCGGTTCCGGCCGCGGCCGCGGGGCCGGCGCAGCTGGCTCCCGAAAACAAGCCCAACCCGCTGCCCGGAGGCGGCTGGTTCACCTGGAAATTTTCTGAGAAGCCCAAATTGGGGACTATCATTGTAAAGGTGCAGGTTTTCGGCAAAGACGGCGGGCGGGAGACTCCGTACGAAATAATAGGCGAGTCCGGCATGCCCTCCATGCCCTATCACGACTCCGGCCCGGTGAAGTTCCAGCTCAATAAAAAGGGCGATTACCTGCTGCCGGTGGACATTGTAATGACGGGCGAATGGTCCGTGCTCATACGCGTAAAGCAGGAGAACAAAGAGATCTATGCCGGCAAAGTTCTTTTTAGCCTTTAGCCTGCTGGCCGCCGCCGCGCCGGCCGCGGCGGGCGAAGGGCTGCTGTTCCTGGAGGCGCAGGCGGTGGGCGGCTATTCCTCAGCGGGGAAAGCCGCCGTCTATCATTCAATGTCGGCCGGCGAGCCGATGCAGAAGTCTTCCGCGGGGGTCGACCTGGTGCGCAAGTTCTCCGGCGCCGCCGGCGATGTCGGCACGCTGGCCGTGCAGGGCCGCCTGGCCTGGGACCCCGACGCCCGCAACCGGCTGGAGCCGCAGGTTTATAACGCCTATTATCGCTTAAAAACTCCGTACGCTTACCTTTGGGCCGGGCATAACCGCGCCGCCGCCGGCCTGGAATCCTATTTCGACACCCACGGCGCGCTGCTGCAGGCCCTGCCCATGTACGGCTACGGTTTCGATCGCGACTGGGGCCTGGGCGTGGCGCGCGACTTCAACTGGGGAGATGCCGCGCTTTCCCTGACCACGGGCACGGGCATGCGCCCCCGCGCGGCGGGCAATTACCTGGTGGCGGGCCGCCTTACCAGCGGCGTGTTGAGCCGGGATAATTACGCCTTAGGCTTTTATACTTCTATCGGCAGGGTTCCGGAGATAACCGGCTACCGCATTATTGACGGCGCGGAGCGGCCTTACAGCGCCCTCGGGGCCGATTACGCGCTGCTCTGGGACCGCTGGGAACTGCGGGCGGACCTGCGCGGCGGCACTATGCGCGGCCTGAGTTACACGGCCGCCCTGGGGCGCCTGGGACTTAACCTGCTGGACGAGAACCGGCTCAAACTCGAGGGGCAGGCCGTTTATTCCGGCATGGAGATGATGCCGGGCTGGAACCTGGCGACCGCATTGTCCTATGCCGTGGATCCCGAGCTGACCTGGCGGGCGTTGTTCGAATATGATGACCGCATGAACGATAAGCGGGCGGTGGTACAGCTCTACTATTACCTGCCCTTATAAGGACTTATGTATAAAATTCTCCTCATGTTGTGCATCTTCGCCGCCGCTCCCGGCAGAGCGGCCGCGGCGGTGGGCTGCGACCTCAACGACCCGGACCGGGACGTGGCCAGGCTGTTCCCCGGCTCTACCGGCTATAAGACGCGTTATGTCTCCCTGAAAACTTCCGGCGGCCAGCCGCTGCTGGACCGCGTGGAAAAGCGTCTCGGAGATAAGTTCCACGGTCTCTATGAGAATATCGATGTCCCCTATACGCTTTACGACATCTACCGCGGCACGCAGACCTTGGGCTATATCCACGGCGTGAACCAGAAAGGAGAATACGGCGGCATACAGGTTTTCCTGGCGCTGGATTCTGTTGGCGTAATAAAGTCTTTCTACATCCAGAAACTCACTTCCCGCGCCGCCAAAGACCTGCGCGCTAAAGAGTTCGCTGCGCAGTTCGCGGGGCTGGCGCTGAAAGATTTCGAAGGCTACGACCCTGTCGCCTCAAAAGCCGCGGCGGGTTCCCCCTCCGCCGGAATAAAAGCCCCGGCCAAAGCCGGCGGGGACTTTAATTCCGTAATGCGCGCCGTGAAGAAGAACCTGATATTGATGGACGAGTTCGTATTCTCGAAGAAGGCAAAATGAATATCTATTCCATAGCTTACAAGAATCTGCTGCGCAAGAAGACCCGCACCGCGCTGACCGCCGGGGGCATTATGCTTTCCACCTGGGTGCTGGCTACGCTGCTGGGCTTCAACCGCGGCTACCAGCAGGGGCTCAACCGCGATATCGACAATATGGGGTTCCAGGTGCTGCTCACCGCCAAGGGCTGCCCTTATGAAGCCGCCACGCTGATGCTCAAAGGCGGCACGGGGCTGCGGTATATGGCGGCCGACGTGGTGAAGACCGTTTACAAGAACGCCGAGGTGGAAAAAGTCACGCCGATGCTGATGCAGGGCGTCTTCGATCCCAACAAGGGAGAGAACGGCGCGGTGGCCGCGTATCTGGGCGTGGACGCCGATACTTTTCCGGCGATGAAGCCGTACCTGGAATTCAAGCAGGGCGGCTGGTTCAGGGACAACGCGGCCTATGAAGCCGTGCTGGGCTATGAAGCCGCGGAACTGGAGACGCGCGAGGTGGGCGACAAAATGCTCATCCCCGGCGTTGATAAGGAAATAAAAGTGGTCGGCGTGCTCAAGCGCTCCGGCACCCAGGACGACGGCACCATTTTCCTGCCTATCGCCGCGGTGCAGAAAATATTCGCCAAGCAGGGCAAGCTGACGGGGCTGGGCATCAAGGTCAAAAAGGACGCGGACCTTACCGCTTTCGAGAACAAGCTTTATGACCTGCCCGACGTGCAGGTGGTCTCGATGGCACAGGTGAAGACCACCATCATGAACCTGGTCAACAGCGCCCGGGTCATCGTAATGGGCATTGCCGGCATAGCGCTGATAATCGCCATGGCAGGGGTGATCAACACTATCCTGATGTCAGTGATGGAGCGCTACGCCGAGATCGGCATCCTTAAAAGCATGGGCGCGATGCCGCTGGATGTTTTTAAGATGATCTGGCTGGAGACGGCTATTCTGTGCGCACTGGGCGGGGCGGCGGGCATAGGGCTGGCGTTCACAACGGCGCGGCTGGCGGAGGCCGGGGTGCGCTACTTCCTGCCTTACGCGCCCAACGGCGCGCTGATCGCGCTGGACGGCGGGATAACCGCGTTCTCCTTCGCCCTTATCCTGGGCGGCGGGCTGCTCAGCGGGGTTTACCCGGCGTGGCGGGCGGCGCGGGTGCGGCCGCTGGAAGCTATACGCATCGAGGGAGAGCAATAATGGAAAACAATATCGTCATTTCCGCGGCGGACCTGCGCAAGGTCTACCGGCGGGGCGCCGAAGAGGTGCGGGCCGTGGACGGCGTGAGTTTTGAGGCGGCGGCCGGCGAGATGGTGGCCATCACGGGGCCGTCGGGCTCCGGCAAGACCACGCTGCTGAACCTGATAGGCTGCCTGGATAATCCCACTTCGGGGACGCTCAGCGTGGGCGGCCGCGCGGTTTTCGGCGGCGGCCGGGAGCTTTCGGAGCGGGAGCTTACGCTGGTGCGGCGGGAGCTGTTCGGCTATGTATTCCAGAAGTTCTACCTTATCCCGACGCTGACTGTGGAGGAGAATATTCTGCTGCCGGGGGCTTTTTACGCCGCGCCGGGGGCCAAAGAGGCGCACGAGGTGATGAAGCTGCTGGGCATAGAGCGGCGCTACCGGCATTTGCCGGGCGAGCTTTCGGGCGGCGAGATGCAGCGGGTGGCTATCGCGAGGGCGCTGATCAACAGCCCCAGGGTGCTGCTGGCCGACGAGCCTACCGGCAGCCTGGACAGCCGGCGTGCTGAAGAGATAAAGGATATTTTGCGGGGCCTTACGCGCCAGGGCATCACTGTGGTGATGGTGACGCACAACCTGGAACTGGCGAGCAGCGCCGACCGCCGCCTGGAGATCCGCGACGGCAAGATCCACGGGGTCTGAGGCAGGTGGTTGCTGCGGTGCGGCCGGTGCCTGGTTTCGCAAACACGGGGTCGGCCACACCGTGGCCGCCCCTCCCCACTCAGGCTCGGCGCTACGCA
>DAOPZW010000166.1:0-6333 GCA_035353595.1 Elusimicrobiales bacterium | reverse complement strand
TAAACCGCAAGATAGTCGCCCTTTTTCACCGGCGCCGATCCCGACAGCCGTATGACCACCTGCTCGCCGCTGAAGGCCAGCCCCTCGTCCACGCTGTCCTGGCCGCCATTCCCTTTTGCCGTAACAACCCCGTCTTCGGTCCAGTTGTCCGGGACCACCCTGCTCAGCGAAGACCACTCTTTCTGGTCCTCCGGCATTTCCTCGGAAAGGCCGTGGAAGGAACCGTAGGAGTTCAGGGCGCTGCCCGCCGGCTTCAGTGCCATGTCCGTAGCGGCAGGAATGACCGCCGCCGGCTGTTCCCCGGCGGCGGGCGCGGCCGGCGCCTGGTTTATATCGGTAACGGAAAGATCGCCTTCGCTGACGGTATCGGCTCCGGTTATCTCCACGGGGGCGCGCTCCGGCTTAACTTCTTCCTTTATGTCCGGGATCACGAGTTCCGATTTGGGGTAGATCCAGTGCGGGTCCTTAACGGTGTCGAGGTTGGCATTGTATATCTTTTCCCATTTATTGGGATCCAGGTAGTATTTGCCGGAGAGGTCCCACAAAGTATCGCCGCCGTCCACCTTATGCCTTTTTTCCACGGAAAATCCGCTGTCCGTAACAGGTTTCGGGGCAGGGGCGGCAACTTTTGGCGCCGCCGCCGGCTTCATGGGTTTCGGCAATTCTACGCCCAGCGCCGTCGCTTTAGCGGGCGCGGCGGCGGGTTTCACCGGCGCGGCAGGCTTGGCCGCCGCCGGTTTGGACGCGGCCGCGGGCTTCATGGGCTGCGGCAGTTCTATACCCAGCGCCGTCGCTTTAGCGGGCGCGGCAGCGGGTTTCGCAGCTGCCGCAGGCTTGGCCGCGGCCGCCGGTTTGGACGCGGCCGCGGGCTTCATGGGCTGCGGCAGTTCTATACCCAGCGCCGTCGCTTTAGCGGGCGCGGCAGCGGGTTTCGCAGCTGCCGCAGGCTTGGCCGCGGCCGCCGGTTTGGACGCGGCCGCGGGCTTCATGGGCTGCGGCAGTTCTATACCCAGCGCCGTCGCTTTAGCGGGAGCGGCAACGGGTTTCTCAGCTGCCGCAGGCTTGGCTGCGGGTTTGGCGGGCTCCAGCTCGAACTTTGCGGCGAATTCCTCTACCTTTACAGGCTTGGAAGGGGCGGGAACCCCGGACGCCGCAGCGGCGGGCTTGACCGGAGTTTTATTTTTTACCGCGGCTTTGGCCGGTTCTGTTTTTGCGGCTGCCGGCCCCGGCTTCGCCGCTTGCGCAGCCTTCTTCTCCGCGGCTTCCTCCTTCACAGGTTCTTCAGCCGAAAGCGTTATTTCAGGGATACCCTCCTGGGCCGCGGTTTTTTCACCGTCATCAGCAGGCGCATCCGCGTCGAGCAGCTGTACCCGCTGCGCGTGAACGGCCGCTCCACCGGCCGCGATCACGCAAAAAATAGCCGCAAAAATAATGTTTTTCATGTAGTCTCCGTAACGGTTCCGTCCTCTCTCAGATACCGGCCAGGGCCGCCGACTTATCCAGCAGGCGGTATTGTACCGCCTCAATAACATGTTCTTTCTTTATGGCGGCCGCGCCCTCCAGGTCGGCTATGGTCCTGGCGATCTTCAGGATCTTATCCAGCGAACGCGCCGAAAAGCCCAGCTTGTTCATGGCGAGTTCCAGCACCGCCGAAGCGCCTTCGGGCAGGGCGCAGTGGCGGCGCAGTTCCGGCGCTGTCATGGCGGCGTTGCTGCGCCCTTCGCGGCCGCCGAACCGCACGCGCTGTATTTCAATGGCCTTGAGCACCCGCCCGGCTATGTCGCCGGAAGGCTCGCCTTTGGGGATGGCCTCCCAGTCGGCGTATTTCACAGGCGCCAGCTGCACGTGCAGATCGATGCGGTCTAGGATGGGCCCCGATACCCTGGCCCGGTACTTGTGAACCTGCAGCGGCGTACAGGCGCATTCCCGCACGGGGTGCCCGAGGTAGCCGCAGGGGCAGGGATTCATGGCGGCCACCAGCAGGAAGCGCGCGGGGTAGACCACGCTTTCCCTGACGCGCGCCACCGTTACCGTCCAGGCTTCCAGCGGCTCGCGCAGCGCCTCTATGGCCGGGCGCGAGAATTCAGGGAATTCGTCGAGAAAGAGCACGCCGTTATGCGCCAGCGAAACTTCCCCGGGCCTGGGATTGGAGCCGCCGCCTATCAGCGCGGCGTCGGAGATGGTATGGTGCGGCTCGCGGAAGGGACGCTCGCGCACCAGGCGGCCCGCGGAGGCGAGGCCGCTGACCGAATAAAGCTTGGTGGTTTCTACGGCCTCGTCGAGGCCCATCGGCGGCAGCAGCGTGCCGAAGCGCCTGGCCAGCATGCTCTTGCCGGAGCCCGGCGGCCCCACCATGATGATGTTATGAAAACCGGCCGCCGCTATTTCCATGGCGCGCTTGGCGAAAGCCTGGCCTTTGACTTCGGAGAAATCGGGCGCGAACTCCGCGGCGGCGGGAGCCGGCGCCGCGCCGCAGGATTTCAACTCTTCCGTTCCGGAGAGCCAGGCAACCACCTGTTTAAGGCTTGAAGCCACCAGGCACTGAGCCCCGGAAACAGCCGCCTCGGCCGAGTTGCCCTCGGGCACCACCGCCGTTATCCCCTTGTCCTTCAGGGCAAGCAGCATGGGAAGCACGCCCGCCACCGGCCTCAGAGAACCGTCCAGCGCCAGCTCGCCGATAAAGCAACTCCCGCCGAGGAGGGCCGGCAATTTTTTCCATACTTTCCCGGAAGCGGCCAGCACGCCCAGCGCGATGGGCAGGTCGAAATGCGTCCCCGCTTTCTTCCTTTCCGCGGGGGCCAGGTTCACGGTAATACGTTTGGACGGGAAATCGAAACCGGAATTGCGCACCGCGGCCACCACCCGCTCTTTCGCTTCCTTTACGGCCGCATCCGGCAGGCCCACAATGGCGTATGCCGGCAGGCCGGAGGCGATGTAAACCTCGGCGCTCACGGTAAAACCGTCTATACCCTTCAGGGCCAGTGTGGAAATTTTTGCCAGCATATTTAGTCCCGCCCGCGGGGCAGCCTGTCCAGCGCCTCGTCGGCCGCCGCCCGCGCTTCGCGCCGCAGCGCCTGCGCCGGGCCCTCTCCCCCGCCCAGCGCCCCCTGCTCCAGGTAATAGGTGCGGGCCGCTTCCTGATCGTGAAAAGACCTGAAATCGCCGCCCGCCCCTCCGCTGATAAAAAGAACTTCCCCAGTAGGAACGGAAACAATTTTAAGCCGCAGCCTGACCGATTTTTTTACCGCCAGCCCCAGGTTTTCAAAAGAAAAATCTTCGACCGAGCCGTAGCAGAGCAGTCCCACGCCCAGCGCCCGGCCAGTTTCCGCCGCCGAAGCAGCGCCGCCGGCGCGCGCCAAACCGCGCAGCAACCCGTCCGTCTCCGCCGGGGAGAGGGCGGGGTAGCCGCGCCGGCTGAAGCCTTCCGCCGCCAGGGCGCGCAACGCGGCGGACGCGCCGGGCTCGGCGCTGTTGTTGTCAAAGGGCAGCACGGCCACGCGCCTGTCCGCCGCCTGTCTCAGCCCGGGAGAAATGAGGTACGCCTTCTCTCCCGCGCAGGCGCAGGCCAGAGCCACCGCGAAAAGTAGCCGGCGCCGCATAAGATCCTTACTGCGCGGTGAACAGCACTTCCTGGGGAGAAGCCGCTTCCAGCTCCAGCCCTATCGTATCGCCGCGCAGGACCGCGCTTGCCAGCTCCTGCGGGTCGGGACGGCGGGGTACGGCCACGAAGACGGCTTCCCCGTTGGAATATTTTTCAAGGCGCAGCTTTTTCAGGTCCAGGCGCTGCAGCTGGCTTTTTAATTTCTCCAGCGTCTCAAGCCCGTTCAGGCCGTAAACTTTTATCCGGATGACGGCGTCGGGCTTCAGCAGGCGGTCCGCTTTCAGCGCGGTCTCCTGGGCCAGCAGTTCGCCTGCCGTAGCCAGCGCCTTCGAAAAAGCGGCGGCCTGGGAAGAATCGATGGCGCTGCCCTGGCGCGAGAGCTCCAGCAGCAGTTTGCCGGACCTGACGTCGTACACCTTAACGGAGCCGTCGGCGCGCGAGGGGTAGAAGCCGGTGTTCAGGCCCGCGCCGGAAGCGTAAGCGGAGGCCGAAGCGGTCAGCAGCACGTCGGCGCCCGCGGCCGCCGCGGCGGACAGCAGGGCCTCGTCCGAATCGGCCGGCGCTTTGTTCCTGGTAAAAGGATAGTCCGCGATCCTGATGATGGAACGCCTGGACAGCGCGGCGCTGTAGGCTGCGGCGAAAGCGGACCCCTCCGGGGTCTCCCTCGCCACCAGCGCCGCGCTCAGGCCGCCCTCCGGCGCGCCGGAGCCCGCTCCGCGCAAAGCCGCCGCGAGCTTATTCGTTAAAACCCAGGTTTTAAGGCTGACGCGGTAGGAAGAACCCTCCGCCCCTTCCGAAAGGATCTTATGCTTGAGCAGGTAATTCTGCGGATTTTTGAGCGGGCCCGCTTCGAACGCCGCGTAATCCTCGGCGCGGGAAACGTCGTCCATGTAAAGCTCGGCGGCGCGCTTCAGCGCTGTGCGCTGGGCGTCCAGCACCGCGGCCGTGCGGCTGGCCGCCAGGTCTTTGACGTTGAACGGGGCCAGGCCTTCCGCCGTCAGTATTTCCGGCTGGGCCATGGAATAATTGGGCGCGGGCGCGTGGGCGCAGGCGCAAAAGAACAAAATCGGGATCAAGTACGGGAATTTTCCTGGTCTTTTCATGTCGCTCTCCCTTGAAGGCGCGGTTTTACTTCTTTGCCACCGGCAGGGCGAAGCAGAACTTCGCCCCTTTGCCCGGCTTCGATTCTACCCAGATCTTCCCGCCGTGTTTTTCCACCACCGAGCGGGAAATGGCAAGCCCCAGGCCGGTGCCCGGCACCTGGTTGATGCTGGCCTTGCCGCGGTAAAATTTTTCAAAGACCATCTTCTGCTCTTCCAGGGGGATGCCGGGCCCGTTATCCTCCACGCAGATAACTACGGCCTCGCCCTTGTCGGTGCCGCTGACGTTGATCTTGGCGCCGGCGCCGGCATACTTGATGGCGTTGATCAGCAGATTGTCTACGACCTGCCCGATCCAGCGCGTATCGGCCTGCACCGCCGGCAGCACTTTTTCAAGGGAGTTGGTAAGCAGGACCTTCTTTTCCCTGGCCTTGAGGCTGGCGCTGGAAACCGACCCGCGCACCAGTTCGACCAGGTCCGCCTTCTGGAACTCCATCTCCACTTTCCCGTTGAGGCGGGAGAGGTCCAGCAGGTTCGAGATCAAATGCGTGAGCCTGTTCACCGACTGGTCCACCACGCCGAGGAAATTGAGCTGCTGCTCGTTGAGCGGGCCCACTTCGCCGCTGAGGATCACAGAGACAAAGCCCTTTATGGTGGTCAGCGGCGTCTTCAGCTCGTGGCTGACGGTGGAGAGGAACTCGTCCTTGAGACGGTTGAGCTGGGCCAGTTCCTGCGCCGTTTTGGTCACGTTGTCATAAAGCGTGACCATTTCTATTATTATCGCCAGCTCGTCGGCGATGATGCTGAGGAATTCCAGCTGGTCGGGCGTGAAGAAATCCTTCTTGCGGCTGCCCACGCGCATCACGCCTATTATGCGGTTGCGCAGGCAGATCGGCACTATCATCAGCGAATGTATTTCCCAGAGCTTGGCGTAGCGGGCCAGCACGTCCGGGTCGTTCTGCGCGTCGGGACTTATAAAGGGCTTGCGGGAAAGAAAGGTGCGCACCGAGGAAGAAGCCTGGTTGTTGACGGGGATGCTGTAAAGCATGCGCTCGGAATCGGTTATGCCGTAGGCGCCGGGACTGACCACCAGCTCGCCTTTGGTCTCGTCGAAAAGCAGCGAAGCCACCACGTCCGCTTCTACGATCTTGGCCACGATGTTCAGGATGGCCGAGCAGCCGTACTGGGCGTCCCCGCCGGGGCCGGTTACACTGGTGACCACTTCATAAAGGGCTTTGCGTTCCTTGGCGCGCTGGATAAGGCGGGAGCCGGCGACATCCAGTTCTTTTACGGCGGCGCCCACCTCCTCTTTCAGTTTTTCGGTTTCTTTTTTCAGCACGAACACCTGGTCCGACACCTTAGAGATGGAGCTGAGCTGCGAGGCCACGAAGCGCAGATAGGGCTGCGCGGCCTCGAAAGAGGCCGGATCGGCGGCGCCGAAAACGATAAGGCGCTCCGCCGCGCCGCCGGCGGGATTGAAAGGGCACATCAGCGCGGACCTTATATCGAAGAGAGAGAAGAGCTCCTCCACGCCATGGTAATCGCCGGTCCTCACGTCGTCGAAGCGCAGCAGTTCCCCCTCCGAAGAGCTGCGGTCAAAAGCGCTCCAGCGGTAAGAGGTCAGCAGCTTGG
>DAOPZW010000165.1:0-6390 GCA_035353595.1 Elusimicrobiales bacterium | reverse complement strand
AAGACACCCCGGTCGCGTCCCAGACGCTGAGCCGGTGCCCGAGCAGATTTAGCACCTCCCGCAGCGACAGCCCCATGAACAGGTAGCCGGCGAAAGAGAAAAAAAGCGAGCAGGCGAGGTAGAAGGGGGCAGCCGCTTTAATGGTAGCCAGCAGGGCGTCCAGGTTGGGATAGACCAGCGCGGCAAGAATAGCCAGCGCCCCCGCCATGGGCAGCATGACGAACAGCGTTTTTTTTAACTTACGCTTTGGCATACTCAGGCGCGGCAGCCGGCCGCGGCCTATTAATGATTCTAGGATATGGGCGCGCGGTTGGCAATAATTCACGCCGCGGAACTGTTATGGGACCGCTGCCGGCTCACGGCAGCCGGATGGAAAAAACTATCGCGAGGACTACCGCTTAATGCTGTACGGGGAAATTCGACAGCGCGAAAAAAAAGAAGGCCAGCATCACCAGCAGCAGCGAAATTACCGCGGCCGCGAAGCCCAGCTTCGTACGCCCGCCTGCAGCCGGCCCGGCAGGCAGCAGCGCCAGGAAGACCACGAAAAGAGGACCGGCAAAGAGCCTGAAAAGTTCTTCGCAAATAATGAACCAGGCCCCGGGCGGACCGCTGCGTATGGAGAAAATAATAAGGGAACCGATAAGGGGGCAAAAGAACGTCGAGATCCCCCAAAGCACTTCGGAGCGGTTCTTATGCCTGGCCACTACGGCCGCGGCCACCGGGGAGAGGAGCATGGCCGCGCCCTGCAGCCTGGCTATCCCGGCCACCTGGAAGAACAGGTTGACGTCGCGCGGGTTCATTCCCATGATAGATTCTGCCCCCCCTTTTAACCGGACCGTTTAGTCTGATCATTTTACCTTAATAAGCGTCCTCCCACATGATCGGGCCGGCGCAAAAAAATGCTGCCCATACTTTTAGTATTATTATGATATGGCAATTATCAGAAGAAATTTTAACGGGCGAAAGGGATCCTGAATTCAGAATGACCACGCCGTTAAAGTTCATCCTCGTAAAACCCCGCAACCCCGATAATATCGGCGCATGCGCCAGGGCCATGGCCAATTTCGGTCTGACAGAATTGGCGCTGGTAAGCCCTTTCGAGTCCGATTGGGAGGAAGTAAGGCGCTGCTGGAAGCAGGAGGCTTCGGTCGCGGCCATAAATTCGATGGATATCATAGAGTCCGCGCGCATCTACGGCAGCATCCCCGAGGCCGCCGAAGACTGCCAGCTGCTGCTGGGCACTTCGTCGCTGCACCAGATAAAGCCGGACCGGGACGTGATCGTTCTGAAGGACGCGCCCGGCTATATAGCCGGGCGGGGCGTGGAGAAGGCCGCCATACTTTTCGGCCCCGAAAAGACCGGCCTCACCAAAGAGGACCTGGCGCTGTGCAACGCCGTCATAAATATCCCCACCCTGGAGAAACAGCCGTCCATGAACCTGGGCCAGTCCGTGGCTTTGCTGGCCTACGAGCTCGCCGCGCGCCAGGACGGCGTAGCGGCCTTCTCCCGGGAAAAAGTGCCGCAGGCTTCGGCTTACGAAATAGACCGCCTGACCGCGCAGATCTGCGCGAAGCTGGATAAACTGGGAACCAAAACCGGCAGCTACCAGACCATGGCGATAAGCCGCGGCCTGCTGGACGCCCGGCTGACCAAGAACGCCGTGCACATGCTTAAGCTGCTGCTCAAGAACTGAGCCCGCCCCGGTCCCGTAAGAGGCAGGGCAGGCGGCCCTCATTAAATCCAGTGGATATGAGTTAGCGGGCTATTGACAGCGGTGAAAGCTGCGCAGTCGTTTTCCCCCCTTCTCCGTAAGATTTCGAGTATTCACGCTTACCGCGTATGAACCGCTGCTCGCTGACCAGGTTCCCCCTGCTGCTGAAAAGCCTTTGGGTGCCGTTAGAAAAATCTGCAACGAACCAGGTCTCGCGCTGCAAGCCCCCGTCCGGGTAATAAATGCGCGAAGGGCCGTTCCGGAGATTTTCGACTATTGCCTGCTCACGCATGACAGCGTCCCCCGGATAGAATTCTCTGTAAACCCCTGATGGCACGCTGCCCTGGTGGCGCAGCGTTATTTCGTCGGCATCCACCAGCCGCATGCCGACTTTCCTGCCGTTGTAATAGTAGGTGTATTCCACGTTTGCCCCCGCTCTCATCGTAGTCAGAGATAAATACATGCCCATTCCGGAACCGAAATACCTGGCCTGCTGCTCAGGGGTCAGATATTTTTTCCTGATCTCCAGCCATTCATTAGCGTAAGGCAATTTTGACTCTGCCGCTATTTTCACTTTCAGCACATTGCTTTCCGGGACTATATCCATTACGTCCAGCTGCTCGCCGTTTTTCAGCACGATGGTCTCGGCCGAAGCGGCCGTTAACGAAAAGACCGGGAACAGCAGCCCTATTATTAAAGATCCCATCCTCATACTCTCCCCTCTTTGGCAGCATCAGCCGCTTTTATATTGTCAGAGGGGAATCTCTTAGGAAGCTCCCAAAAAGCTCATATTTTTCTCAAATCGATGATTATGCGGGGCAGTCGGGAACGGCAGGAGGGGCAAGTCCGGCTGCGGCTTTAAGCCCAGGGGCGCCCTTAACCGAGCAGAGCCCTCATGTCGGGCGGCAGCGGGGCGGTTATGGTCAGGGGCGCGCCGGTAGCGGGATGGCGGAAAGTAAGTTCGGAGGCATGCAGGGCCTGGCGGCCCAGGCGCATCAGCGCGGCGTCCGCCGGCGTCAGGAGGTCTTCCAGGAAACGCGGGAAGACGCCCTCGTCGAGGCCGTACATTTTGTCGCCCACCACCGGCCAGCCCAGGGCCAGCAGCGTGGCCCTGATCTGGTGCAGCCTGCCCGTATGCGGCACGGCTTCCAGCACGCTTACAGCGCCGCGACGTTCCAGCAGCGTAAATTGCGTCTCGGCCCATTGGGCTTCGCGCCCGGGCTCCGGCGACTCGCAGGCCGCGGGTTCGAACCGCTGTTTCTTGCGGATCACGGAAGTAGGGCCCGCCGTTATATAGCCGCGGGCGCGCACCGGCGCCCCGAAAGCGCCCTCGACGAAAACCGTGTATTTTTTAGTCACCTTGCGCGCCGTGAACTGCTCGCGGCAGCTCTTGTTGGCCCGCGGGTTCTTCGCTATCAGCGTCACGCCCGAAGTCTCGCGGTCGAGCCTGTTGATTATCCCGGGGCTGGCGACGCCCAACTGCTCCTTCAGGATCCACCAGAGCGTGTTCTTGAAATAGTTGCCGGCCGGGTGCACCGGCAGATTGCCGGTTTTGCCGACCACGATGATATCGGCATCGTCGTACAGCACCGTGACGTTCCTGTCCACACCGCGCTCCGGCTTATCGGCCGGGTAATACCTGAGCACGTCCTTCTCCGCCAGCACGCGCTCCGGCGCCACCGGTTCGTCGTTGAGCATGATGGCGCCGGCGCCCACCAGCCCGCGCCATTCTTCCCCGGTGCGGTACGGGAACCGCGCCTCCAGGAAAGAAAGCAGCGAACGCCCCGCCTCTTCGGGCCTGATGGTGCAGCGCATTATCCTGTCGGCGTGGCTCATAGGGACGTAGATGACTATATGACTATTTCCCGGTACGGCACAAGCCCGCCCAAAACAAACAGCCCCGTATAAGTGCGCGAAGGGCATTGCGAAGATCCTCGAATATACCTGTTCCTTTCCTTAAATAGTTCAAGAACCATGCCCGGGCAGAGCTCCAAAAGTATAAAAGATAGGCCCCTGGGGCATGCGCGCATAGGCCGAAAGACTCCCCCCGCGATAGGTCCATAGACTCTATTAACCAGCGGTAAAAATTAAGTAATATAAAGGCTCGGGGAATCCGCTGATTACGGAGGGAAAATAAAGATGATACATAAGATTGCAGTTGCATTAGCCTGCCTCAGCCTTGCGGCCACGGCCGGCGCCCAGGTCAACTTCGACAAGGGCATAGACGTTAAGAGCATAGTCTCGCAGGTAAATACCGACAACAACAAGGATTTCTACCCGTACCCCGTCGGTTCGCATTTCGCCTACGCCTCCAATGACTGCCGCAGTTTCTCGTTCGGCCCCAGCGCCGGCCCGGTTTCCTCCGGGCGGGTCTATCTCTCCAGCACTGAATATTACGAGTACTGCCAGACTGTCCCGGTACAGCAGTGCCATACGGTTTACACGCAGCAGTGCCATACCGTTATGGTGCCCGGCCCCAACCATACGCAGGTGCCGCAGCAGCAGTGCACGCAGGTGCCGCACCAGGAATGCCACACGGTCTACCAGCAGCAGTGCTACACGCGCCCCGGACAGACCTTCCAGGCCACCGCGCAGGTCAACATAGCGGCGCGGCAGCTCTACCCCTGGGAGACCGAGTCCTTTAATGTCTGCATGCAGGGCCAGCGCGTAGACTTCGACCCCAAAAATTCCCCCTACTCCTACGATGTGAACAGGGTCGGGATGTACGACCTCACCTTCAACCTGACCCCGAATTACCGCGTGCCCACCAAGCCCGACCAGGACGGCATGAGCTACGCCGCCTTAGTATTAAAGGACGGCAAGTACACGCTTACGGTCAACGACAAGTGGGCGGACATCTACGCGGGCGAGCAGGTTGCGATCAAAGTGGAACTCTTCAAGGACGGCTGGTGGTTCTTCGACAGCAATAAGGGCCAGAAGACCTTCACCCTCAACACCGCCGGGAAATATGAGCTCACTTTTGCTGAGGGCGACCTCACCAAGAACAAGGACCTCATGGACGACGGCTCCGAGAAGGGCGCCACCAAGTACTTCGTGAAATGGGGTTTCAAGCGCATAGGCAAGGTTTCCACCGACGCCTTTGTGGACAAAGGCAGCACCCCGAAGATCTCATTGTAAGAGCAGGGACATAAAAAAAATACCCGCCGCAGATCGCGGCGGGTATTTTTTTGCCCTTTTTACAGAGAGCGGATCCGCATTTATCAGGCTCGACCGGGTGTTGCGCGCCGTATCATTGGCAATACGGCAGCGGTTATAGGGCGCACTGGCGGGCGCGCTTCAGCCCAGCTTTTCCTGTATAAGCCGCCTGAGTTCAGGGCTTAATTCTTTGACTGCCAGGTAGCCATGATCTTTTAGAGGCTTTATTTTCAAAGCCGCCAGCAGGGCGCTGTCCGCGAAAATCGCGGCGGCCTGGCGCAGGGCTTCCGCTTGCGCGCCGGACCTGTCCAGGACCACGGCCCGCAGCAGCTGCGTTTCAGCGTCGCGCGGCGCCAGTTCCAGGGACTTAGCGAGGCAGTCCAGGGCCTCCTTGAAACGCCCCTCCCCGGTCTGCGCGGCGGCGAGGCGCGCCCAGGCCCGGGGATCCGCCGGGTCCAGTTTCAGGGCCTCTTCAAAAAAGCCGCCCGCTTCCGCAAAACGGCCAAGGCCGAGGGCTATTTCGCCGTTCAGAATATGCTGCGCCGCCATAAGGGTCTGCTTGCCCGGCAGCGGAGGCGGATCTTGTTGCACGTTAAGTTTCGATATTTTTAAAGTGAAAGCCAATATGTCCCCCGCCAGGTCCGGATCATAAGCCAGGGCCATTTCGGAGAATAGTTTGAGCGCTGGCGCTCTTTTCTCCAGCGGCAGGGTGCCGCGGGCTAAGACAAGTTCCAGCTGCTTCACGAAACCTTTGCCCCAGTTCTTGCCGGGTACGCCCAGTTTTTTCGCCAATCCCTGGAACTGCAGAAATAAAAAGAAGCCGGCGCCGTCCTTGAAGCGCCGTATCGCCCTGGCGACGGGGCAGATATGCATATCCCCTAAAACCACCCGGGCCAGGATGAATTCCGCGTCGGGCCCCAGGTCCCTGTTCCAGCGCGGGTCCTGCTGCCAGACGCCCCCCAGAACGCGGCGGCAGACTTCGCCGTAATAGGAGCCCAGGCCCACCGCCGCTCCCAGCCTGTCCTTGCCGGGGCGGTAGTCTTCAAGGGCTATGCCAGGCGCCTCGCCGGCGGGACCGATGGCGGCATCTATGGCCATATCCACGCCGCACAAACTGGCGGGGCTGTAATCCAGCTCTATGCCCAGCCCGGAAAGCAGGGGATCTTCGGCCGCGTGCAGCGCGGTAAAGCGCGCGAACCCCTCGAACCGGCGCCCGAAATCGGGCTTCGGCGGCTGGTTTTCTTTGCGCAGGACGTTCTGGCAGAGATTGCAGCAGACGGCGTCGTCAGCATTGTCATAACCGCAGACGGGGCATTTTATGGCCATGGCGAATTTTAGTTTTTATGCGGCAGAAAGAACAAGCCGGCTATTCCCGCGTACTGCCCGCGGGAGTCAGGCGCCGGTAATGCTTTCAAGATAGATCTCGTCGCCGTCTTTGCAGCCCAGCGCCTTTTGGGCGTTAGCCCAGTTCATGGCGAGCCGCAGGAAATCCTCGGCCGTGACAAAAGCTATCCACTTCCCCT
>DAOPZW010000164.1:0-6437 GCA_035353595.1 Elusimicrobiales bacterium | reverse complement strand
CGGCCACGGTGTGGCCGACCACGTGTTTGCGCAGCCAACCCCCCGACCGTCCCGAACCCGACAGTATAAGGATGAAAATACTTTTTATTTGCACCGGGAATACCTGCCGCAGCGTTCTGGCGCACTACTACGCAGCCAAGCTGGCGGCCGCCGGGAAACTGCCGCTGGAATTTTCCTCGGCAGGCCTGCAGGCGGATAAGAGCGCGGCTCAGCCCGCCGCGGTAACCCGGCTTTTAAGGAAAACAGGCATCAAGGCCTCCGCCCATACCCCGACGCAGCTGACCGCCGCGCTGGCCGAAGGCGCCGGCCTGATCCTGACCATGACCGCCGCCCACAAGGCGCAAATATCCGCACTTTACCCCGCCGCCGCGTCAAAAACCTTCACCCTGACAGAATACGCCGGAGAGGGCGGCGACATAGAAGACCCCTACGGCCGCGACGACGAATTTTACGCCGACACCTTTAAAATTATAAAGGCGGCCGCAAAAGCCGCTCTTGAAAAGCTGAAAAAGAAGTAAAATAGAAACAGAGCCGCGCAACGGTTCCTGCAGTCCGGGTGCACGGGGTAAGACTCCGGACTCCCCGGCCACTCACTGCGGTTTATGTTTTCAAGTCAGCCTAAACCAAGGAGAACAACATGTACGAAGAAATAAAAAAGAACGATCCCCAGCTTTACGCGGCCATTAAGGGCGAAGTGCTGCGCCAGCAGAACAACCTGGAGCTGATCGCCTCCGAAAATTACACCTCCAAAGCCGTCATGGAAGCCCTCGGCAGCGTGCTCACCAATAAATACGCGGAAGGCTACCCCGGCAAGCGCTATTACGGCGGCTGCGAACACGTGGACATGGCTGAAAAACTCGCCATCGAGCGCGCCAAACAGCTCTTCGGCGCCGAACACGCCAATGTGCAGCCCCACAGCGGCACCCAGGCGAACATCGCAGCCTACCTCTCCCTCATCAACCCCGGCGACACGGTGCTGGGGCTCAACCTGGACCACGGCGGCCACCTTTCCCACGGCCATCCGCTCAACTTCTCGGGCCGCTATTTCAAGATCGTCAAGATGAACGTCAGCAAGGAAACCGAACTGCTGGACTACGACGAAATGGAGAAGGTCATAGAGAAGGAGCGCCCCAAGCTGATCATGGCCGGCGCCTCCAACTATTCCCGCCAGTGGGACTGGGCCCGCATCAAGCGCGCCGCCGACGTCTGGAAATGTTTCCTGGTCACCGACGTGGCCCATTACGCCGGCCTGATAGCCGCCGGCATCTACCCCTCGCCCGTGGAATACGCCGACATCGTTACCACCACCACCCACAAGACCCTGCGCGGCCCGCGCGGCGGCCTGATCCTGTCGAAAGCCTGCTATGCGAAATCCGTTGACCGCACCAACTTCCCCGGCAACCAGGGCGGCCCGCTGATGCACGCCGTGGCGGCCAAGGCCATCTGTTTCAAGGAAGCCCTGGACCCGTCCTTCAAGGTCTACCAGACCCAGGTGCTCAACAATGCCCGGAAGCTGGCCAGCGAGATCCAGGCCCGCGGCTACCGCATAGTGTCCGGCGGCACGGACTGCCACCTGATGAGCGTGGACCTGCGCCCCAAGAACGTTACGGGCAAGGAAGCCGAGATCGCGCTGGACAAGGCCGGGATAACGGTGAACAAGAATATGATACCGTTCGACCCGCAGAAAGCCATGGTCACCAGCGGCATCCGCGTGGGCACGCCCGCCATAACCACCCGCGGCATGGTGGAAAAGCACATGTCGGTCATAGCCGGCCTGATGGACGAAGCCATCATAGCGCGGGCGGACGACAAGGCGCTCGCCGGCATCAGGGAGAAGGTGAAAGCCCTGTGCGCCGGCTTCCCCATGTACCCGGGCTTCGAGAATTAACCTTAAAGCCCCAAAAAGAGAGAGCCGTGCCCGTTGCGCGGCTCTCTCTTTTGAACCGCAGGAGACATGAGACACCCTAATTCCGGCTTTACCTTTCCCCGGATGATCTTATTTATAATATCGAACCTGACCGCGTTCAAGATCCGACGGCTGCCAATACGGATGGAGACCTGATGAAAAAATATTTACTGCTTCTGCTGGCGGCGCTGGGCTGCGGCTGCGCTACTCCGCCGCTTTACAGACCGGCCGAGAGAGGGGATATAGTGAAAGTCCGGGCGCTGCTGGACGCCGGGGCGGACCCGAACGCCAACAAGGCTTCATATGCGCATCTGACGGCTCTGCACATGGCCGCTCTGAATTCCAGGCTGGACGTGGCCAAATTGCTGATAGAGCGGGGGGCCGATGTGAATTACGTGGCGTACTCCGCGTTCCCCAAGGTCGTGGACGGTACGCCGCTTCATTTCGCGGCTTGCGCCGGGGCCAACGCCATAGTGCAGCTGCTGCTGGAGAGGGGCGCCGACCCGGATCCCGGCCCCGGGCGCTGTTACAGGGACACCAGCCTGGGGGAAACTTCTCCGCTTTCTTTGGCCGAAGGCATGGGCCATACGGTAGCCGCCCAAATTATACGCGGCGCCATCGCTTCCCGGCTGGGCCTGACCACGGGCAACGCCAGGAACGCCAGCGAGTACGGCCCCCTGGTGGGCGCGCTGCTGAAGGACTATAAGGGAGAGGGCCGCACCATAGCGGTGACGGGATTCTCCCTGCCGGACGGGCGCGCCTCCACGGACGGGACCATAGTGGCCGAACGCGTGACCACCGAACTGATAAAGCAGAAGCGGCTTACTGTCGTGGAGCGAAAGGCGATAGATAAAGTCCTCTCCGAGCTGAAGCTGCAGCTGTCCGGCATCAACGCGGACTCCACCCGCAAACTGGGCAAAATGCTGGGCGCGGACCTGTTGGTGGTCGGCACGGTAACCGAGCTGACGGAAAACAGGCTGGAGCTCAACATGCGGCTGGCCAGCGTCGAGAGCGGCGAAGCCATAAACGCGGCCTCCGGCCAGGTGGTCAGGGACTGGCTAAAATAGGCGGGACAACTGAACAAGAACACCAGCCCGTTCAACCCGCAGTCGCCCATGGTCACCAGCGGCATACGCATAGGACACGCCCGCCGGCCCACCCGCGGCCTGAAAGAGAAACACACGGGCCTCATAGCCGGGCTGCCGGACGAAGCGCTAAAGGCCAAAGCCGACGATAAGGCGCTCAAGGGCATAAAGGAACAGGTGAAGTCCCTGTGCGCCGGCTTCCCTATGTACCCGGGGTTCGCAAACTAAGCTGCCCTCCCGCAGGGCATACAGCGGGCCGGCCCGTTTTTTCGGTTTCAGGCAAAACCGCCTGTTTTTAAGGGCATATTTATTATAAAATCTATATATAGTTGGAAAAGACGCCTCGGGGCCTTTCCAAGCTTTTGACTTCACCCTGTAACGCATTTAAGGAGACGGCATGGCTAATAAGAACCTGGCGGAAATAGCGGTTATCGGCGGCACCGGGCTATACGCCATGCAGGAGATCAAGAATGTCAGGGAAATAAAGGTAAAAACCCCCTTCGGCGCCCCCTCTGATTCCATAATCCTGGGCAAACTCTCAGGCATACCGGTGGCCTTCCTGCCCCGCCACGGCCGAAAACACGCCATGCTGCCCGGCGAAATAAACCAGCGCGCCAACATGTGGGCGCTCAAGTCCATAGGGGTGAAGATCATCATCTCCGCCAGCGCGGTAGGCTCCCTCAGGGAAGAACTGCCCCCCACCCATTTCGTGTTCCCCGACCAGTTCGTGGACCAGACCAAGGGCCGCAAGTCCACCTTCTTCGGAGAAGGGATAGTGGGCCACGTCCCCATGGCCGAACCCTTCTGCATGGCCATCTCGGACATGATGTACAAGGAAGCCGTAAAGCTGGGCATCAAGAGCCACAAAGGCGGCACCTACTGCTGCATGGAAGGCCCCCAGTTCTCCTCCAAGGCCGAATCCAACTTCCACCGCAAGATGGGCTACTCCATCATTGGCATGACCATGGCCACCGAGGCCAAGCTGGCCCGCGAAGCCGGCTTCCACTACGCGCCGGTCTCGCTGGTGACGGACTATGACTGCTGGAAGGAAGGCGAAGAAGTGGACCAGCACCAGGTCTCCAAGACCATGCACGCCAATATAGAGAACATCCGCCGCCTGCTGCTTAAGGTGATCCCGCTGGCCGCCAAGGCCGGCTGCCGCAACCATTGCCCGGAGTTCATAAAGGGCGCGCTGCTCACCCATAAGGAGAATTTCCCGGCCAAGACCTACGCGAAGCTTAAGCTTATCCTCGGATAATAGTCAGGAGCTAACCATGGCAAAAAAGCCCGCACAGAAGAAAACAGCGAAAAAAGCCGGCAAGGGCTCGACCCGCACCCGGCTTATCGAGGCGGCCAAAGCCGCCCAGAAGAACTCCTACTCCCCCTATTCCCGCTACCCTGTGGGGGCGGCCGTGCTCACCGAGAGCGGGCGCATTTACACCGGCTGCAACGTGGAGAACGCCTCCTTCGGGCTGGCCATCTGCGCGGAGCGCGTGGCTATTTTCAAAGCCGTCAGCCACGGCGAAAAGAAAATACTGGCGCTGTGCGTGGCGGCCAAGTCGGCCAAGCCCTGCGGGGCCTGCCGGCAGGTGATAATTGAATTCGCCCCCAAGGAAGCCGAAATGATCTACGTGGACTGGCAGCCCCTTGAAAAAAAGCAGAAGATCACCTTCACCACGGCCGGCAAACTGCTGCCGCAGTCCTTCAACCCCTCGGAAGCCGGCCTGTAAGGCGGCCGCCGCGCAAATTTGAACGGAGGAATATATTATATGGACATCGCGAAACTCAGCAAGCTGACGAAATGGATGGAAACCACCGATCTGGAAGAAATAACCTGGCGCAGCGGGGAGGACAAGATCACGCTGAAGATCAATAGCAACCCCGCGCACACCACCACCATTTCCTCCACCCTGGAACCGGTACTCGCCCCCTCCATAGGCCTCTTTCGCTTCGCCCGCCCCGGCAAGACCAATAACCTTAAAGAAGGTGCGTCCGTAAAAAAGGGCCAGGAGCTCGGCGTGATAGAAATGGGCAAGGATTTCAAGAGCGTCACGGCGCCCGCGGACGGGCTGCTGAAAATAATCTCCGTCGAGGACGGCAAGCCGGTAGAATACGGCCAGCCCCTGTTCTTCGTCGAGCCGAAATAACAGGTCAAGCGGATCCAAATGACAGAAAAGCCCTCGGTCATCAGGTGCCCCAAGTGCGGCAGCGAACCGAACATCATCAGCGATACCTGCATTAAATGCGGCGCCGCGCTTGAAAAAAAGTGCGGCGGCTGCGGCTTTTCTAATTCCGTAGAGAAAAACTATTGCGACCAATGCGGCAAGCTGCTGGCCATGGGCACGGTACGGCTGAAGCCCGAACAGCCGGCCGCGCCGCGCAAAGCCGCGCCCAAATTCGAGCTGGAGAGCATGCAGGAAGCGGTAAAAGAAAGGGGCGATTCCTTCAGGCAGCGCCAGGGCAAAGCCGAGCCGGAGAAACCGGCCCCGCCGCCCGCCGCCGCCGCAGCCCCGGCGCCGCCCCCGCCTCCGGGGGCTAAAAATCCGCCCCCGCCGCCGTCCGAGGCGTCTCCGGCCGCTGCCGGCAAAGACGGGCCCGCCGCCGCCCCCGGCCTGAAAAAATTCACCGGGCCGGCTATGGGCCTGGGCCTGCTGGCCGCGCTGGCTGTTATCATCTACCTGGTGGTCATCCCTTTCCTGCCGCGCCTGCGCCTGACCATGACGGCCAAGGATTACCTGACCGCCCTGTCCCAGGGCAAATACGAAAAAGCTTACGAGCTGCTGTCCACCAATTCTAAAGCCGTCTGCACGCTTGAAGACTATATTAATTACAACAAGGAATATTACGAGAAACTGCCGGCCTGGACTTTCCGCGACGCGCAGATCTTCAATATCACCAAGACCGCGGCCATGATACGCTACCAGCTCAAGGAAGGGGACGGCGAATGGAAGACCGACTATGTCTCCTTCGTCCTGGAGCATAACCGCTGGACGCGCCCGTATATCTGGATGCTTTTCCAGCCCATCGACGACGCGCTGGCCCGCAGGGATTTCGCGCAGGCGCTGTTCCTCAGCCAGAAACTTTACCTCACCGACCCCATAGACCCGCGCGCCTCGGGCTACCTCTGCGCCTCGGAATTTTTCATGGGCCTTTACGAAAAAGCCGCGGAATCCTGCCCGCGCACCATTGAGGCCTCCGCCGCCTACCCGGTGGGCTATACCCCCAGCGAACTTTACTGGTTCAACCTTTACTACGCCGACAGCCTGCGCTACCTCGAGCGCAACCGGGCCGCCCTGGAAGAGTACGAAAAAATGCTCAAGCTGCCCAACCTGACGGTGGACGAGCAGTGCCCGCTGTTCCTCAACCGCGCGGACGTGTACATCAACATGAAAGACTACGAGAAAGCGCTGGCCGACGTGATGCGCGCCGGCACGGCCTGCACGCAG
>DAOPZW010000163.1:0-6483 GCA_035353595.1 Elusimicrobiales bacterium | reverse complement strand
GGCTCTGCTGAATATTTTAATAACCGGCGCCGTGCTGCTGGCCTTGGGCAAACTATGATAAGCGTAAGACAAGTGAACAATAAGCCGCTCACCCTGCTGGAGAAGTTCTACCTCTGGGAGATAGGCCGCGGCCTGCTGGTGACCATGCGCCATTTCTTTACCAACCTCCTTAACCCCAAAGGCATCCTCACCGTGCAATACCCGGAACAGCGGATCCCGCTGCAGGGCAACGCCCGCCTGCGCACCCGGCACCGCCTCAAAGTCCGCGCGGACGGCTCGCCCAAGTGCGTGGCCTGCTTCCTGTGCCAGACCGCCTGCCCGGCCTATTGCATAAACATCGAGGCCGCCGAGTACACTGAGAATTTCGCGGAAAAATATCCGGCCGTTTTCGACATCGACCTCTCCCGCTGCGTGATGTGCGGCATGTGCGTGGAAGCCTGCCCTGAAGACGCCATAGCCATGGACACGCTGGAAATTCCCGGCGCGGCCGCCGCCCGCGAAAACCTTATGCTGAATAAAAAGTCGCTGCTGCGCAATCTGCCGGGAGAACTTTCCACCAAGGGCGCGGCTAACAGGCTGGCCAATGAATATTTAAGGGGAAAAGAATGATACTGCCCGCGGTGATATATTTTCTCGGCGCCTCAGCCGCCCTGGCTACCCTGCTGATGCTTTTCCAGCGCAACCCGGTGAAGGCCGCCATGCTCATGCTGACGGTGCTGCTGTGCACGGCGGGCATCTACCTGGCGCTGAGCGCCCAGCTGCTGGCCGCGCTGCAGGTGATACTTTACGCCGGCGCCATCATGACGCTGTTCATCGTAGCCATCACGGTAACGCCGCAGGCCTGGCGCGACCGTCCCGCGCCCGGCCGCCTCGCCAGGGTGCTGGGCCTGGCCGCCGCGGCCGCCATCCTGGCCGAACTGCTGAAAGTCTCGGCGGGCATAAAGGCGCTCTCCACCGGCCCCTTCTCGGAAACCGGCACGCTCGGCATAGCGCGCGAACTTTTCGGCCGCTCGATTTTCCAGTTCGAGCTGCTGGGCCTGGCGATACTGGCCGCCATTGTGGGCGCGGCCGCGCTGGCGCTTAAAAGGAGGCCGCTGCCGTGAACGCTTATCCCCTGGCAGCCATAAGTTTCCTCCTGTTCACGCTGGCGGCGGCGGGATTCCTTACCTGCGGCAGCCTGGTGCGCATGCTGATGTTCCTCGAGCTCATGCTCAACGCCGCCAACATCGCGCTGGTGGCGCTGGGCCCCGCCCAGCCGCAGGCGCAGGCCTACGCCCTGATGCTTTTCGCCGTGGCGGCCGCCGAAGCCGGCGTGGGCCTGGCGCTGATCATCGCCCTGGCGGCCGCCTTTAAGACGCTGGAAGCGGAGAACATAAAGGAACTGAAAGGCTGATATGGAAGGCAATTACTACCCGCTCCTTAAATGGATCCTGATCCCGCCGCTGGCCGGCTTCCTGGTCAACGGCCTGGCGGGCAGGAAACTGCCGGGGGAAAAGATTGGCGGCGCGCTTGGCTGCCTGGCTATCTTCGTTTCTTTCGTCTTCACCGCGCTTTCTTTTTCCGACCTGCTGAACCTGCCGGCGGACTTCCGGCTGCTGCGCGACACTCTTTACACCTGGATCTCGGCCGGCTCCTTCGTCGTGGACGCTGCCTTGCGCTTCGACCCGCTGTCCGCGGTGATGGCGCTGATAGTGACCGGCGTGAGCCTGCTGATACATATCTATTCCACCGGCTACATGAAGGGCGACGCCGGGTACAACCGCTACTTCGCCTACCTGAACCTGTTCGTTTTTTTCATGCTGCTGCTGGTGCTGGCGGACAACCCGGTGGTGATGTTCGTGGGCTGGGAAGGCGTGGGGCTGTGCTCCTACCTGCTGATCGGCTTCTGGTACGAAGACCCGGAAAAAGCTTCGGCCGGGAAAAAAGCCTTTATAACCAACCGCGTCGGAGACGCGGGTTTCCTGCTGGGCCTGATACTGCTGTTCTCCCTGCTGGCCGCGGCCGGCACGCCTGCGCTGGACTTCGCCTCGCTGGAAAGGAACGCGCCGGGCCTGGCCGCAACCACCGTCCTGGGGCTGACCGCGCCCACGCTGATAGCACTGCTGCTGTTCTTCGGGGCCACCGGCAAATCGGCCCAGTTCCCGCTGTACGTCTGGCTGCCCGACGCCATGGCCGGTCCCACGCCCGTTTCGGCCCTGATCCACGCGGCCACCATGGTCACCGCCGGCGTCTATATGCTGGCCCGCCTGCATTTCCTCTACGAGCTGGCCCCCGGCGCTCTGGAAGTGGTGATGCTCACCGGCTGCTTCACGGCTTTCTTCGCGGCGGTCATCGCCCTGCTGCAGAAGGACATCAAGAAGGTCCTGGCCTATTCCACGGTCAGCCAGCTGGGCTACATGTTCATGGCCGCCGGGGCGGGGGCGTTCTCGGCGGCGGTGTTCCACCTGGCCACGCACGCTTTCTTCAAGGCCCTGCTGTTCCTGGGCGCCGGGTCCGTCATACACGGCATGAGCGGCGAACAGGACATGTTCAAGATGGGCGGCCTGCGCAAACAGATGCCGCACACCTTCCTGCTGATGGCCGCCGGGTGGCTGGCCATCTCCGGCGTGCCGGGGCTGTCGGGCTTCTACTCCAAGGACCTTATCCTGGAAAAAGTTTTCGAGGCCGGAGGGCCCCTGGTGTGGGGCGCCGGCGTGCTCACCGCCGGCCTGACGGCCTTCTACGCCACCCGCCTGCTCGTGCTTACTTTCCTGCGCCAGCCGCGGGGGCACTCCCTGCCGGTGCACGACGGGAAACACGCGCACGAGTCCCCGCCGGTGATGACGCTGCCCATGGCGGCGCTGGGCCTGCTGGCGCTGGCCGGCGGCTTCCTGCTCAAAGACCGGCTGCTTGTTTTCCTCGAGCCGGCGGCGGCGCATGCCGCCGGGCCTAACCCGCACGCGGCCCGCCTGATGCTTATCTCCGTGGCGGCCGGCCTCTCCGGCATGGCGGCGGCTTTCCTGCTCACCCTGCCCCGGGCGGCGGCCCTTCTTAAGACCGCGCTGGCCCCGGCTCACGCGCTGGTCTATAATAAATTCTACGTCGACGAACTCTACGGCCTGCTGATAATTAAGCCGCTGAAATTCACCGCGGACAAGGTGCTGTTCGCGCTGGTGGACGCCGGCCTTATCGACGGCGTGCTGGTCAACGGCACGGCCAAGGCCGTGTACTGCGCGGGCCGCGGCCTGCGCAGAATACAGAACGGCCGGCTGGACCGCTACGCGCTGGTCTTCGCGCTGGGCCTGGCCGCCATGCTTTACTGGATCATATGACGGAACTGCTGACCAACCCGCTGTCCCTCCTTGTGCTGCTGCCCGCCGCCGCGGGCCTGGCCCTGCTGGCCGTGCCTGTGAAAAAAACCGCGGCGCTCAAAGGTTTCGCCCTGGCGGCCACGCTGCTCACCCTGCTGGCGGCGCTGTTCCTGTACGCGGGCTTCGACCCCGCCGGGCGCGGCATGCAGCTCCGGTTCACCCTGCCGTGGCTGCCCGCTTACGGCATAAACTACGCCTTGGGCGCGGACGGCATAAGCCTGCTGCTGATCATGCTGACGGCCGTCCTGATGCCGTCGGCAGTGCTGGCTTCATTCAGCTATATAAAGGAAGGACAGCGCGCTTATTATATGTGCCTGCTGTTCCTGGAAGCGTCGATGATGGGCGTTTTCGCCGCGCTGGACCTGTTCGTGTTCTACCTGTTCTGGGAAGGGATGCTCATCCCGATGTACTTCCTGATAGGCGTCTGGGGCGGCCCGCGGCGCGTTTACGCGGCGCTCAAGTTCTTCCTCTACACCATGGCCGGCTCGGTGCTGATGCTGGTGGCGATCCTTTGGGTGGTGGCGGCCCACCACGCGCAGACCGGGGCCTGGACCTTCCTCATGCCTGAGCTTTACGGCGGGGCCCTGACGCCGGACGCGCAATTCTGGCTGTTCGCGGCTTTCGGTCTGGCCTTCGCCGTTAAAGTGCCGCTGTTCCCGTTCCACACCTGGCTGCCAGACGCGCACGTCGAGGCGCCCACGGCGGGCAGCGTGCTGCTGGCCGGCGTGTTGCTGAAGATGGGCGTTTACGGCTACCTGCGCCTGGCGGTGCCGCTGTTCCCGGCCGCCGCGGCCGTTTTCGCGCCCTGGCTGGCGGCGCTGGGCGTAACCGGCATAGTTTACGCGTCGCTGGTGGCCTGGGCGCAGAAAGACATCAAAAAAATGGTGGCTTATTCTTCAGTAGCGCATTTGGGCCTGGTGATACTGGGCATAATGTCTTTCGAGCCGGCCGCGGTGTCCGGCGCCGTGCTGCAGCTGGTCAACCACGGCCTTTCCACCGGCGCGCTGTTCCTGCTGGTGGGCGTGCTCTACGAGCGCCGCCACAGCCGCCTGATAGAGGATTACGGCGGGCTGGCGAAAGTGATGCCCTGTTTCTCCGCTGTTTTCATGATAGTGACACTTTCCTCCATAGGGCTGCCGGGGCTCAACGGGTTCGTGGGCGAAGCGCTGATACTTTTCGGCTCTTTCAGGGTCTACCCCTGGCTGGCCGGCGCCGCGGTTTCCGGCGTGGTACTGTCGGCCGTGTATATGCTGGGCATGTACCAGCAGGTAGTGTTCGGCCCGGTGCGCCACCCGGAGAACAGGATACTGCCGGACCTGAATCCGCGCGAATGGCTTTACCTGCTGCCGCTGCTTATTTTTATAGCCCTTATAGGCGTAAGGCCCGCGCCGTTCCTTAAACGCGCGGCGGCGGCGGTGGATAATTACATCACTCTCGCACACCCGCGGGCCGCGGCCCCATGGAGCCAAAATGAACAGTGAACCGCTCGCTTACGCCGCCAACGCCCTGGCGGGGCCGCTGCTGCTGGCGGCGGCGGCTTTCGCCTGCCTCCTGCTGCCGCTGTTCATAAAAGCGCTGCGCGGAACGCAGGGCGTTATAGCTTTGAGCGCCGCGCTGGCCGCGCTCACTTTCCTGCGGCGCCCGCCCATGGCGGAAATAGGCTTCTTCGGCGGCACCCTCATCCTCAACCCGGCGTCCGCCTACCTGTGGGCTTTCGGTTTCGCCGTGCTGGCCGTCATACTGGTACTTTCACTGGCCCGACCTCCGGCGGGGGAAGACAGCGGGGGGGAGTATTATTTCCTGCTGCTGATGGCCTCGCTGGGCCTGCTGGCGCTGATAGCGGCGGGAGACCTGTTCACGGCTTTCATCGCGCTGGAGCTGCTGAGCCTGCCGCTTTACGCGCTGGCCGGCATACGGCGCTCCAGGCCCGGCCTGGAAGCCGCCTATAAGTATTTCATGCTCGGGGCTTTCGGTTCGGCCGCTACGGTTATGGGCATAGCGCTGCTTAATTCCGTTTACCCGGACCTGGCTTTCGCCGCGCTGATGAAAGCCGGGGCCCCGGAGCCGCTGGCGCTGGCGGGCTTCGTGCTGGTCATCTCCGGGTTCGCGTTCAAGACGGCGCTGGTCCCTTTCCACATGTGGGTGCCCGACGCCTACGAAGGCGCCCCGACGGCGATCTCGGCTTTTATGGGGGCGGCGGTCAAAGCCGGCGGCGTCATTATCCTGTGGAGGCTGTTCCGCATTTTTGAATACGGCCCCGTGCGCGAGCTCTTCTGGTGGCTGGCCGCGCTTACGGCGGTGGCGGCCAACCTGATGGCGCTGGCGCAGACCGGACTCAAGCGGCTGCTGGCCTATTCCAGCGTGGCGCACGCCGGCTATATAACCGTGGCTTTTTTCGGCGGGCAGCGCGGTTTTGAAGCGGTGCTTTACTACCTGCCCGTATACGCCATGGCCACCATCGGCGCCTTCGCCGTAGCGCTGGCGCTGGAGAAGGAGGAGCGGGGCCCCGCCATAGAAGACCTGGCCGGGCTGGCTAAAACCCGCCCATGGCTGGCCGCGGCCATGGCTGCGTTCATGTTCTCGCTGGCCGGAGTGCCGCCGCTGGCGGGCTTCTTCGCCAAGTTCTTCGCCTTCTCCGCCGCGGTAAATACCGGCAGCACCGGGCTGGTAGCCGCAGCCGTCATAATGAGCGCGGTGTCGATGTATTATTATCTCAAGGTCACGGTCGTGATGTATATGAAACCGGCGCAGGCCGCGCAGGAATACCGGCCCGCCGGCGCGGTTGAAGCGGTTATATTCCTGATGGCCGCGGGCGTTCTCCTCGCCGGCCTTTTCGCGCGGCCCGTGCTGGCGCTGGCCGCCGAAGCTTCCCGCTGGTTCTGACCCGGTTATTTCTTCCGCACCGAAGTATCTACGCTGTAATAGACCAGGCGGGAAACCGCTTTAATGAATTTTTCCAGGTTCTCGAGCTTTGTCCCCTTGGCCATAACGCATAAAAGATAGGGCCGCCCGGGATAATACACGATCCCGCAATCCTGCAACTGGCGCTCGCCGCCCATGACCCCGCCTTCTCCGAATTTGTGGGACACTGTGACGCCGCCAGGAAGGCCGGCTACCAGGGCGTTCCTGTATT
>DAOPZW010000162.1:0-6487 GCA_035353595.1 Elusimicrobiales bacterium | reverse complement strand
TAGGAGCGGGGTAAAGCTTCTCCTTTAATATAAAACCGATGAGGATGCCGATGAGGAAGAACAACAGTGTGTTTACCAGGCGGAAGCGGAAAAAAAGCATTAATTGATTTTATAATATTTTCCGTATATTGTATATTTATCCATACATGTTCCCTGGAGGTTTTATGACCGCAATGCTCCTTGCCGCAGCCCTGCTGCTCGCCCCCCTTCCGGCTTCGGCCGGCCAGGCGGGATGCGTCTACGATCTTTCCGGCCCGGCGCAGATCCTCAGGGCCGGGCAGGAAGCCTGGCTCGCCGCAGGCAAAGGCTCCCCGCTGGGCGCCGGCGACAAACTCCGTACCGGCGAAAGAGGGTGGTGTGAGGTGCTGCTCAAAGACGGCACCTTCGTGAAGCTGGAGGCCGGCTCGGAAACGCTGGTCGAAGACCTCGGTGTCGCACCGGACAGCCGCTCGTTCTCTTTTCAACTGCTGCGCGGCAAAACCCTGTGGCTGGCGGCGAAGCTGAAAGCCGCGGTCAGGTCGAAATTCCTGGTGAGGACGCCCAGCGCCGTCTGTGCCGTAAGGGGGACGGATTTCTCCCTGATCGTTTCTTCGGCGGGCGCAACCTCGCTGGGGCTTTTCGAGGGAAAAGTCGCTGTTTCCGCTCCGGGCGGCCCGGAACAGGAACTGCTTTCCGGCAATGAGGCTTCCGCCGGAGAGGGCGGGATCGCTCTTAAGACGGGGCTTTCCCGGGAGATGAAGGCTGAGGAGCGCCGCTGCGCCAAGCTTAAAAACCGCGTCGAAAGCCTGCGCAAGCGCCTGGCGGAGCGCGATGACTTCATTGAGGACTACATAAACCGCCAGCAGAAGAAGCTCTCGGATTTCGAAACGCGGCGCGCGGAAAAACTCAGGAAGCGCTGACAAACCGGCGGATGAAAAAGCGGCCGTGAGATAAACTCACGGCCGCTTTTTTTTCAGGAGCGCGCTTTACTGCAGTTCCGCGTCCAGGTCGTAGGAGGAAGTGCGGTTTATTTTCACCGGCTTCTTTACGTTTTTCATAAGCAGTTGCGACAGGTCCGCTGCGCCGCCCCTGTGCATGCCGACGTCCAGCGTGGCCAGGCCGCCGGTGTAGCCGCGCACCCAGGAAGTCCTTACCGCGGGGATGTTGCGCAGCACTTTTATGAAATCGCTCAGGTCGTTCATCGTTTTCACGTTCGCGAGGTTAAGGCGCACTATGGATTTCTCCCGCAGCGACTTGAGCATCCTGTCTTTCAGCGGCGCGGCAACTTTCTTTGCGGCGTTGATTATCGAGGCCCTCGCGGCGGCGGTGTCGTTAAGGTCTATGCCTCCGGCCGATTCCTGAACCGAGGCCAGGGCGTCCAGCGAGCCTTTCTTGACCGCGGACAGGGAGATGCCGGCGCGGTAGGAGGTGAATCCCCCCAGGCCCTCGCGGGTGTTGAAAGACGTTTCCGCCTCTCCTTTGACTACGATGTCCGCCGTGTCCTTGTCGCCCGTAAGGAAGCCGGCGTCCTTGAAGACCGCCTTGAGTTCCGTTTCCGCGTAGCGCGTTTTGAGCGGTTTGGAGTCCGAGAGTTCCGTTATCTCAAAACCTATAACGGGGTTGCCGAGCTTCTCCGGCTCCGATTCCAGGTTCCTCAATTTTGCCGCAAGGTCCTCTTTTCTGACATGGGCGCGTATGCGGGTCGTATAGAACCCGCCGTCCTGGCGCTCTTTGAGGACCTCGTACTTTTCTATGTAGCCCTCGGTCTGCGAAGTTATGTTCTCGTCGATCAGGACCGACTTGGACACCATCGCGTCCTGCGAGACATAGACCCCCACCACCAGGCCCAGGGCGCTCTTCATGGCTTCGCCGAGGGCGGTCTTTTTCGCGGCCTGCGTGTCTCCATCCACTACCGGCGCCATGCCTTCCGCTTCCACGACTTCGGTCTCATAGGCGGGGTTGACGGAGGTCCTGCGGCCGCCGGAACAGCCGGCGGCCGAAAGCAGGAGCAGCGCAGAAAAGAACAGGGTCAGTTTTTTCATCGCCGCGTTACTCCGGCAGCTTGATTCCCGCTTCTTTCAGCACTTTCTTGGGCAGCCGCAGCACCACGACGCAGCCGTCGTCGGAGGTCCATTCCGTGCGCACGACCTGCGCGCCTTTTATCACGGAGTTTATCTTGGTGGCCAGCACGGAGTCGGTCTCTATCGCTTTCTCGACCGTTATGCCGCCTTCAAGGGTTACGCCTTTAAGGAAAGAAAGCATGTTGTACTGCCCGTTCACTATCGAGGCGTTGCGCGAGGTCGCCATGCGCTGGGTTTTGTTCTCCAGGGCCTGGTCGGCGGCGCCCATGCCGCGCGCGAAAACGTAATGTTTTGTTATCCCCTCTTCCACCCATTCCCGCTCGATCTCTCCCGAAGCGGCAACGGTTCCTTTTTGCGTGGATGACGCGCAACCGGCCAGCAATGCGGCCGCGACTACGGCGAATAATACATTCTTCATGAAAATCCTCCTGAAGCTAAGTTATTTTGATTGTATCAACAAACGGCGGGGGTGTCAATTTGCCGTCAGTAAAGCCAGAAGAAGTCGGATTTATCCTTTTTCTCCTGCGGCGCTTCGGGTTTGCGCCGGGGTTTCTGCTGCCCGGGTTTAGACTGCGTTTTTCTCTGCGGTTCCGGGTCCTTGAAAACAGTTTTTTTGCGGTGTTCCTTGATCGCTATGCCGCTGAATTTATAGGAGAAGGAAACCTGGGAAGTATTGTAGACTTCGCCGCCGGCGGTAGTGGCAAAATCCAGCGACATGTCGCCGAAGGGCCGCACGCCGATGCCCATGGTCATCGCGCCGTTGTCCTCGCCGGTCTTGTACCCCAGCCTCAGATTGAAGACCCTCTCGAAGTGATACTCCAGGCCCAGGCGCAGGCTCTTGCCGGATTCGGCGGTGTAAAAGTCCCCCTCCGCGGCCACCAGCAGCGACTGGTCCATTATGGTGGGCTGCTGGTAGGAAATGCCCAGCCGGATTATCGAGGGAAGTTTCGTCCTGTCGCTGACATACTTCAGGGTGCTGCCTACATTGGCCAGCGAGGCGGCCGCGGAGAGCCCGAGCTTCGGTTCCATAGCCAGCCAGCCCACGTCTACGGCTACCGCCGAGGCGGAATATTTCTCAAGCATGGTGGATTTCAGGTATTTGACGTTGAAGCCCAGGTATTGGTCGATCTTGTATTCGTGCTCGAGGATCTTTACCTCCTCGGCGAATACTTTTTCCCCGTAGCCCAGGGTAAGGGCCATGTCGTTCTGGGCGTCGTAGGACTTTTCCGTGATCGTCCCGCCGGGGTCGATCATGCGGGAGGTGAAAGACCCGGCGCCTGAGGTCATCAGCGCCAGCCCCACGGAAGGTTTTGTCAGTCCGCCGAACCCGGTCAAAGGCAGGGGCATGGCCGCGGCAAAGTTGTTGAGCCCTGAATCCTCGAAGCCGGAAAGGTACATGCCCGAAACTTCGGGCATATAGAGCTGGCCCAGGCCCGCCGGGTTATAGTTCATCGCGTAGCTGTCGTCGGCTACAGCCACGAAGGCGCCGCCCATCCCCATGGCCCTGGGGCTGATGTCGCTCTTGAGCACCTGCATGCCGGCCGAGCCGGGCCCGCCGGCGAATACGGGCGCCAGGGAGGCGAAGAACAGGAGCGCCGGAAGAACGCCTCTTTTAGCCGTATATGCCCGTAGATCCATAGTTCCGCCGTAGTCCCGCACCGCCGCTTCCGCTACCTGACGATCGCGATCTTTTCCATTTTATTCAGGCCCGGACCTTTCGCTTTGAGAAAATAGATCCCGCTGGCCGCCTTGCCGCCGCTGTCATTGGTCCCGTTCCAGACGAAGGTCGGTTTCCCCGGCCCTGCCGGCCCGTCGTAAATCGTCTTTACCAGCGTGCCGGTCTGCGTGTAGATCTTTATTGAAAGATTGCCGGCGGACTGGAGGTCGCATTTGATCGTCGCCTCGGAGTTGGACGCGCCCAGGATGTTGTTATAGGTCTTGAAATCCGTTTTATTCGTGGTTAAATAAAACCGGTCGGATACGCCCAGCGAAACTACCGCCCCGAGGCGGTTGCGGCCGAAAACCTCCAGCGCTACCGTTCCTACTCCCGGATAGCGGGCGGCAAAGCCTTTCTGTACCCGCACGCTGCCGGAGAAGTAAGGCAGGCCGTCCAGGTCGATGTGCTGGATAATGGCGCCCTCTGTCAGCAGGCACGCGGTTCCCGCTGTAAGGCAGGCCCCCGCCTGGTTCGTCCGGGCGTTGGCTATGTTCAGGTTATTGTGGTCGCGCAGCTGCGCGTATTCAAAATACAGTTCCCCCCCGCCCAGGGCGGCCAAAGTCGATACGGGCGCGGTAAAGGCGGAAAAAGAACTGTAATGCGCTTCAAAGGAGATCAGGTCGTCGTCGAACTTGGAGGACGCGTCGAGATAGGCCCTGACCTCTCCCCTGGTTCGGGCGGAGTTCGCGCTGTTGTAAAGCGTATAGGCGAGCGAGGCCGAGTTCACCCCGCCGTTGCCGGCGTCGGGCGTGGGGCCGCCGGCCACCAGCAGGTAGTAGCGGCCCGCGGCCGGGACAGAATAATTCAGCGTTACGCTCGGGAAATAAGTTATGCAGTCCCCGGTGCCGGGACAGCGCAGTGTGTCGGTTTCCATATCAGGCACGGCTTCGGCCAGGAACTCCCGCTTCGCGTTGAAAAGGTACAGCGCGTAGGCTTTGTAAAAGCCGGGGGTAGTCGTTTCAGGCAGGGCCAGGGTGGCCGAGAACTCCCCCGCAGCTACCGGCAGGGTGTAATAATCCAGGTCGCCGGCCGGGAAAATGGTGGCTGACAGGGCGGACATGGTGCTTATATCGGTGGAGCATTCCGGCCCGTTGTTGTTGCCGCATAAGGTGCCGGGGACCTGGGTATCATAGCGGTCCCCCGTCTGGCCCGGTATGCCGTGGGCGTTGAAAGCGGTCACGATCTTGGTGCGCAGCGCCGTGCTGCAGCCGCCGGAAAGGGGCATGACGTCGAATTGCGCGCAGGCGTCTATCATGGCGTCCCGGAAATTCAGGAAGCTGTCCGGGAAGTAGAACAGCGCGGCCCAGACCAGGAAATCCGACATAGGCAGGTTTTTGAATACGCCGGTGCCGCCTATGTAGCCGAGGTTGTTGGCGCTGGCGTTATTTGCGCCGGCGCGCAGCGTGTAGAGAGTCTGCGACAGGATCAGGCTGTCGTTGTAGAGCTCCCCCCGCCAGCTGCCCGGCATGATCTTGTCCGTGCCTGAGATCTTGCGGGAATAATTCAGCGTGCCGAGGAAGTTGCCCAGGGTGTCGAGGTTCTTCTTCTCTGTGTTGTTCTCGTCGTAGCCTTCTTTCCAGAACGAGGCCAGCGAAAAATAATCGGACAGGGCTTCGCTGATGGCGCCGAACTCGCCGAAATTAATTATCGGGTAAATGCGGTGTACCGCCAGGTGGGTGTATTCATGCCTGACGATGGTCCCGTCCAGCGCGAACGAGCGGTGATAGTTGCCGTCCCAGGGACCGTCGCCGAAGAAGATGTTGTCGTATTCCGAGTCGTAAAAAGCGTTGAGCATGCCGGTGTACGGGGTATTGTCCGGGGCGCCGGAGGCGTGCACCATCACGGGGATCTGCTTGTCCAGGTCCGCCGGCGCAACGCCGCCGGCCTGTGTCTTGTTGAACTTCTGAAAATAATTGCGCACCTTGTTCAGGTGGTAAAAAGCGTTCACCTCGTCGAGCCTGGCGGGCTGGGCCTGGCCCAGGCTGTCGTCGATGTAAACCCCCGGGCTGCTGGCGGCGGTGGTGGACCACAGGACCGAACTGCCGGCCGGATTCCCGGGTGTGTTCCCAGAAACAGAAGGGAAATCTACGAGGACGAGGTAGCTGGATTCCCTGACGGTGAAGCCTTCCGAAGTCCCGGTCTCGTCCGTTTTCAGCGCAAGGGTGTAGGAGGGCCGTTCCACTGACGCGCCGTAAAAAGGCCTGGTGCGCTGCCCGATATAACTGCCCACCGTAGTGGTGCCGTACTTCACATCCACCTCGTCGGCGTCGTTGACCGAGCCGTACTCGTCCATGCTCCCTACGCGGAAAGTGTCGAAGCGCGGCATTACTTTCGCCATCACCTCTTCGCCAGTAAGCGCGGGCACCACGGTAATGTCATAAGAATAGGAAGTGGAATTCGCGATAAGGCCCGGGGTCTGCGTCAGGGCGGGGTGTTGGTAACTGCGCCAGACGCCGCTGGCATTGTCGAAATGCGCGCTCATGCCGCTGTTGGCGATCTGCTACGTTCTCTTTTCAAAAACCGTCTCCCCGCTCGTGCTCGCAGCAATCTTCTTTGGTCTTGCGGGAGATTTCTTTCTGTTGCTGACGACGCATCGCTGGGCTTTCCCGGCAGGAATCGGGGCGTTTGCGACAGGACATGTGTTCTATATCGTGAGCTTTCTGCGCGTGATTACGCCCCGCCCCGCTTACTATGTTTGGATCGTATGCGG
>DAOPZW010000161.1:0-6616 GCA_035353595.1 Elusimicrobiales bacterium | reverse complement strand
CCGCCGAGCCGGGGCCGCGCAAAACCGCTATGCGGTTTATGCGTGGCGCCCCGCCCTAATTTCCCCGGGCGGGGGGAACCGGCGCAAGGGTTCCTTCTTCCAGGTTCGACGGGCAGAACCCCGGCCGCCCCTGCGCTTTCAATGGTCCATTGCATTGAAACCTTCCATTCAAGCACTGCGATCTGCGCGGGGATATCTATTGTAAACGCGCTTTAAAATTCAAATAATATTCATATGACACCCGCGATCAACGAAAAACGCATGGTCCAGCTGTTCTGCGACCTGGCGCGCATCACTTCGCTTTCCGGCAAAGAAGGCGCCATCGCCAGGCGCCTCTCCATACTCCTTAAATTCATGGGCGCCGAAGTTTACATCGACGAAGCCGGCCGCGCCATAGGCGGCGAAACCGGCAACCTGATAGCGCGCTTTCCCGGCACCGGCCCGGGCGCGCCCTTCCTGCTCTCGGCCCACATGGACACCGTCGGCCCGGCCGGCAATATCCGCCCGCAGATGCTCAAAGACCGCGTAACCTCCGACGGCACCACCATCCTCGGGGCCGACTGCAAGGCCGGCATCGCCATCATCATCGAAGTGATGAAAGCCCTGGAAGAACAGAAGATCCCGCACCCGCCCGTAGAACTGGTCTTCACCATCAGCGAAGAGATGGCCCTGATGGGCGCCAAGTTCCTCGATTACACCAAGCTGCGCGCCCGCTACGGCCTCATCTTCGACAATGAGCAGGGCCTGGAGAACGTGATAACCAGCGCGCCCGCCGCCGACAAGATGGACATAAAAGTTTTCGGCGTAGCCGCCCACTCGGGCGTAGCGCCCGAGCAGGGCATCTCCGCCATCAAGGTCGTCTCCGAAGCCATCACCGGGATGAAGCTGGGCCGCATCGACGCCCAGACCACCGCCAACATCGGCTTCATCTCAGGCGGCAACGCCATAAACATCGTCCCGCCGCTGGTAGAGCTCTCCGGCGAAGCGCGCAGCCACGACCCGGCCAAACTGAAGAAACAGACCAGGCACATGGAAGACTGCCTCAGGAAAGCGGTAAAAAAGATCAAGGTCCGCGCGGCCGACGGCCGCCTGGTGATGCCGCGCTACGAATTCCTGGTGGAACAGAAGTTCCCGAATCTGCTCATAAATAAAGCCAACCCCGTCCTGCCGCTGATAGCCGCGGCCATGCGGGAAGAAGGGCTTAAGATGAAACCCTCCGCCTCCGGCGGCGGCACCGACGGCAATATAATGTACGGCCACGGCATAAAAGCGCCCATCCTGGCCACCGGCATGCGCGAAGTGCACACCACCCGCGAATACCTGGACCTCAGGGATTTTTTCGGCTGCGCCCGCCTGACAATGCGGGTCCTGGCCGGACTTTCTAAAACTGTTTAGCCGCCAGAACTGCTAAAATCAATCAATGCCGAACATCTTCGACCCCGCCCAGCGCGAAAAGCTTGAGAACCCCGAAAGGTTCTCGGGCGTGGCCCCCGAAAAAATACTGCGCGCCGCCGGCCTTAAGCCGGGGGACATCCTGCTTGAAATAGGCTGCGGCACCGGCGTGTTCACGCTGCCCGCCGCGCGCATGACGGCGCCCCGCGGAAAAGTTTACGCCCTGGATATCAGCGCCGCAATGCTGGCTGTCCTGCGCACCAAACTGGCCGCAGCCGGAATGTACAACGTCGAAGCGCGGGAGTGTTCCGCCGACGAACTGCACCTCCCGCCGGAAACCGGTACCATGGCCCTGCTGGTGGACGTCCTGCATGAATTGGACGACCGGGAAGCGTTCCTGGACGGCCTGCGCTCCGCCCTGAAGCCCGGCGCCCGGCTGGCGATAATCGAATGGAAGAAAACCCCTACCCCCATGGGGCCGCCGCCCGGCCACCGCCTGGACGAGGAGCAGATAAAAGAACTGCTCAAAAAAACCGGGTTCACCGAGCCGGCGGTAACCTCCGCCGAGAGCAACCACAACCTGTATCTTTCAAAGAAAGCATGAGCATGGAACCATCAGCACAGACGCGGCGCGAACGGGCTATAATTTTTTCCCTGGCCGCCCTTTCCGGGCTGCTGCTCGCCTCGTTGTTCGCGCCCGTATACGCCTGGCCGCTGGGCTGGGCGGCGCTGCTGCCTCTTTTCTGGGCCGTCCTGGCCAGCCGCGACGCCAGACAGGCGGCCCTGCTGGGGGCCGTGACCGGCCTTATCTTTTACCCGCTGTCGCTGTGCTGGATGGTCAACGTGGTCAACGCCGCGGCCATTATTTTCTGGGCCATGTTCGCGGCCTGGCTGGCGCTGCACGCCGCCCTGATCCGCGGCCTCTGGGGCCGGCTGGAGAAAAACGGCTGCGCGGGCGCGCTGGCCTGGACCGCGGCCGCCGGGATAACCTGGGCCGGCATAGAATATTTCCGTTCCGAGATCTGGGCGCTGCCCTGCCCCTGGCTGGGCCTGGGCTACAGCCAGGCCGGCAATGCGGCATTATACCAGACCCTCAGCCTCTGGGGCGTATACGGCCTCTCCGCCCTGCTGGCCGCGGTTTCGGCGGCACTGGCTCTGGCGTCGAAGAGAATAAAAACCCCCGCCGTAATAATGCTCTGCGCCCTGCTGGCGGCCGCGATGTGGGGCAGGCACCGGCTGGCCTCTTTTACCCCCGAAACCGGCAGGCAGTTAAAAGTAGCGCTGGTCCAGGCGGAAAGAGCTCCGCTGGCCGTCCTGATAAAACACAGCCTCGCTCCCGCGGCGCTGACCGCGGACCTGCTGCTGTGGCCGGAACTTTCCTTCCTGCTGCCCGGAGACGGCGATGACGGCTACCTGGGCCTGCTGCGCAAACAGCTGAAGCCCTCCAAAGCCGTGGCCGCCCTGGGTACCGGCATAAATACCAGGCGCGAGGGGAAACTGCGGCGCGAGAACTTCATACTTTTCATGGACGGCGCGAAAAAGAACCTGGGCCGCTATGACAAGATGCACCCCGTCCCCTTCGTGGAATACGGCTTGCCGTCCTACAGCAAGGCCGCCACGGTCGACAGCGCGCTGGGCCGGCTGGGGCCGCAGATCTGTTACGACCTCGCCTTCGAGGACGGGACGCGCAAAGTGACGGAACAGGGAGCGGAGCTCCTGGTAAGCCCCACGCTGGATTACCTGGAGTGGGGGAACCTCCAGCACACCCAGCATTCCGACATGTCAGGCGCGCGCGCCGTCGAGGCCGGCCTCTGGCTGGTGCGCGCCGCCTCCAGCGGCCGCTCCCAGATAATAGACCCGCTGGGCCGGGAGCGCGCCTCCCTGGCGAACGGCCTTGAGGGCGTCCTGACCGGCGAAGCTTACCTTTTGGACGGCGGCACTTTCTACTCCCGGCGGGGCTGGCTGTTCGCGCCCGCGGCGCTGGCCCTTACGGCGCTGGCCGCGGCGCTGCTGCTTGCCTGCGCCCGGCGCCGGACCGGACCGGAAGAAAAATAGATGAAAAGAGCCCACCGCATCCTTACCGTAGACGACGAGGAAGTGAACCTCGACCTGATCGAAGCGCTGCTTACGCCCGCGGGCTACGAAGTCGTCACGGCCTGCAACGGCAAAGAAGCGCTGGAGACGCTGGCGCGGAAAAATATAGACCTTATCCTGCTGGACATCAATATGCCCGTCATGGACGGCTTCGAAGTCTGCCGCCGGGTGAAGCAGGACCCCCGCAGCAGGCATATCCCGGTGATCATGCTGACCGCCCTCGCCGACCACGAAAGCCGGATGCGGGGAATGGAAGCCGGGGCCGAGGAATTCCTGCATAAACCGGCCGATCACGCCGAGCTGCTGCTGCGCGTGGGCAATATGCTGCGCGCGGCGGAATACGAAGACGCCTTCAACTACGCTATCATGGCCCTGGCGCGCGCGGCCGAGGCCAACGACCTGGACACGGGCAACCATATCCTGCGCGTAGGGGAATTTTCCGCCCACATCGCGCGCGAGCTGGGACAAAGCGACAAGTTCGTGGAGGACATCCGCCTGCAGGCCACGCTGCACGACGTGGGCAAAGTGCATATCCCCAGCCATATACTTAAGAAGCCGGGGCGCCTCACCGCCGGAGAGATGGAAGAGATGAAGAAACACCCGGCCTTCGGCGCCGCCATCATAGGGGAGCATCTCCACCTGGCCATGGGCAGGAGCATAGCGCTCAACCACCATGAAAAATACGACGGCACCGGCTATCCCGCAGGCCTTAAGGGCGAGGCTATCCCGCTGGAAGCCAGGATAGTCACCCTGGCGGACTGCTACGACGCCCTGCGCAACTCCCGCATCTACAAGCCCTGCTACGACCACCGCGGGGCCTGGAACATCATAACAGGCGGCGACGACAGGATACAGCCCTCCAATTTCGACCCCGCCATCCTCGAGATCTTCAAAAAGACCGCGGCCCGGTTCGAAGAACTTTACAACAGCATGAAGGATCTGAAGGCGCTTTAACCGTACGCCGCCGCGCCTTCGAGACCGCTACAGGAGCTACAATGACCGAAGAAAAAGAAACATCGTTTATAGGCAAATTCATGGTGCTGAAGGGCGCGGTGCGCGAACTGTGGATCATCTTCACCACCAAGATCATGACCATCCTGGCCTACAGCCTGGTCAATTCCACGCTGGTACTCTGGCTGTCCTCGGACCTGGGGTTCAGCGACCAGCGGGCCGGCATAGTGATAGCCAGCTGGTCCACCCTGCTGACCATTTTCACCGTCATGGTAGGCTCGCTGGTTGACGCGGTGGGCATCCGCAAATCGCTGCTGGCCGGCTTCGGCCTGGCCGCAGTGTCCCGCTTCGTGATGGCCTTCTTCGCCGCGCAGTGGATAGCGGTGCCTTTCGGCCTGTTCCCGCTGGCGCTGGGCGAAGCGCTGCAGACGCCCGTGATGGTAGCCGCGGTGCGGCGCTTCACCACCACCAAGCAGCGTTCCATCGCTTTCTCCCTCTATTATTCCATGATGAACGTCGGGTTCGCCATCGCGGGCTGGACCTTCGACAAAGTGCGCGGGGGCCTGGGCGAGTACGGCCATTACAGCGTGCCGCTGCTCGGCATCCAGATCAGCACCTACCAGACCATCATCCTGATCGGCATGCTTTTCACCATCCCCAACCTGGTGCTCACCTGGTTCGCCATGCGCGACGGGGTGGAAGCCACCGACGACGGGGTAAAGATCACCCCGCAGCCGGACAAATACCCGGGGGAATCTTTCCTGGGCGCCTTCCTGCTTTCCAGCCGGGACGCGTTCAGGGACTGGGCCCGGATCTTTTCCAGCCTCTGGACGCAGCCGACCTTTTACCGGTTCCTGGCCTTCTTCGGGCTCGTGGTTTTCACGAAGCTCATCCTCTACCACTTCTATTACACCTTCCCGAAGTTCGCCATCCGCGAGCTGGGCGAGGGAGCCCCCGTCGGCCGCATCTTCGGCATGCTCAATGCGGTGATAGTGGTGGTGCTGGCCCCGGTAGTGGGCGCGCTGACGCAGAAATTCACCGCCTATAAAACCGTTATCATCGGGACCACCATCGCCGGGCTGTCCGTCTTCCTGATGGCCATGCCGCCGGCGCTCTTCCAGAACCTGGCCGACGGCTGGCTGGGCAACCTTATCGGCCATACCTGGCTGGGCGTAACGGGGCCGGTGCACCCGCTGTACGTTTCCATCGTGCTGTGCGTGGCGCTCTATTCCATCGGAGAATCTTTCTACTCGCCCCGCCTGTACGAATACCCCGCGGCCATCGCGCCCAAGGGGCAGGAAGGTTCCTACATGGCGCTGTCCATGCTGCCCTATTTCGTGGCCAAGTTCTTCGTGGGTTCCATGTCCGGTTTCCTGCTGGCCAGTTACTGCCCGGCCGCCGGGCCCAGGAGTTCGCATATCATATGGTTATTGGTGGGAGGCATGGCCCTGATGACGCCGCTGGGACTGGTGGCGTTCCGGCACTACATACAGGTGCACGAAGAGGGCCGGGAATAGCGCGCGGCGTTTTAACCCGGACCTCTTTTAAACTACAATTATCCTAGCCTGCGACGCGCGACAACGGGAGAAAATATGACCGAACCCAAAGACCTCTATTCCTGCCTGGCCAAAACGGCCGAACGCGAGCCCGAGCAGACCGCTTTCGTGACCGGGGAAAAACGGATGTCCTGGCACGAGGTCCTTTTCTCGGTGGACCGCGCCGCCGACATGTTCTGGCAGCTGTGCCTGCGCAAAGGCGACCGGGCCGCCATAGTGCTTCGCAATTCCCCCGAATTCATCATTTCCTACTTCGCCATGGCGAAACTGGGAGCCGTAGCCGTGCCGATAAACTTCATGGTGACCAAAGCGGAAGAGATCTCCTACATGCTGGAGAACTCCGCCTGCAAAGGAGTGGTCACGGAAAAGGAATTCGTAAAGAATTACACCGGCATCAAGAGCCAGATGCCGGCGCTTAAATTCCTGATCTCCGCGGATTTCTGCGGCGTGGACGGGGTGACTGATTTCTGGCAGTACCTCAAGCGCGCCCATTACCACCCGCAGACGCAGAAGACCGCCGCGGACGAACACGACGTAGTTTCCATCCTCTACACTTCCGGCACCACCGGCCATCCCAAGGGCGTCCTGCTCACGCATCACAACATGATCGCGAACTCCCTGTC
>DAOPZW010000160.1:2949-6657 GCA_035353595.1 Elusimicrobiales bacterium | reverse complement strand
AACACTATCCTGCGTTCCACTGTAACCGGCTACGGCGAAGCGCTTTATGTCTACCAGAGCTCGGCCACCACGGTATACGACTCCTATATCCAGGGGTCAACCGCGGCCTATGTTAATAAATCCAGCGTCACCGTAATGGGCGGGAGCGTTTTTGTGGCCACCAATACCGCGGGCTCGGCTGTCTGGCTGGCCGGCGGCAGCGTGCGGCTGGCCCTTTCCTCCAGCACGTTCAGCGCGGGGGGCCAGGGCGCGGCTGTTTACCTGGACAGCAACAATTCCGGCGTCATTAATTTTTCCTCCAACATCATAAGCGGCGGCAAGTACGGATTTAATATTTCCACGCAGTCAGCGGGCGCGGCGCTGTCCATAGCCAGCATGACTTTCCAGAGCCTGACGCAGGGGGCCACGGCCATAAATTTCATCGGCGGGCCGCTGGTGGCCACGTTCACGGCGGTGGCCTTCGACAGCGCGCAGATAAGCGTTAATGTGAACGCCGGCGCGCTGGGCAACGGTTCGCGCGTGGCGGTGCTGCGGGCGAAAGGGCAGAAAGCCGGGCCGGCTTACGAAAATGATCTGGGCGGCTATATAGACTGGGGTTATCCGACCTTGCTGGTGGGGCCGGTCAGCGGCGCTGCCGGAATTTCGCGGGCGCCCGGCCTGCACGCCAGGGCGCCGGAGGCCGACTCGGCCGCGCAGTACCAGTACCAGGTAGATGATTGGGCGACGATGGATTCGGCGGCGGGGCTGCCGCGCTATGATTTTGAACAAAGCGCGGCGCAGTTCTTCTCCGATAAGGGATCCTTCTCGGGGCAGGACGGGGGCATCCAGAATGCCGGCGACGCCTACCTCTACAACAGCACTGCCACTTTTGTGTTTTACAGCACCGGCTCGTTTAACCTCAACCCGGACCAGACTTATTACTGGCGCGTGCGGGTGAAGACGGATGAAAATCCTTTCTACGGCCCGTGGTCTTCCACAGCCTCCCTGGCCACACGGGATTTTGCTGCGGAATCCCCGGTGAATAACCTGGATGTCTCGGGTGTTTCGCTGTCGGGCGCCACCGGCATGGCGGTGCGGATAAACTTTAACCTGCGTGAGAATAATGTGCTGGCGGCCGTTACGCCCAATGGCGGCAGCTATAATACCGCGGACTGGATCTTTGTGAAGTTCTCAACGCAGGCCGGCGCCGAAGGCACCTGGAACCACGCCACGCTGACGCAAGGCGGCGGCGTGGGGGTTGGCGGGGCGTTGATCGTGGCCTCGGACAGGAAAGGCGCGTTCATAAACCATACCGCCAGCTACGCCCTGTGGGAAGCCACGGCCAGCGTGGTATGGGATTATGCCGCCGACGGCGTGAGCGAAGCCGGGGCGCTGGTGAAGGTGTTCGCCATCTCCATGGTGAAGGTGCCGACGGGGAACTTTGTGTATAACGCGGGCAATATCGGCGGAGCCGCTGCTAATAACCTGGCCGGCGATACTTTGGTGAATTCTGTCGCCGTAAAACCCGCCGGTTCCGCCGCTGACTGGCCCAACGGGTATAACTCTTTTTACCTTATGCGCTATGAGCTGACGCAGGGGTTGTACGCTGATTTCCTTAATATGCTGCCTTCCGGTGCGGCGCAGGCTCTGTATGCTGTGGAAGCCGCCTACGGCCACCAGATGACGAATGCCGGAACTTATCCCGCAAGATACGCCGCAGGGGACCGCGATGCCGCCAAGAATTATCTTTCCACCCGGGATGCCTGGAGTTTCCTGAACTGGGCCGCCTTGCGGCCACCGACCGAGATGGAATTTGAAAAAGCCGCCAGGGATGTGTCCCCCGATGTGCCCGATGCGCGCGTTTACCCGTGGGGCTCGGCCCAGCCCGATACCGTGACCTATCACCCCAAAGAGGGCGGCACCCATACCAAAAATTTCATGAATTATAACGGCGTGGCCGGCGGCAATAAGGTGCTGGACGGCGGCCGTTATCTGAGCGGGGATATTTACCGCGCGCCGGAGCAGACCGGCGCGTCTCCTTATGGAATAGCGGATCTGGCGGGGAATGTATATGAACAAGTGATCAACTGCGGCTTTGCGCCGGTTCCCGGTAACGGCAACGGCACAACGGCCTTGCCGGGCAGCTGGCCCGGTGAAGATTTCGTTGAAAAAGGCATGCGCGGCGGCAGCTTTGACATCAGCGCGACATACGCGCGTGTGTCCGATCGCTACTACGCCGCCTGGGCCGGCACTCATCGCAGCTACAATATCGGCGCGCGCGGCGCCAGGACGCCTTAAGGGAAGCAGTTGGGGACGCTGTTTGCTATATGATTATTTGACGGGCGAAAGAGTGGAAGTAACGGAAATAGCCGGGATGTAAACGAAATGCGGGTCGGACGCGGTTCGGCACACTATGATGCGCGGCCGGAATAAAATTATTGCGCGCCTCTTGAAAAAAGAGGGTGTAAGAAGGCTATTTGCCGCTGCGCTGGCCGCCGCCCTGGGACTGGCCGCGGCCCCTGTCCGCGCGCAGGACCTGTACCCCGGCAACGGGGCGGCCGCCGGCGGCAGCGGCGCGGCGCTGTTCCTGCCCGGTCCTTCCGTGCAGCTTTCCACGCCCGTCTGGCCTTCGGGGCCGGTCAGCACCGGCACCTTCACTTTTAACTGGCAGGGGCCCAGCACCTCTACCATCGGCGCGCTGGACCCCGGCAGTTATTATTTCCTGCAGGCGTCCGCCGGCGACGAAACTTTCGCCCCCGGCAATATCGCGGTGGCTATTTCCACCCCCGCCGTGGTGCACAGCACCGGCGTGGCTTTCACGGACGGAATTTATGTTTCCACCTTCGCCCTGGCCGACAATACCACTTTTTACTGGCGCGTGGCGCTGGTCAGCGGTTCCGAGCAGGGGCCCTGGTCTTCCACCCTGAGTTTCCGGACCGACTTCTCCAGCCCCGCGGCTGCCGGCTTCCAGAGTAAGAAAGCCGACGGCAGCTGGCTGGGCGAGCAGGACTGGAACAGCCTGGCCGGAGCCGCCACCGCCCAGGTCACGGTGCAGGATATTTATTCCGGCCTCATGGTAAGCACGGCCGCCGGCCCCGGCGGCTTCGGGGTGATGTATTCCACCAATGCCGGCTATTCCTGGCTGACGGAAGGCATGAGCGTGAGTTATAACGGCGCGCAGGAGCAGATATATGCACTGGCCGTCTATAATGGCAAACTTTACGCCGGACAGGGGAATAGTGCAGGTGACGGCGATGTGTTGGTTTATGACGGGAGCAGTTGGTCTGTGAGCTATAACGGCGCGCAGGAGGCGATATATTCACTGGCCGTCTATAACGGCAAACTTTACGCCGGACAGGGGAATAGTGCAGGTGACGGTGATGTGCTGGTCTATGACGGGAGCAGTTGGACTGTGAGTTATGACAGCGCGCAGTCGGCCATAGCATCACTGGCCGTTTATAATGGCAAGCTATACGCTGGGCAGGGGTATACCGCGGGTGAGGGTGATGTGCTGGTTTATGACGGGAGCAGTTGGTCTGTGAGTTATAACGGCGCGCAGGAGGCGATAAATTCATTGGCCGTCTATAATGGCCGGCTTTACGCCGGTCAGGGAAGTGGTGCCGGTGACGGCGATGTGCTGGTTTATGACGGGAGCAATTGGTCCGTGAATTATGACGGCGCGCAGGAGGCGATAAATTCATTGGCCGTCTATAATGGCCGGCTTTACGC
>DAOPZW010000160.1:0-2849 GCA_035353595.1 Elusimicrobiales bacterium | reverse complement strand
CGGCCAGGGAAACAGTGCCGGTGACGGCGATGTTCTGGTTTATGACGGGGACAGTTGGTCCGTAAGTTATGATGGTGCGAAGGAGGGGATATATTCGCTAGCCGCCAATAACGGCAAGCTATATGCCGGGCAGGGGTATACCACGGGTGCCGGCGATGTGCTGGTCTATGACGGGGGCAGTTGGACTGCGAGTTATGACGGCGCGCAGTCGGGCATATTATCACTGGGCGTCTATAATGGCAAGCTTTACGCGGGGCAGGGTGGGGTCGCGGGTGCCGGCGATGTGTTGGCGTTCTCGCCGGTATCCGCTGCCGCAATGACCGGCACGGACGGGTCCGCCGACGCGCAGACGCTGACCGCTGCCGGCCTGAATTTGGCGCAGTCCACCAGCGCGGTTACTTGCGGCGGCGTCGCTCCCTGCGGCGCCACCAACCAGGTTAAGTTCACCGTCAGCGACCTGGCCGGCAATGTGCGCACGGCCGGGCCCTACGCCATACTGGCGGATAATTTCCAGCCGCCGGCCGGCTGCGTGCATGCGGTGAACGTGGGCAAGAACGGCGCGGCCCCGGTAGCCACCATCCAGGCCGCCATAAATAGCGTGCCCGCCCCCCTGACCGCGGACACCTGCGTGGTGATACGCGACACCGAAACCTACAGCGAGCAGGTGACCGTGCAGGGCTTCGGCAGCACCGGCTACCGGCTGACAATAATGCGGGACCCGACTTTCGTGAGTTCCGCGCCCGTGGTTATCCCGCCCGAAGGCGCCGAAGCCGCTTTCAAGATACTCAACGACAGTGTTACTATCCAGGGGATAAATATTTTCTCCACGAATACGGTGACCTACGGCGTGCAGGCGCCTAATCTTTGCGTCAGGATCTCAAGCGTCAACATTGTTTCCAACGGCTACATTTCAGCCGCGGGCATCCTGCTTTCAAACCAGGGAACGGTCTCTTATTCCAGCGTAACCACGCAGGGCGCTAATGGTTTGAAAGTGCAGTCCGGCCTGTTCAACGCTATCGAACACAGCACCTTTACCAGCACTACCGGTTACCCCCTCTGGTTTAATAACGGAGCCTCTTCCAATACCGTTACCGACACTTACCTCTTCAGCAGCGCGGCCGACGCTGCGGTGCTATCCATGGGCTCCAGCTACAATAAGATCAGCCAAAGCACGATAACAGCCAGTGGCGGCGGCAAGCGCACCATTTTCATTTCCGCGTCCTCCTCGAATACCCTGTCGGACATCTTTGCCTATAACGTTGATGGCGCCGTCATTCATTTCCTTAACGGCGCCGATATGAACCACGTATACTCCAGTACGATAACCAATACGGGTCCCAGCTATGCCGCGGTCTATTTCGAAGCCGTCGCTTCGAATACGCTGACCGGCAGCTACATTTACGGCAAGCAGGCCACCGCGGTAAAATTCCAGGCTAAGGCTAAATTCAACGAGGTGATACAGAGCAGCGTGGCCAGCAAAGCCTCCGGGCCGGCGGTGTTCTTTGAAGACTCTTCTTCGAACACCGTAAGTTCCTGCACGGTAACCAACCTGTCCAATGTGGGCGTGTACCTGTACAATAATTCGAATTATAACGAGCTCAGGCTGAGCACCGTTACCAGCCAGATCTCCAATGCCGGCGCGGTGGACCTTTTGTCGGCCGCCCACAATAAGTTCTACGGCAGCCTGATACACAATCTTTCGAACACCGGATATGGCCTGCGTCTCCAGACGGGCGCCAACAATAATACGGTGGCGCAAAGCTCGGTAAGCGCCCACTCTACGGGAAAAGCGGCCGTGGAAATAACGGGTTCGGTTAACGACTTCTACGGCAGCTATATTACGAATAGCGGCAACGGGGCGGCATTCATCGCCGGTTCCGCTCTCAATAGTATCAGGGGAAGTACGGTAACCAGTTCCGGCAATGGTTATTCGGCTCTGTATTTCAACGGAGCTTCATCCAATACGGTGCTGGATTCCTACGCGCGCGGCTACATCGGCGCGAGCGTTGGCGGTTCGACCGGCACCGCGATCGGGGGCAGCTTCCTGGCCGGCGGAGAGTCCGACGGTACGGGACTTATCCTGAAGAATGGGAGTTTTAACCTCCTGCTGGCCACCAGCATAGTGGCCGGCGCCCCGCAGGGCGAAGGCGTTTTCCTGGTAAACCCGAATTCGGGAAGTATCGATCTTTCTTCCAACATTATAACCGGCTGCAAATACGGCGTGCAGATAGCGGCGCAGGCGCAGGGGGCGGCGCTGTCCATAACCAGCATGACCTTCCAGAACCTGACGCCCGGGGCCACGGCCATCAACTTCCTGGGCGGGCAGTTCGTCGCTACCTTCACTGCGGTGGGCTTCAATTATTCCGGCATGTCGGTGAACGTGAACGCCAGCGCGCTGGGGACCGGTTCCCGCATTACCATGCGGCAGCCTAAAGGGGCCAAGTCCGGGACGCTGTTCGTTAATGACCCGGGGCATTACGTGGAATGGGGCGACCTGCCCGCCGGCTGCAACGCCGCGGTGGATGTGGCCCAGGACGGCAATTCCAACTTTACCGCCATACAGGCCGCTCTGAATGTTTTGCCCACGACGCTGAGCACCAATACCTGCGTGGTGATACGCGACACGCAGACCTATGCCGAGGCGGTTAACGTGCAGAACATCAACACCAACGGTTTCCGCCTGAGCATAATGGCGGACCCGACTTTTGTCAGTTCCGCGCCGCTGGTGCAGCCGGAGAGCGGCACCGGATTTATAATTTACAATGACAGCGTTACCCTGCAGGGGATAAATGTCAACGCCCCGTTGGGCAACGGCGTGTATGTATACGGCGAGTTCAGCGCCATCCGGC